>JALCRY010000006.1 GCA_022652985.1 Eubacteriaceae bacterium | reverse complement strand
GGCATGTCGTGGCAGGTAATTTCGGTTGTTTCAATATTCATTTTCTTTATAGAAAATACCTTAATCAATTGCCACGAAGTGCCCCACGCAAAACTGTGATCACCACAGAAAGGAGGAAAACATGATTATCGGAGACATCTGTCTTGTAGATGGAAAGACAAATCTCAAGGCAGCGGACATCGAAACGGAAAAGTACGAAGGCCGTAAACTTCTCAGAAGTCCGCGCGGCGAAACCGCTGTGCTGATGAAGAGCAAGGACAATGCTCCCGTCACATGGTGTGTGGCCTACCGATCATCCGGTCTGTATTTTCTGAGTTATCACGATGCGATGGACTACTGCAGAAAACACGGTTTCAAAGATGAACGCGGAAAAGCCCTGTAGGGGGCATCTGATCTCTACGGGCAAGTACCTTCAGAACGGGCGCGTGGTCACGCGTACACGTCCGCGATTTCAAACGGGTAATTAAAGCAATCAAAAAAGGAGGATTTTACTATGATTTATGGTTTAACAGCATTCAAAAAAGGCGGAAAATATCTGATTCCGCACGAGACAAGCTACACAGACGAGTATGCGGAAAGCATGTGTTCTCTGTGGCTCAAAGACGAGATCATAAAAGATGAAAACGGTGATCTCCATCACTACTATCGTCTGCATGCAGGCCAACCGCATAACATCGAAATGGCACTGGCCTATGATATCCAGTGTCCGAGATGCACACATAATCTGAAGCAGATCGGCAGATGCCTGAATTCCCATGAACTGGGTCTGTATAGCTGCCCGGTATGCGAAAACGAACTGAACAGGAGGAAAAGATGATGAACGCAAAATTCACTGAAAAAGTATATAACACAGCCGATGCAGAATACGAGAGAACTTTCTGGAACGCGATGCGCGGCAGGCCGAAGCTGCTGGATGAACAGCAGATCGGAAAGGATGAATCCACTGGCACACATATCATGCCGATAGGCGCAAATACGAAATACCGCAACAAGCTGACTGCAAGAAGCGCATTCAGAGATATCGCTTCTGTATTCGACACCTACGATTCATCTTACAAGTTCATCGCAAGGGACACAGATGACAAAAGCCTGTGGGTACCGGAAACTGGCGAGATCCCGATTTCGGACGGAATGACAGATTTCGACACCACAATGTCGCAGTGCAAAAAGCTCGCTTCTATCGTGAAGCTGGAATCCGCTTTTCTGTATGATGTTGGATTCAATGTCGAAGATTATCTCATTAACCGTCTGTCAAAGACTTTTGCTCGTGGTGAAGATGAAGGCTTTATCAACGGCAACGGAGAAACGTCCGCCTTCGGTATCCTTCATCCGGAGCACGGTGCCGTGACAGGTGCAGAGACGGATTCGCTCACATTCGATGATATCACTTCGCTGTATTTCTCCCTTGATCCGGAATACCGGGAATGCGGCACATGGATGATGAATGATGTGACCGCGCTGTATCTTCGCAATCTGAAAGACGATTCCGGAAATTTCCTCTGGCGTGGCAGTGAGGATACTCTACTTGGCAGACCTGTCCGCATCTCCAATTTCATGCCGGGTGCGGAATCCGGCAAATGCCCTGTGGCCTTTGGTGACTTCTCCTACTACTGGATCGTCGTCAGAAGGCCGCTGATGGTCAGGGTACTTGCGGAAGCATACGCCCTTCAGGATAAGATCGGCTATCTGGCCATCGAAATGCTTGACGGGTTCCTCATCCGCAGGAAAGCGATCAAAACCATCAAGATAAGATAGCTCAGTTCTAAAATTGTTGGGATGCCTGTGGCGGCCTTCACCGTCATGGGCTGTCCCGGAATAATCAAATCGCCCCTATCGGGCAGAAAGGAGCAACCGATGAAGAAGATGTACTTGAAGGGAGTTTTGCGGAAATGGGGAAACAAGAGAAACAAAAAGCCACACAGGCCTTCCGACTGATTCCGGAATATCGTGACAAGATCGATATCCACAAGATCTGTCAGGCACTGATCATGACGGCAAAGGACAAGCCCGGCAAGGCTGAAAAAGCTGCGGATAAATCGACCGGATAAGCGCAAATACAAGTGGATATATTCCCGAAACAGAGCTAATATGTGATGACTCAAGAAAGGAGGTAGACCGATGAGCAACACGAATCTAATGGCAAATGCTGCGCATGCATTCATGGAATCCATGACGCCCAAGTTCGCTGTGTCCTATCTGCGCGTATCCACACGCGGTCAGGCTGAGCGAGGCGGCGGCCACGATGAAGGATTCTCTATTCCTGCCCAGCGTGAGGCGAACAAGAACAAAGCACAATCCCTCGGAGCATTCGTGGGCAAGGAGTTTGTGGATCGAGGCGCATCCGCCAAGTCCGCAGACCGTCCTCAGCTTCAGGCGATGCTCGAATATGTCAAAGAGAATGCCGACCGGGTAGATTATGTGATCGTCCACAAAGTAGACAGACTGGCTCGGAACAGAGAAGACGATGCCGAGATCATGAAAGTGCTCCGGGAATGCGGCGTTCAGCTTGTGTCTACTTCGGAAAGCATCGATGAAACGCCTTCCGGAATGCTGCTCCACGGCATCATGAGTTCTATCGCTGAGTTCTATTCACAGAATCTTGCCACCGAAGTCAAAAAAGGAATGAATGAAAAGGTCAAGGGCGGCGGCACCGTAGGCAGAGCTCCTCTCGGCTATAAGAATGTCCGCATTGTAGATGAAAAAGGCCGGGAGGAACGGACTGTGGTGCTTGACGAGGATCGCGCTCCGCTGATCAAGCTGGCGTTTGATGAATATGCCACCGGAGACTGGACAGTGAAGAATCTTGCCGATTATCTCGCTGCCTGCGGACTGAACACCCGATCAACCCCGAGGATGCCATCGAAGCCGATCCCCTATCAGACGCTCTTCAAGGTATTGGAGAACCCCTACTACAAAGGGATCGTCACATACAAAGGCGTGCAATATGCCGGATCTCACGAGCCGCTGATAGACGATGACACATGGGAACGGGTACAGACCATCCTCGCATCGCGGATCAACGGGGAGAGAAACTTCAAGCATCCCCACTTCCTCAAAGGAACAGTTTATTGCGCCTACTGCGGTTCTCGGATGATCATCACAAACACGAAGAAGAAGAACGGAAAGGTATATCCCTACTTTGCATGCTGCGGAAGGCACCGCGGTACATGCCCGGATTGCCAGACGCGCCACGTACTCATTCCGGAGGTAGAACGAAAGATCGAACAGCTCTACGAAAACATTCAGCTTCCTCATGAAGTGCGTGTGGCCATCGAGGAAGAATTGCAGAATGTCATCAGGAAGGAAAAAGAAAAATACGATCTTGAGATGGATGGTCTGCTCGGGCAGAAACGGACGCTCGAACACAAACGCGCGAAACTGCTCGAAGCCCACTACAACGATGCGATACCGCTTGATCTTCTGAAAGAGGAACAGGCGCAGATAACGAAAGAGTTGACCGCGATCAATAACGAGATCAGGCAGCATGATCTGACCTTCGAGCAGATATCACAGAATCTGACCGAATCCCTCGATCTGCTGGATGACTGTGCGGCTTTCTACAAAGGAGCCAGCGATACCATTAAACGGTTGATGAATCAGGCCATCTTCGAGAAGATCTTCATCTCATATACCAGAGACGTCACACTGGACATTGAAGCGAAATACAATCCGCCGTTCAACATCATCATCGAGCCATTCACGAAAGAACTTGCCAAGCTGAATTGCATGGCTGGGCAATGCACCGACATGGTGGTCGAACAAATACAGGCAGCAAAAAACCGTATCCTCAAAACTCTGAGATACGGTCTTTTTGCACCTTCTGATTTTACAGATGATATTGAAACTTGCTCAACTTCAAATTTTTTTACCGATAAAAGTTGTAACAAGACGTTTTTGGTGGAGATGGCGAGAGTCGAACTCGCGTCCAAAAACACTTCCATATGGCTTTCTACGGACATAGCCATTGTTATTTTTATTCGCTTCCTGTGAGCTCCGATGGCAGATCTCACTTTCCGCTATCCCGTTATTCCCTTATGCTGCCGGGATTTCACATAAGGTTTCCTGCATTATGACGCCGGTTATCCTGCCTGCAGGTGAACATGGGCCGACGACGCGCTGCGCTAAGCAGCCATTGCGTATGTGTTGTTATTATTTTTAGCGTTTATATTTAACGTGCCCTTTTTAACGAAGACTGAGCAAACTTCGGTCCGCTTACCATAATTCCGCATCCCTGTCGAAACCATTACACCCCCATAAGGGTATAATTATTATACCCTGTTTCAGTCAGCTTTAACAGCCTCGATTTTATCCTGCAGATCTTTTATTGCGGCGTTGAGATCATCGATCTTCTTCGCATGCTCGAGAACTGCGGATTCAGTCTTTTCAGCGCCTTCATCCTGGTACTTCGAATACATGTACTGTCCGATCTTGACCATTTCGTCATTGATATCCGACTTCTTGCTCTGGATCTCAACTTTGTATTTTCCTATTTCGCCTGCATCCTTTGCGCTCTCAGCTGCTTTTGCCCCGAGATTTTTAGCTTTTTCAAATAAATCACCCATTTTATTTCCTCCTTGCCTGTTGCATTCTTCTGTCGGCGTCCTTCTTTGCGATGTCCGCCCTCTTATCATATAACTTCTTGCCTCGGGCCACTGCGATCTCTATTTTCGCAAGACCGTCCTCATTGATGTACATCTGTAACGGGATCAGTGTCTGTCCCTGCTGCTGCTGTGCTTCTTCAAGCTTTCTTATCTCTTTTTTGTGAAGCAGCAGTTTTCTCTGACGCAGCGGATCAACATTGAAAATATTTCCCTGTTCATAGGGGCTGATATGCATCCCTATGATATACGCTTCGCCGTTTTCGATTTTCGCATAGCTGTCTCTGATATTGACTTTCCCCCTGCGCACCGACTTGATTTCAGTACCTGTGAGGACTATGCCTGCTTCGTAGACGTCATCTATGAAATACTCGTGGCGAGCTTTTTTGTTGTTCGCTGCAAGCTTTCTTTCTTTTTTCATAACTTCTATTCATCCCCTCCGTAATGCGGGATCGTGCCGAATTTGCTGAAAGGCGTCAGCCTGAATATCACCTTGCCTTTTACCTTGCTTATCGTTACTGTACCTATGTCCTGAGACCGTGAATCCAGGCTCACTACCCGGTTGTCGCCCATGACATAAAGCTGTCCCTCCGGTACCTTGAAATTGCTCACAGTGCCGGTCGTAATTCCGTCTTTAGTGTAACTCTGATCCTGCTTTTTCCCGTTGATATAGACTTGATCGTTTTTGATCGTTATCGTATCCCCCGGAAGACCGATGACCCTTTTGATGAGATTTTCAGATGTTCCGAAAACAGTCTTCCGGAAAATTATCACATCTCCTCTTTGCGGTTCTCCCAGTTTATAGGCCATCTTGTTTATCAGCAGATGATCGTTCTCCACAAAATTCGGCAGCATCGATGTTTCCTTGACTCTCACAGAGCCGATAAAAACATTCAGCACCACACCGAGAATTATTACTATAGTCAGCGCAATTATGAAACTGCGGTTGCTGACGGTATCTTTCTTTTTCTTTGCAGGCACGGCAGTCCTTTCCGAAGCTGCCTGTTCCAGATTTTCCTGTTTCTGTTCGTCCATATCTTTCCTTCTTTTAATCAATAATTATTCTGCCGTTCCATATTCGGGCAGCGTTCCTATCCTTTTTAGCGGGAACAGCCTGAAAATCGCCCGTCCCCTGATATCCGATATTCTGACAGTTCCTATTATCCTGCTGTCAATACTGTTTGCACGATTGTCGCCAAGCACATACACCCTGCCCTTCGGCACAACAGCGCCGCTGACGTTACCGGGCGTGTACCCGTCTTTCGTATATTCCTGATCCTGCCTGTCGCCGTTCACATACACATCGCCGCCGTGAATGTCTATTTTATCTCCCGGGATGCCGATGACGCGCTTTATGTACAGCTCATCCTCTCCCCCTGCGGTAACATGGAATACGACCACATCGCCGCGGTGTGGTTTGCCGATCCTGTACGCCTGTTCGTTCAGGAACAGATAGTCTCTGTTGTGAAAATTCGGGAGCATCGAATCACCGTCCACGATCACCGGTCTGACGAAAAACAATATCGCACACACGATCAGCGCCACAACGGCAATGTCTATTACCGCCGTCCTTATTTTCACAAATTTTTCTCTTCCGGTCATTTTTACTTCCCGAACAGTCCTTCTTCGATTTTCCGGAACATATCCGGTACTTCTGCCGTAACGGTTTCCCCGGCCAGTCTGCCGCCCGAAAATTCAAGCTTATATGAATGAAGCAGCTGCGTCGTGAGACCGAAGCGGTCTTTCATTCTTCTGTTGACCCGCTGGCTGCCGTATTTGTGATCCCCGATGACCGGATAACCGGCATCCGCAAGATGCGCACGTATCTGATGCGTCCTGCCGGTAACGAGTTCCACTTCCGCAAGCGTATAGCCGTTTGCTGTTTTTAACGGTCTGGCTGCGGTCTTCATATACTTGGCTTCACCTGAAGCCCCGTCATCATCGTCTAAGATCCTGACAGTATTGGTTTTTTCATCTTTTTCCATCTCTCCCTCGAGTATGAGTTCATCCTTCATCTCTCCGGATACGATTGTCAGATAGTATTTTTTCACAGATTCTCTTTCGCGTATCATTTTTGAATACTCTCTGAGAGCCTCCGCGTTTTTTCCGAATATCACGAGCCCGGTGGTATTCCTGTCCAGTCTGTTGACAGGCGAAGGCACGAATGTCTTCTCTGTTCCGGGAGAATATTCTCCTTTCGCCATGAGATAACCGGCCACCTGATTCTGAAGCGTATTTTTCTTTTCCGTCCTGTCGCCGTGTGTGAGAAGTCCGAAAGGCTTTTCCACAATAAGGATATCCTCGTCTTCATAGGCTATGCGGAACTGCATCTTCGCTTTTATCACATGGCGTTCATCACGAAGCGAAGCGAAATCATCGTCTGATACATAAACGGAAATAATATCTCCTTCATGTATCATACTCTCCTGTTTCGCCCTTTTTCCGTTGACTTTTATATCCTTGCGGACCATTTTATAGATGTGTGACAGAGTCGCCTTCCGGAAGTATTTCTTCAGGAAACGGTCGAGCCTCTGTTCCGCATCATTTTTCTCTACAGAAATTTCCACCATGAATATTATTATACAACAAATGGTAGAGTATCGCACGGATTTATGCTAAAATAAACCTGCAGAGGTGATAACATGAATAAGTTAAAAGATTTTCTGTACAATAAGAATGATATCATAGTTGCGGTCATCATATTACTGACGGCTGCGGCCGTTATCTACTTCAGGATAGCGGCGATCATGGACTATCCGTCCACACTTGTTTAAATATATGGAGGTATAAAATGGCTTTAATTACAACAAAGGAAATGTTCGCCAAAGCCCTCAACAGCGATTATGCTGTCGGCGCTTTTAATGTGAACAACATGGAAATCATCCAGGGCATCGTAGAAGCAGCTGAACTTGAAAATGCTCCGGTTATACTTCAGGTTTCGGCAGGCGCAAGAAAATATGCCAACCCTGTCTATCTCGTGAAACTGGTTGAAGCAGCTATCGAAGACACAGGTCTCGACCTCGTGCTCCATCTCGACCACGGTGCTGATTTCGAAATATGCAAAGACTGTGTCGACAACGGTTTTTCGTCAGTAATGATCGACGGTTCGAAATATCCTTTCGAAGAGAACATCGCTCTTACGAAAAAGGTCGTAGACTATGCGCACGCCAAGGGCGTTGTCGTAGAAGCTGAGCTCGGGAAACTGGCCGGCGTCGAAGATGCTGTCAATGTAGATGCGAGAGAAGCAACATTCACAGACCCTGATGAAGCAATTGAATTCGTTGAAAAGACAGGCGTTGATTCACTGGCAGTCGCAATCGGCACCAGCCACGGCGCATATAAGTTCAAGGGCACACCTTATCTTGATTTTGAAAGACTCGAAAAGATACATCAGATGCTTCCTGAGACCCCGCTCGTTCTGCACGGCGCATCGACAGTAATGCCTGAATTCGTTGCACTCTGCAACAAATACGGCGGTGACATACCGGGCGCACAGGGCGTTCCTGAAGATATGCTTTCAGAAGCGGCTAAGCATGGAGTATGCAAGATCAACGTAGACACAGATCTGAGACTGGCTATGACTGCCAAGATCAGAGAATGCATGTACGAGGATCCTTCGGTATTTGACCCTCGTAAATATCTCGGCCCTGCACGTGACGCAATACGCGACATGGTTCAGCACAAGATCAGAGACGTCATGAAGTGTTCGGGACAGAAATAACAGTCAATTAATATTAAGCAGACAGAGCCCTGATGAGCGATAAGTTCATCGGGGCTTTTTTATATATTATATATTGAACTGATCAAAAAATGAGGCCGCAGTCTGCGGCCTCAAATAAGCTTATTTATTATTATGCATTGTGATCGTGCAGAAGTTCATTCTTCAGACTCCAGAGTTTCGGTGAAAGATCCACATAATATGTCTGAGGATTTTCAAATCTCCTCATCTCTTCCCACATGCCCGCTATCTGACCGGCGCAGTACTCCTTGATCTCCTCCAGCGACGGCATATCATATACGAGTTCGCCGTGCCTGAATATCTGCTGCCTCAGATTCTTGGCATAGAAATTATTGAGCTTCTTTCTCTTCCAGACAGCCTGCGGGTCGAAGATCTCATACGCATCGCCTTCCGGCGCGGCCTCACCGTCCAGAGTTATTACATCCGCGATCGCATGGTGAGTATCTTTGTCAAATAGCCTGTAGAGATTTTTGAAACCCGGATTCGTGATCTTTTCAATATTCTCGCTGATCTTCATCTTCGGAATAATGACACCGTCCTTTTCCAGAGCAGCCAGCTTATATACGCCGCCAAAAACAGGATCCGACTTCGCTGTGATCATCCTCTCGCCGACTCCGAATGAATCAATGCAGGCGCCCTCGAGAAGGATATCCTGTATGATGTACTCGTCAAGCGAATTCGAAATAACTATGCTGCAGTCCTGAAGACCTTCGGCATCGAGCATCGCTCTCGCCTTCTTGGTCAGATAGCTGACATCTCCGCTGTCGATCCTGATGCCCATCTTTTCAGGCTTCATTTCCTGGAAAACTTTTATTGCCGTAGGGATCCCGCTTTTCAGCACATTGTAAGTATCTACCAGCAGTACACAATTGTCCGGATATATCGAAGCATATGCCTTGAATGCTTCATATTCTGAAGGAAACATCTGCACCCAGCTGTGAGCCATCGTGCCGAGCCCGGTAACACCCATATCTCTGTCCGAAATAGTACATGCCGTTCCGCTGCAGCCGCCTATATAAGCGGCCCTGGCGCCGTATATAGCCGCCGAAGGTCCATGCGCTCTTCTGGTCCCGAATTCCATGACCGGTCTGCCCTTGGCAGCTCTCACGATCCTGCTGGCCTTGGTCGCGATCAGACTCTGATGGTTTATCAGCAGAAGTACCATCGTTTCCAGGAACTGCGCCTGTATGACAGGTCCCCTGACAGTAACTATCGGCTCATACGGGAACACCGGCGTTCCTTCCGGTATCGCCCACACATCGCATTCGAAATGGAAATTCCTGAGATAGTCCAGAAATCCTTCGGAGAAGCAGTCCTTTGCTCTTAAATATTCAAGGTCCTCTTCCGTGAATTTCAGGGACTGCATATACCTTATGACCTGCTCGAGCCCGGCTGTGATAGCGAAGCCGCCTTTGTCCGGGATCACTCTGAAAAACATATCAAAATATGCGATCTCGTCCTTCATGCCCGATTCGAAATAACCATTAGCCATGGTGATTTCATAAAAATCGGTAAGCATAGTCATATTAACTTTTTCTATCATTTGGATAGTGCCTCCACAATTATCATTGTCGCTGTGTAATATTTATTGCCGCATGCGCGGTTATCCTATTTTAACATAAGATGGCGCAATTATAACATTTTTTTCAAATATTGGCCCGTATATGATGTTTTTACCTCTGCCACCTGCTCCGGAGTACCCTGCGCCACTATCTCGCCTCCGCGGTCTCCGCCGTCCGGTCCGAGGTCAATGATATGATCCGCACGCTTGATTACATCGAGATTATGCTCGATCACCACGACCGTGTTTCCCGCGTCCACGAGCTGGTCGAGGACCTGCAGCAGACGGTCGACATCCGCGAAATGCAGACCCGTCGTAGGTTCGTCAAGGATATACATCGTCCGTCCGGTACCCCTTTTCGAAAGCT
This sequence comes from Eubacteriaceae bacterium, assembly GCA_022652985.1. GTDB lineage: Bacteria > Bacillota > Clostridia > Peptostreptococcales > Anaerovoracaceae > JALCRY01. Next base: position 72,339 of record JALCRY010000006.1, on the reverse strand, counting down.
CCGACGCCAGCTTGATCCTCTGCGCCTCTCCTCCCGAAAGCTGTGTCGACGGCTGACCGAGTTTGATATAACCGAGTCCCACCTGCTCCAGCGTATCCAGCTTCCTGGTGATCGACGGAATATTTTTGAAAAACTCCAGCGCCTCGCTGACATTCATATCGAGCACTTCAAATATATTCTTTCCTCTGTAATGCACTTCCAGCGTTTCCCTGTTGTAGCGCCTGCCGTGGCATACCTCGCATGGTACATAAACATCCGGCAGAAAATTCATCTCGATCTTGATGATGCCGTCGCCCTTGCACGCCTCGCACCGTCCGCCCTTGACATTGAAGCTGAAACGTCCCTGCTTGTAGCCTCTTATCTTAGACTCATTCATCTCTGCAAACAGCGATCTGATATGCGTGAAAACGCCCGTATACGTCGCCGGGTTCGACCTCGGAGTACGCCCTATCGGCGACTGATCGATATCGATGACCTTGTCGATATTCTGCAGCCCGGTAATGCTTTTATGCTCTCCCGGCTTGTCTTTTGAGCCGTAGAGCTTCTGCGCCAGCCCTTTATAGAGTATTTCATTTATCAGGCTGCTTTTCCCTGATCCCGAAACGCCGGTCACACAGACGAATTTTCCCAGCGGTATTTTCACGTCGACATTCTGCAGATTATGCTCCTTCGCACCCTTGATAATGATGTTCCTTCCATTCCCCTTACGCCTCGTTTCCGGCACCTCGATTTTCTTTTTGCCCGAAAGATACATGCCGGTAATGGACGTACTGCAGTTTTTTATGTCCTCAACGCTTCCCTGCGCCACGACTTCTCCGCCGTGGATGCCCGCGCCCGGACCGATATCGATGATCTCATCGGCCGCATACATCGTCTCCTCGTCGTGTTCGACTACAAGTAATGTATTCCCCGCATCAGTCAGGCTTCTCAGAGACTTCAGCAGCATGGCATTGTCCTTCTGATGCAGTCCGATGCTCGGTTCGTCGAGTATATACAGGACCCCGACCAGCCCGGAGCCTATCTGCGTCGCCAGTCTGATCCTCTGCGATTCTCCTCCCGAAAGTGTCGCCGAAGCCCTGGACATCGTCAGATAATCCAGGCCCACCTGTTTCATGAACTGCAGTCTGGCCGTGATTTCCTTCACTATCTGATGCGCGATCTTTTCTTCTTTCTCCGACAGCTCGAGCTTTTCGATAAAATCCATTTCCTGCTTTACAGGCATATCGCAGAAATCCGCAATGTTGAGTCCGCCGACAGTAACAGCGAGCACCTCCGGCTTCAGCCTCTTCCCGCCGCACGCCTCGCACGGAGAGACGGTCATATATTTCTGCAGCCATTCCTTCATCATTTCGGAATTCGTTTTTCTGTAGCGTCTTTCCAGGTTATTTATCAGTCCCTCAAAAGGATGATCACGGTAAGATTTCTGACCGTTGCTCCTCTGGTAATAATATTTAAGATGACGGCTGCCGGTGCCGTAAAGAAGTTCCTTCGTAAATTTTTTCGGCAGCTTTTCATACGGCGTATCGAAAGATACTCCGTGCTCTTCGGCCAGAGCCTGCACCATGCGTTTATAGAAGCCCTTGAATTCCATGCTCGCATAAAACAGATTGAGCGCACCGCCGTTGATGCTTTTGCTCTTGTCCGGAATAATGAGATCCGGCTCCACGCTCTCTATAAAGCCCAGGCCGTTGCATTCAGGACATGCTCCGAACGGACTGTTGAAAGAAAACATCCTCGGTTCCAGTTCTTCGATGCTGCTCCCGTGTTCCGGGCAGGCGAATTTCGTGCTGAAGATCTTTTCGCCTTCATAGCCCCCATCGCCTTTTATTTCAACCCGCACGAGCCCTTCGCCGTTCTGTATCGCCAGCTCGCACGCCTCGGCCAGTCTGCTTTCAGCGCCTTCCCTGACCTTTATCCTGTCTACGACAATATCGATGGAATGCCTGAATGACTTTTCCATCCTGATCTCGTCTTCGCCTATTTTGTATATCTCATCATCGACCCTGACACGCGTGAATCCCTCACGCCTGATCCTGTCGATTATCTTCTCGTGCGTTCCTTTCTTTTCCCTGATGACCGGCGCCATGACGGTAAGTCTTGTGCCTTCGCCGTATCCCATGAGGATGTCCACGATCTGATCGACGGACTGACTCGTGATCTCCCGTCCGCAGACCGGACAGTGAGGTATACCTATTCTCGCGTATAGAAGACGGAGGTAATCATATATCTCCGTGACCGTGCCGACAGTCGACCGCGGATTCTTGCTGGTCGTTTTCTGATCTATGGATATCGCCGGTGAAAGCCCTTCTATATATTCGACATCCGGTTTGTCCATCTGGCCGAGGAACTGTCTGGCATATGAGGACAAGCTTTCCACATATCTTCTCTGCCCTTCCGCATAAATAGTATCGAATGCCAGCGATGATTTTCCGCTTCCCGAAAGGCCGGTAAGCACCACCAGTTTGTCTCTCGGTATTTTCACATCGATATTCTTCAGATTGTTTTCCTTTGCACCTTTTATTATTATCTCGTCTGCCATTTTTCTCCCTTTTCAGCGTTAAATTTTTGCCCGGTATTCGAATATCTGATCTCTCAGCATCGCCGCGCGCTCGAACTGCAGATCTGCCGCTGCCTGTTTCATTTCCTTTTCAAGTTCCTTCACATACTCCTGCAGTTCTTTCTTCGTGAGTTCCAGAGGTTTCTTTCCCTTGTATTCATCAATGTCCTCCGCCGCTTTAGTAGCTTCGATAGCGTCGCGCACTGCTTTTTTGACGGTGGTCGGAGTAATGCCGTTTTCTTCGTTGTACTTCTGCTGTATGCCGCGGCGCCTCTCCGTCTCGTCGATAGTGTACTTCATGGCCGGACTGACCGCATCCGCATACATGATCACCCGGCCGCCGACATTTCTCGATGCGCGTCCGACTGTCTGCATGAGAGAAGTTTCGGTACGCAGGAAACCCTCTCTGTCCGCATCGAGTATGGCCACGAGCGATACTTCCGGAAGATCAAGGCCCTCACGCAAAAGGTTTATGCCCACCAGCACATCGAATTCCCCGCGTCTGAGGTCGCGTATGATCTCCGTCCTTTCAAGCGTGTCTATATCGGAATGAAGATACTTTACTTTTATACCCGTATTTTTCAGATAATCAGTCAGATCTTCAGCCATTTTTTTCGTCAAAGTCGTTACCAGCACCCTTTCGTGCTTGGCCGTCGTCTTGTTGATCTCTCCGATCAGATGATCTATCTGACCCTCTGTTGGAACCACCTCTATCGGCGGATCGAGAAGTCCTGTAGGTCTTATCAGCTGCTCCGCGCTGATCCCTCCGCTCACTTTGCGCTCGTATTCCGCCGGCGTTGCGCTTACGAAAATAATATTTTTGATCATGCTGTCGAACTCTTCAAAAGTCAGCGGTCTGTTGTCGAGCGCCGAAGGAAGACGGAAGCCGTAATCCACAAGGCTGTTTTTCCGGGAAAGATTGCCGCGGTACATAGCCCTGAGCTGCGGCAGCATCGCATGCGACTCGTCCATGATTATCAGATAATCGTCCTTGAAATAGTCAATAAGCGTGTAAGGCCTGGTGCCTTGCGGCATATTATTAAGATGTCTGGTATAGTTTTCTATTCCCTTGCATCTGCCTATCTCGCGCAGCATTTCCAGATCGTATCTTGTACGCTGTTCTATCCTCTGTGCTTCTATCAGTTTTCCTCTTTCATTGAACCATCTGATGCGTTCCTCGAGTTCTTTTTCGATTGTCGAGATCGCCGTTTCCAGTTTTTCCGGCGATGTCACATAATGCGACGCCGGGAAAATCGCGACATGATTTCTGAGGCCGATGATTTCTCCCGTTACCGGGTCGAACTCCTTGATGCTTTCAACTTCATCGCCGAAAAGCTCTATCCTGACCGCATTTTCTTCTCCGGCCGGAATAACATCTATAGTGTCTCCCCGGACGCGGAACGTTCCCCGCTCAAGAACGAGGTCGTTTCTGTCATATCTTATATCCACGAGCTTCCGCAGGATATCCTGACGGTTTTTCTCCATGCCCGGGCGCAGAGAAAGCACCTGCTTCTCATAATCCACCGGCGATCCGAGTCCGTATATGCATGAGACCGAAGCGACCACGATAACATCGCGTCTCTCGTTCAGAGCTGCAGTTGCCGAATGCCTCAGTTTATCTATTTCATCATTGATGTCGGAATCTTTTTCGATGTATGTATCTGTCGAAGCGACATATGCTTCAGGCTGGTAATAATCGTAGTACGAAACAAAATATTCGACTGCGTTTTCCGGGAAGAATTCCTTGAACTCGCCGTAAAGCTGCGCGGCCAGCGTTTTATTATGCGATATGATCAGAGTCGGCTTCTGGACTCTCTCGATGATATTCGCCATCGTAAATGTTTTGCCGCTGCCGGTAACGCCCATCAGCGTCTGATATTTTTTTCCTGCGTCCAGTCCCTGGACAAGTTTTTCCACTGCCTGCGGCTGGTCGCCTGTCGGTTTAAAATCCGCGTGTATCTTAAAATCCATACTAACTCTCCTTCAAAAGCCACGAAAATTATATCATATTGATTTTTAAATGTATAGCGGAATGTGAACATTTGTTCTGTACGCACGATCACGCATCAAAAAACTGCTGCATCGGCGGAGATTCATCCGGTGATACAGCAGTTTCAGCTGAAATATGATTTTATATGAACAGGTTTACATCCGATTCTTCGGCATCCCCCAGATATGTACCTACGCCTCCGAGTTCCACGCCCTCGATCAGCTCTTCCTCTTTGATGCCCATGACATCCATGCTCATGGTGCAGGCCACGATCTTAACGCCGTTCGCGATTGCCTTTCTGATCAGTTCATCGAGCGAATCGACATTTTTATCGTTCATGATCTTCTTCATCATGGCCGTACCCATGCCGCCCATATTCATTCTGGACAGCTTCAGTTTCCCGCTCCCTCTCGGCAGCATCCTGCCGAACATCGACTCCATGAAAGTTTTGTTCACATGCTGTTTCTGCGCTTTCCTCAGTACTGTCAGCCCCCAGAAAGTGAAGAACATTGTCACCGGTCTGCCCATGGCCGCCGCGCCGTTGGCAATAATAAAGCTGGCCAGCACTTTATCCATATCCCCGGAGAACACTATGATAGTCTTGCCCTCTTCACGAGTTTCACTTTTCACGGGAGCTGCGCTTCCGCCCTTTCTCACTTTCGCGACGAAATCGTTTCCGCGCCTTCCGCTTTCGAGAAGAGTATTCCCCGTACGCCTGCACCACGCGCCTATGTCGCGCATAAATCCCGGATCCGACGCAGAAACTTCCATTACTGCACCGTCTTCCAGCTCTTTCATGCTCTCGTACACTTTCATGATCGGCCCGGGACACTGCAGTCCGCTGCAGTCTATCCTCACCGATACATCGGGTCTATCAGTTTTCACGTTTTCGGGTTCACCTCCATCTGTCACGGCCGTATCATCGGGACCGTCATTGCTGAATTCTTTGTAATGCGTCGATCTGTAAAAGTTGGTCCCCGCAGGATACAGCAGAACATCTTCAAAACCATTCTGCATCAGTATGCGCACCGCATTGTATGAGCGGACGCCTATCGCGCAGAACACAATCAGCGTTTTGCCGCGCTCTATTTCATCAAGTCTGTTCCTGAGCTGTCCGAGCGGTATATTCAGCGCCCCCGGCAGCGCGAAGGCCATGCGCTCTGCATCTTCTCTCACGTCCACCAGAACAGCATCTTCCGTCTTCTCCACTGCATCCCATGCCGAGAAACGCAGTTTGCCGGTAATGACATTTTCTGCCGTGAATCCGGCCATGTTCACCGGATCTTTCGCCGATGAATACGGCGGAGCATATGCGAGTTCCAGCCGTGTAAGGTCCTGCACGCTGCCGCCGAGCCTTATCACTGTCGCTATTGTATCTATACGTTTGTCGACGCCGTCCATGCCGGTTATCTGCGCGCCGAATATCTGTTTCCCGTCCGGTGAAAAGAGCATTTTGATCGTCATCGGCACAGCACCCGGGTAATATCCCGCATGCGAGTTCTGAGTAATGATGATCGTTTCGTAGTCTTTGCCCTTTTCCATCCCGCGTTTTATCAGGGTCTTTTCGTTGGCTCCCGTTGATGCTGCAGTAAGATCGAACACCTTGACCGCGGACGTGCCCTGCGTGCCGACATATTCCGCATCTCCGCCCATGATGTTGTCAGCTGCGATCCTGCCCTGCTTGTTCGCCGGACCCGCCAGAGGCACCATTGTTTTGCCGCCGAAAATCAGATCATCGACTTCCGTGACATCGCCTACAGCGTAGATACTCGGATCTGACGTCAGAAGATGCCTGTCCGTAACAATGCCGCCGCGCGCATTCATTTCGAGTCCCGCCTCCGCAGCAAGCTGCCCGTTGGCTCTGACGCCGATAGACAGGATGACCATTTCCGCCCTGAGTACCTTTCCGCTCTTGAGCGATATCGCCACACTGCCGCCGTCGTCCGCAAACGAATCCACGCCGTCGCCGAGATACAGTCCGACTCCGTTCGCCGCGATATTTTCATGCAGGAGCTGCGCCATCTCGTAATCCATCGGTGCCATTACCTGATCCAGCATCTCTACGATATCAACTTTCACTCCGGCATGATGCAGATTCTCCGCCATCTCCAGTCCGATAAATCCGCCGCCTATAACTGCCGCCGTCTTTATCCCCTGCTCTTTTATCAGTAATTTGATCCTGTCTGTGTCGGGAACTGTCCAGAGCGTCATTATCCTCGGTGAATCTATGCCCGGGATCGGCGGTCTCAGCGGCGACGAACCCGTCGAAAGCACAAGCTGATCGTAACTTTCCTCATATGTCTTTCCGCTGTCTTTGTCTTTCACTTCCACGGTCTTTTTTTCACGGTCTATGGAAATGACTTCGTTCTTTATTCTTACATCGACATTATATTTTTTCCTCATGGCTTCCGGAGTCTGCAGAAGCAGTGAATCTCTCGCTCCTATCACTCCGCCGACATGATAAGGCAGGCCGCAGTTTGCATAGGATATGTACTCGCCTCTCTCGATCAATATTATTTCCGCTGATTCGTCCAGACGTCTTGCTCTTGCCGCACAGCTCGCGCCGCCCGCTACGCCTCCGACTATAACGATTTTACTCATGTCGTCTCTCCTTCCGGTTAACTCTTTTTTTGTTTTAGTATAAGTTATTTGCGGAATATATTCTGTGACAATGTCACAGAGCTTTATTATCCGTCAGAAAACAAGTATAATATTACCGAAAAGTTATATGTTACGGAGCTGCACAATGAAAATAGGATCATATTTCCCTATTTGGGACAAACTGACTGAAAATGAGAAAAACATACTTACGGAGTCTGCAGTAATGAGGACCGCCGTCAAAGGCGATATCCTGCACAACGGTTCAGCCGACTGTGTCGGTCTGTTCATCGTGCGCTCCGGTCAGCTCCGCGCCTATCTCGAATCCGACGAAGGCAAGGAAGTCACGCTCTATCGTCTTTTTGAAAGAGATATCTGTCTCTTTTCCGCATCCTGCATGATAAGCGACATACAGTTCGATATTTTTATTGAAGCCGAAAGCGATACATCTCTCTGGATAATTCCGACGGATATCTACAAACAGCTCATGAACACATCGGCTGCCGTCGCGAATTATACCAATCAGGTAATGGCCTCCCGCTTTTCCGAAGTCATGTGGCTCATAGAGCAGATCATGTGGAAGAGTTTCGACAAACGCCTGGCCGCCTTTCTGCTGGAAGAAAGTTCTATCAGCGGCAGCACAGAGATCCGCCTAACACATGAAAAGATCGCCTCCCATCTCGGCACGGCCCGTGAAGTCGTGACCCGGATGCTGAAATACTTCAGCTCGGAAGGTCTGGTCACGCTTTCACGCGGAGTAATAGAACTGAAAGATCCCGACGCCCTGAGATTTCTATCAGAGTAAAGAATAATTGTATATTTTAACCTATTATGGTACAATATTGTTTGGTAATTGCATAAATATTCTATCAACATCTCTGCAAATTATTTGAAAGGGAACGCAATGCTTAAAACAAATATGGGAAGGACTATTCTTATAGTCGATGATGACAGCATTTCGCGTATTATTGCCAAGCAGATGCTGGAAGCTGAGTACAATATCCTTGAAGCCGAAAACGGCGCCGAAGCTCTAAAAATACTCGAAAAGAGCGATGTATCACTGATATTGTCGGATATACAGATGGATGAGCTGGACGGCTGGGAACTTATGCAGGCCATAACGAAAGCCGACCGGTTCAAGGATATACCGGTTATTCTTATGACTGCCGATGTCAGCATCAGAACAGAAGTCAAGGCCCTCGATATGGGTGCCTCTGATATTCTTTTCAAACCGTTCGTTCCCAAACTTATGCTCAGCAGGATCAACAACGCCCTGGCCACTCAGGATGCGATAAGACTTTCCGAACAGCAGCGCTATTACGAGATGCGTCTGAAGATGGCCGAGCATGACGAACTGACTGATCTCTACAACAAGCAGAAATTCTACAAATGCGTGCGCGAACGTCTCGATGAAGATCCTGCAGGTTCATACGCGATCATGATGTGGGATACAGATAATTTCAAGATCTTCAATGATACGCTCGGCGTCGAGGCCGGTGATAAACTGCTCTGCGACATCGCGGATGCGCTGCGCAGCAGGAACACTGAGGGCACGATATATGCCCGTTACGAAGCGGATAAATTCGTCATCTGCACAAAGACTGAGGACAACCGCATAAGCAAAGCTGTCGACGCCGCTCTCGAATGGTTTGACAACTATCACACCTTTTTCAAACTGACAGGCAGAATAGGCATATATGTGATAGAAAACCCCGGTCTTGAAGTCAGCATTATGTGCGACAGAGCACTGCTTGCTATCCGTTCGATCAAGGAGAGCTACACCTCGAAAGTAGCATATTACGACAATAAAATCCGGGACAAGATAATTGAAGAGCAGGAACTTTCCAACGACATGAATCAGGCGCTGGCCAACAACGAATTCGTCCTCCACTTCCAGCCGCAGTATAATTATGCTACGAAGGAACTGATAGGCGCCGAAGCTCTGGTGAGATGGCAGCATCCGACTAAAGGTCTGCTGTACCCGGACAGCTTCATTCCTCTGTTCGAAAGAAACGGATTCATCAGCTCGCTGGACAAATATGTCTGGGAGCGAAGCTGCCGCTATCTCAGCAACTGGCTGAACAATGATAATAAAATGGTACCTGTTTCAGTATCCGTCAATATTTCACGGATGGATATTGATAATCCGGCGCTGTGCGATGATCTGACATCGCTGATAAATAAATACCATCTTCCGCAGTCTGCCCTGAAACTTGAAATAACTGAAACAGCGTACGTAGACAACCCTGAGCACCTCATAGAACTGGTCCGGGAACTGCAGGACCGCGGCTTCACGCTCGAGATGGACGATTTCGGCAGCGGCTATTCATCCCTCAACACGCTGAAGGATGTACCTGTTGATGTTCTCAAGCTTGACACCAAATTCCTGAGCAAAGCCAATGATGACTCCAGAAGCGGCAACATACTGAGCTCCGTCATCAGGATGGCCCACAGGCTGAATCTCTCGGTAATAGCCGAAGGAGTCGAAACAAAGGAACAGGCCGACTACCTCAAAAGCGTCGGCTGCCGTTTCATGCAGGGATATCTGTTCGCCAAACCTATGCCTGCCGAGGAATTTGAAAAGCTGCTGATAGATCTTAAAATCGGCAGAGCCGACATATACAAGGACATCGAATACGACGGCATGGCCGCCTTCTGGGACCCTTCCGCGCAGATGGCGCTGCTCTTCAACAGCTTCGTCGGCGGCGCGGCAATTTTCGAATACCACGGTGAATGCCTGGAAATACTGCGGGCGAACGATGAATACTTCAGACATGTCCATCCGGGCGATCCGGCCGATTCATACAAAGCGGCAAATATTCTCGACTACATGACTGATGAATCGCGGGAAAATTTCATCGCTATGCTCGAAGCCGCCTCCGTGCACGACCCGAACGCCCACTGCATCACTAAGGGGTCTTCCGACAAATACGATCATGACATATGGATCCTCAACAGAGCCAGGATGCTCACCGATGAGCTGGACGGAAAAATATTTTACATCACCGTTGAGGACATATCCGAATCAGTAATAAAAGAGCAGAAATACAGGGCCCGCATCAGAGAACTTGAGGAGCAGTTAAACGAAAACTGACAGCCCGGCTGACACGAATAAAATAGATCTCCGGCTGACCTAACTGCCGGAGATCTTTTTCCATATTTATTTTTTCAGTACAGGAGTCCTGTTGCCGGGATCCATCAGACTGGCAGACGGCACAGTCTCTTCTCTTTCATCCAAAGGGATATAATCCCTCGGATCCTGCACCCCTTTATACGAAGGTCTGATCAGTTTCTTTCCTGTTATGATCTCCTCAAGTCTGTGCGCACACCATCCTGACAGTCTGGCCGTGGCGAACAGCGGCGTACACATATCATTAGGAATATTCAGCGCCTCGTATACAAGCCCCGAATAAAGATCGACATTCGCACACATTGCTTTTTCAACTCCGGTACGTTCGGCGCATAACTGCGGCCCTCTCTCCGCTATGTATTCGCAGAGTCCGAAGTCATCTTCCATTCCCTTTTCCAATGCCAGCTTTCTGGCCATATCTTTCAGTATCTCGGCACGCGGATCCGATAAAGTATATACTGCATGTCCGATTCCGTATATCAGTCCCGAATGATCGTTTGCCTCTTTGTTGAGCACCTTCATCAGATATCTGTCCACTTCTTTTCTGTCTGTGATGTCATGGACATTTGCCTTCAGATCCTCTATCATCCTGATGACGGCGATGTTCGCGCCGCCGTGTCTCGGTCCTTTCAGCGAACCGACTGCAGCCGATAATACGGAATATGTATCGGTCGCTGATGATGACAGCAGATATGTCGTGAACGCGGAGTTGTTCCCGCCGCCGTGCTCAGCCTGCAGTATCAGTGTCAGATCGAGCACTCTCGCTTCCAGAGGATCGAACTCCCCTGTAGGCCTGAGCATCCTCAGTATATTTTCAGCTGTGCCCAGCTCAGGTATCGGCAGATGCAGATGCATGCTCTGGTTGTCGAAGAACAAACTCTTCGCCTGATAGCAGTACGCGATGATCGCCGGGAAATAGCCGATCAGATTCATCTCCTGTCTTATGACATTTGACGGTGAGATGTCATCCGGATTGTCATCATAGGAATACAGAGCCAGAATACTTCTCTGGATCTTGTTCATGATGCTTCTTGAAGGCTGCGTCATGATCATATTCCGCGCAAACCCCTCCGGCAGTTCTCTTCTCTCGCCTATCATACTTTGGAATTCCACCAGCTGCTCTTTCGTAGGCAGTTCGCCGAACATGAGCAGATATGTGATCTCCTCAAAACCGAACCGCTCTTCCTTGATATAGTTCCCTACAAGATCCTGTATTTCATATCCTCTGTAGCGCAGTTCGCCCCTGACGGGAACCTTTTCATCGTTAGGTCCTTTTTCATATCCGTGAACATTTCCTATTCTGGTAAGCCCGACAAGAACGCCGGTGCCGTTAGCATTTCTCAAGCCTCTTTTAACGTTAAATTTTGAATAAAGATCCTGATCTATAATGTCTTCGCTCTCCAAAGACTGAGCCATTTTGTCAAAATAGCTTTCTTCTTTGTCATCGCGTTCCTGGACCTCGGTAATTCTTCTAGAGCTGGTCATATCTTTATTTCCTCCTGCAATGCAATAGTGCCGGCCGCTCCCGGCATGTGGATTGTATACAATTATACATTTTTTCACATCTCAATTATAGCACTACAATATAATAAAAGCAATCTAACAAATACGAGGCAGACCTTCGCCGTAAAGCATGTCCAGAACGCGGCTGCCGCCGAATTTTGTGATCACATAGATCCCTTTGCCTTCAACGGCTTCGCCGATTATCCGGGCATCCTTTCCATGCTCAGTGCCGCGTATGATCTCCAGTGCTTTATCAGCCTGTTCCGCACTCACGACAGCTATCAGCTTGCCTTCGTTGCCCATGTAAAACGGGTCAAGTCCGAGGATGCCGCAGAAGCCTTTCACCTCTTCGTTCACAGGCACATCCTCTTCAAAGATATTGAACCTGCATCCGGATGTCTCGGCGATTTCGTTCATTATCGTTCCCAGTCCGCCGCGCGTAACATCACGCATCGTTCTGACATCGATATCGTTTTCGAAAAGTGCGTCTGTAATATCATGCAGGCAGGCACAGTCGCTGGATATACCGTTTTCTATGCCCATCCTGGCGCTGAGTATACAGGCATGATGGTCGCCCAGATTTCCCGAAAGTATCAGCTTGTCCCCCGGCCTGCAGTTCGCCGCTCTGACACTGCGCCCTTCAGGTATGACTCCGATCCCGGAGGTGTTGATGAACATTCCTCCGTGCCCTTCGATAACTTTAGTATCTCCGGCAACTATTTTCACGCCGACGGAGGCAGCTTCCTCAGCCATAGCTTTCGCTGCCCTGTCCAGCGTTTCTATTTCCAGTCCCTCTTCCAGGACAAACCCGCATGTGAGATACATCGGTTTTGCGCCCATCATCAGCAGATCATTGCATGTGCCGACAACACTCAGCTTGCCGATATTGCCGCCCTTGAATTCAACAGGCGTCACCACGAATGTATCAGTGCTGTAGGCGATCCTGCCGCATATATCCACTACCGCCGCGTCTTCCAGTTCATCCAGGACATCATTGGAAAAATACTTGCCGAAAATGCTTCCCATGAGTTCATGTGATGTTTTTCCGCCGCTTCCGTGCGCCATTGTAATTTTCATTGTTCCCTCCAGTTATCTGTTTCTGTACCAGATGCCGCATGCACCTTCCGCTGATACCATGCACGGCCCGTACGGGTCGAGCGGTGTGCAGCTTGTTCCGAACATCGGACATTCATCCGGATTGAGCACTCCCGTTATCACGCTGCCGCATGAACAGCCTTCGGGAAGTTCCATATCCCTGACCAGCCCTCTCGAGCCGCCGTCATAAACAGCGTAATCACCCTTGAGATACATGCCGGAACCCGGTATGCTCCCGAGTCCGCGCCAGGTGGCCTCGTCAGGTTCGAAGCACTTTTCCAGTACTTCCTGCGCCTTGACATTGCCTTCCCATCTGACCGCATTCGGATAAAGGTTCACGACCTTTGCCTCACCGCGCTCCATCTGGCGTACGAGCTCATAAAGCACCGCCAGAATATGTTCCGCTTCAAAGCCGCAGACTACCATCGGCTTGTGGTACTTCTCCGCTATCGCGATATATGGCTGGCAGCCTATGATGACGCTTACATGTCCCGGACATATGAAGCCGTCTATTGCCGGCTGATTCGCGCATATCCAGTCGATCGCGGGCGTTATCGTCTTCAGTGCAGTAATGAGTTTGATGTTCTTCACGCCTCTTCTTTTTGCTTCGTCGATCATCAGCGCATATGAAGGTATCGTCGTCTCGAACCCTACGGCTGCCACCGCAAAAATACGGTCCGGATCCGCAGCGGCTTTTTCGACCGCTTCGAACGGACTGTACATCATAGTTACCTTGGCGCCGTCTCCCTTGAGATCGGAGAGGCTGCCGTGAGTCCCCGGCACCTTCATCATATCGCCGTATGTCAGAAGTTCAGAATCGCCGGCCATCGCGTATTCCGCGCATTTGTCGATATACGCAGTCGGTGTAACGCACACAGGGCATCCCGGCCCCGATATCAGTTTTATCTTCGGTGAGATAAGGCTCCTGATCCCGGTCTTGAAAATAGCGGAAGTATGCGAACCGCACACTTCCATAAACTTGAGTTCCGGACCGTCGTAAGCCTTGAGATAATCGATGATCTCGCGTATCTCCATTACTGCTCCCTTTCCAATTCATCTATCTCCGCGAAGAGATCGATGAGTTCCTGCGCTTTATCCTTTTCCATGACTTCGATCGCACAGCCGGCGTGCACCAGCACATAATCTCCGATCTTCGCATCGATTATGCCGGTATTCACATCAACAATATTGCCGCTGAAATCAGCCTTGGCCATGTTGCCGTCCAGCGATACTATCTTTCCCGGTATTGCTACACACATTTAATCATTTCCTTTCATTGACGCGATATATGTCTGCCCGAGAGCTATGCCGCCGTCGTTCGGACTGACAGATACGTTGTAATATACTTCAAACCCCTCATTTCTGAGCAGTTCCAGTGTCATTTCCATCAATATTTTATTCTGGAAAGTTCCGCCCGTGAGCGCCACCTTCCTGATCCCGTAATCGTCCCAGATCCTCAGGCATTGTATTCGTATCATTTCGGCGATCCGCTGATGGAACATCAGTGCCAGTTCGTTAGAATCTTCTTCACCCGGATTTTTGATTGCCTCTGCCGCCGCGTCCTCGAGCAGCATCGCACACTCGCCTTCATATTCATTGTAGCTGCAGATCCCCAGCATCGCCGACACCGCATCAAACAGGCGCCCCATGCTGGAACTGTATATCGTATTGATATCATGATCCATAGCCGCTATGGCTGTCTGAAAATCGTCATCATCCAGTATCCCGTTTATTTCGGCATATTCGATGATATCCTTGATATCGACCGTGATCTCATCATCGTGAGAATACTCCATGTAGCCTGAATCCACCGCATGAATATAACTGGCAGCGGATTTCCAGGCCTCTTTCATAGATCTGTCCCCGCCAATCATCTTTACATACTTAAGGTGAGCAGCTCTTATCATTTCCCCGTTTTCACAGACGAGGAATTCGCCGCCCCATATGTTTCCGTCGGTGCCGTAGCCCGTGCCGTCGAAGCTCACACCTATCACCGGCCCTCTGAGACTGTGCTCGGCCATTACCGAACCGACATGCGCGTGATGATGCTGCACTTTGAGCAGCGGAATATCATGCTCCTTTGCGTATGTCTCTGCAAACTTCGTCGTATAATAAAGAGGATGCATATCGCAGACGATCTTCTCCGGAGTTATCCGGAAAAGCCCGCTCATCCTGTCAACATTGTAATTATATATCTCCTGAGACTCTACTGTGTCCATATCGCCGAAGTACTGACTCACATATGCGAACGGTCCCTTGCTCACGCAGAACGAGTTTTTGAGCTGACCGCCTGCTGCAAGTATCTGTCCCTCCGCACCTTCCATATAAAGAGGCACCGGGGCATAGCCCTTCGATCTTCTGATCATCTGCGGCTGGCCGTCGATAACTCTCACCACTGAATCATCCACCGTTACCCTGATCTCGCGCAGGTTGTAGAAAGCTTCGGAAACCAGCGGCTGATTATCCATGAAATCAAACATCTCTTTTTCAGTACGGATAATCGGCATGCCCGATGAATTTGCACTTGTAACAATCAGAGGGCCGCCGAAATAGTCAAGCATGATATACTGTCCGCCCATGCTCGGCAGGAAAGCCCCGACAAACCTGCTTTTGGCAAGTTCGCTGTAATTTCTCGGTTTCATGTCCTGCAGCTCCTCGATAGGTTTTCTCTCGAGCAGTAATATCGGACGCGCCGACGATGTGATCAGCTTTTCCTCGACCTCATTCATATAGCAGTATTCTTTTATTTCCTCAACGCTTCTGAACATGATCGCGAAAGGTTTCTCTTCGCGGTTCTTTACTTCTCTGAGGTCGCTGACTTCCTGCTCGTCAAAAGGATTTGCTATCAGGTTATACCCGCCCATGCTCTTGAATGCGATGACGCGTCCCTCTTTGAGCAGCGCAGCCGCTTTTTCGAGCGGCCCCTTTAATGAATCCTCCGCCGTATTCAGTTTGTATTCCATCTGCGGCCCGCAGTCATGGCAGGAAATGGTCTGCGCATGATATCTTCTGTCAGTCAGCGTCGTATACTCTTCTTCACACTGGCTGCACATAGGAAAATCTATCATCGCAGTATTGTCCCTGTCATAAGGGATCCTGTCGATGATCGTATATCTCGGCCCGCATACCATGCAGCTGATAAACGGATGCATGTAGCGCCTGTTTTCCTTGTCGTACATTTCTCTCAGGCAGTCCGGGCACACCGCAAGATCAGCGGGTATCATGGCCGCTTCCAGCCCGCCTTCATCGCTGCTCAGTATTGTAAACCCGGTGAATTCCCTGGCTATCAGTGTTTCGCGCTTTATATGCACGATCTCCGCCGGCGCCGGTTTTTCCCGCTCCAGCGCTCTGACAAACTCATCGATACGCTTCGGAGTATCTGTAACAACTATTTCCACCAGACCGCCCTTGTTCAGGACTTCACCTGTCATCGACATGCGGTCGGCGATCTTGGCTACGAATGGTCTGAAACCAACTCCCTGCACTATCCCCCATAAGGTGATCTTCTCTGTAACTTTCCTGCCCATTTTAAATCCTACAACTCCTCGGCACGTTTTTCGAACCATGCCGTCACTTCATCAAACCCTTCGCCCGTTCTTCCCGATACCTTGAATACCGGAACATCGGGATTGAGCTGCCTTACGCCCTTCATATAAAACTCCTCGTCGAAATCGAGGTACGGCATAAGATCTACTTTATTAAGAATAATCACATCTGCCTTTTCAAAAGCCAGAGGATATTTATACGGTTTGTCGCTTCCTTCTGTCACTGTGGAAACCAGCATCATCACATGCTCGCCTATCGTGAACTCAGCCGGGCATACAAGATTTCCGATATTCTCGATAAACAGAATCCCTTTTTCATCAAATTCCATTTTCCCCACTGTATGCTCTATCATCGGCGCATCCAGGTGGCAGGATCCGTATGTATTTATCTGCAGTGTCTGGACGCCGGAAGCCTGAAGATCTTTCGTGTCGAAATCAGCTTCAATGTCTCCCTCGATAACATAAGGCTTGACATTTTTCAGGCGGCTGAATATATTTTTCAGCGTTGTCGTCTTGCCTACGCCCGGAGCTCCCATTTCATTCACTACAAGGATGCCCTTTTCTCCCAGGGTCTCTTTGACCCTGGCAGCGATGCTGTCGTTTTCGTCCAGGATCCCTTCCATAACATCTATTTTTTTGACATCATGCATTTTAAATATTCCTTCCTTTATTCTATTTCGATCGATTCAATATAAAATTCCTTGCCTATATCTGTCGGCTCACCGTCTGTTCCGCACTTCGGACACGCAAAAGAAAAAAGTTCGCGCTCAAACAGTTCTCCGCAGGAAGGACATTTGAGCTTCGGCTTCACTCTTCTGATATCTATCTCCGCACCTTCACACATTGTGCCCTCTGAGATGATATCAAAATACATGTGTATCGACTCCGGAACAAATCCCGAATAATCTCCGCACACCAGATTGATCTTTATGACCTTCGTACCGTCATTATCGCGGCAGTGTTTTTCCGCCAGCTTTATAAGCTGTTCTGTAATAGGCAATTCATGCATAATATTGTCTCCCGAATGTTTATTTTAACACATATGCCGGTATATGTACAACCTGAAAAGACGGCAGGTCTTTGACCTGCCGCCTTTCTTATTATTGATATTTCAGTATGTATGCTATTTTACAAGCCCCTTGTACTTATCATATCTTTCGATTGCTTCATCTTCTGTCTTAACGAAGAGTTCTTCTGCCAGCTCAGGGAATTCCTTGACGAGCGAGCTGTATCTTACCTGACCCATGAGGAAGTCTCTGAACAGTGAACGATCAGGTTCCTTGGAATCGAGTGAGAATGCTTTGCCTTCAGGATTGTACCTGTAAAGCTGCCAGTATCCGCACTTAACAGCATCTGCTTCGTTCTCCTGGCTCTTGCCCATGCCTTTTCTGATACCGTGGTTTATGCAAGGTGCATAACACATGATCAGAGAAGGTCCATGATAAGCTTCCGCTTCCTTAACAGCCTTGAGGAACTGGTTCTTGTCTGAACCCATAGCAACCTGAGCAACGTATACATATCCATAGCTCATTGCCATCATGCCGAGATCCTTCTTCTTGGTTCTCTTACCTGCAGCAGCGAACTGTGCAACTGCGCCTGTAGGAGTAGCCTTTGAAGACTGACCGCCTGTATTCGAATATACTTCTGTATCGAATACGAGGATGTTGATATCTTCGCCCGATGCAAGTGCATGATCCACGCCGCCGTAACCGATATCATATGACCATCCGTCGCCGCCGAGGCACCAGATCGACTTCTTGGCAAGCATGTCTTCCTTGCCGAGTACTGTCTTGGCCAGTGATCCTGCTTTGCCCTTTTCGCCTGAAGCCTTCAGAGCAGCAGTGAGCTGATCAGCTCTGTCTCTTGTTCCTTCACCTTCGTCGAATCCTTCGAGCCATGCTTCACATGCATTCTTAACATTCGCATCTTCTGTTTCTTCGATAAGAGCCTGTACGTTGTCTTTAACGAAGTCTCTTGCCTGTCTGACACCTGTAGCCATACCGAGACCATACTCAGCGTTGTCCTCGAACAGCGAGTTAGCCCATGAAGGACCTCTGCCGTTCTTGTCCTGGCAGTAAGGCATCGACGGTGCTGAAGCGCCCCAGATCGATGAGCATCCTGTTGCATTCGCGATCATCATTCTGTCTCCGTAGAGCTGAGTGATGACTTTGATGTAAGGAGTCTCGCCGCATCCTGCACAAGCGCCCGAGAACTCGAAGTAAGGCATGCAGAACTGACTGCCCTTTACGGAGTTCTTGTCCATCTTGTCTGACTTTTCGCTGACTGTCATTGCATATTCCCAGTTAGCTGCCTGAGCTTCTTCCTCGCCGAGAGGTTTCATCTCCAGAGCATCTACAGGGCATACATTTGCGCAGCTGCCGCATCCGAGGCAGTCGAGTACGCTTACCTGCATCCTGTAGTTCAGGCCTTCAAGACCCTTGCCCTTAGCTGCAGCTGTTTCAAATCCTGCCGGAGCCGCCTTGACTTCTTCATCGCTGAGCAGAACAGGTCTGACAGCCGAATGAGGACATACGAACGAGCACTGGTTGCACTGGATACATTTATCGATGTGCCATGAAGGTACGTTGGAAGCAACGCCTCTCTTTTCATAAGCAGCTGTTCCCGACGGGAATTCTCCGTCTTCTCTTCCTACGAACGTGCTTACAGGGAGACTGTCTCCTTCCTGTCTGTCAACAGGAATAACAACATCTTTGACGAACTTAGGCATGTCGACCTTCTTAGCCGGCGCGTCTTTTGCATCAGCCCAGTCCTTAGGAACTGTAACCTTGTGGATGCTCTCGCAGCCTGCGTCAACAGCTGACTGGTTCATCTTGACGATCTTGTCGCCCTTGAGTCCATATGTCTTCTTGATGGACTGCTTAAGAAGCTTGACAGCCTTGTCGAGCGGCATAACATCAGCCAGTTTGAAGAATGCAGCCTGCATGATCATGTTGATCCTGTTTCCGAGGCCGATCTCCTGTCCGAGTGCCGTACCGTTTATTGTATAGAAATTGATTTTATTCTTGGCGATATACTGCTTGAGATCTGCAGGCAGATTATCATTCAGTTCCTCATCTGACCATGTGCAGTTCAGGAGGAAAATGCCGCCCTTCTTCAGACCTTTGATGACGTCATACTGATGTACATAAGCCTGGTTATGGCATGCTATGTAGTCAGCTTCTGTCAGCAGGTATGTCGACTGGATCTTGTTCTTGCCGAATCTCAGGTGGGACATTGTGACGCCGCCGGACTTCTTTGAGTCATAGTTGAAGTAACCCTGAGCATAGAGGTCAGTGTTGTCGCCTATGATCTTGATAGCCTGCTTGTTGGCACCTACTGTACCGTCTGAACCGAGACCCCAGAACTTACATCTTACTGTTCCTTCCGGCTCAGTTGTGATGTCAACCGGCTTGAGCGATGTTCCATATACGTCATCCTCGATGCCGATCGTGAAGTGGTTCTTAGGCTTTGCAGCTTTCAGATTATTATATACTGCAGCGATCTGTCCAGGAGTTGTATCCTTTGAACCGAGTCCGTATCTTCCTGCTACGATAACAGGTGATTCTTTCTCATCATAGTACATAGTCTTGATATCCATGTACAGAGGATCGCCGATAGCTCCAGGTTCCATAGTTCTGTCGAGAACAGCAATCTTCTTAACTGTCTTCGGCATAACCTTCTTAAGATATTCAGGAGCCCATGGTCTGTAAAGTCTTACCTTTATGAGTCCGAGCTTGTTGCCCGATTTCTGATTGAGAACATTGATCGTTTCTTCGATAGCCTCGCAGACGGATCCCATAGCGATTATGATCCTGTCGGCATCCTTTGCTCCTACGTAATCGAAGAGGTGATATTTTCTTCCTGTGAGATCCGAGATCTCCTTCATGTATTCAGCAACTGTCTCAGGAAGTTCGTCATAGAACTTCTTGCTTGCCATTCTTGCCTGGAAGAAGATATCAGGGTTCTGAGCCGTACCTCTGATCTTCGGGTGATCAGGATTAAGTGCATTGTCTTTGAAAGCCTTGAGAGCTTTTTTATCAACGAGCTTTGTTACATCCTTAGGATCGATAACTTCGATCTTCTGGATCTCGTGTGATGTTCTGAAACCATCAAAGAAATGCAGGAAAGGTACTCTTCCCTTAATAGCTGATAAGTGCGCTACATTTGCGAGGTCCATGACTTCCTGTACTGAACTTGAGCAGAGAAGCGCAAAACCTGTCTGTCTTGTAGCCATGACATCCGAGTGATCTCCGAAAATACAGAGCGCATGTGTAGCAAGTGTTCTGGCTGTAACATGGAATACTCCCGGAAGAAGTTCTCCTGCGATCTTGTACATGTTCGGGATCATCAGGAGAAGTCCCTGTGATGCCGTATAAGTAGTTGTCAGTGCACCTGATGCCAGTGATCCGTGTACTGCTCCGGAAGCACCTGCTTCCGACTGCATTTCAACGACTTTGACTTTCTGTCCGAACATATTAGTCGAGCCGTGTGCCTGCATGTCGTCAACAACTTCAGCCATTGGCGACGATGGAGTGATTGGGTAGATAGCAGCAACCTCTGTAAACGGGTACGAAGCGTATCCGGCAGCAGTGTTACCATCCATCGTTTTCATGATTTTTTTTGCCATTGTATCCTCCAAAAAAATTTGTGCTCACAGGAGCCTGCCCTGATCTGCACGTCCCATAATAGTAATACATTTATCACATCAACCGGCCTCAGCCGATAGTATGAACAAAAATCTTGTATACAGTATTCAATAGTTGATACATCAAAATACAATTAAGATTATATGTACCTGTTACATAATTGTCAATGAATTCGCTGGGATTTCAGCAAATATAATTATAGCACACTTTTACAAATAAAAAAAGGACTGTCCTTCATGGACAGTCCTTTAAAAAAGCACTACTATTTGATTTCCAAGCACTTCTTCGGGCACTTCTCAGTGCAGAGTCCGCACTTGACGCATTTTTCTTCATCGAGCTTCCACGACTTCTCTTTTCTGTCAACCGTGATTGCTTCCTGAGGACAATTCTTTGCGCAAAGTCCGCAGTAAATACACTCTTCGATATTGTTCTGGAGTTTGCCGTCTGCTGATTTAGCGCCGCCGGCTTTCTCTTTCTGAGGAATCTCGAATGTGTCAACAGTCTTGGTGACCGAAGGTGCAGTATATGTCTGCGCCATCGTAAGACAACTCTTCGGGCAATTATATGTGCAGCATCCGCACTGGATACATTTCATTCTTTCGATACTCCATGTATGCGCGTTTCTGTCAACTGTAATTGCGTTTGTCGGGCACTTCCTCATGCACATTCCGCAGAGGATGCACTCAGGCTCGTTTACATCGATATGGCCTCTTGTTCGTTCCTGCCATTCTCTTGGTACTACTGGGTACATGAGAGTTGCTGGCTTTTTGAACAGGCTGCCCATAACGACCTTGCCGATCTTAAAAACTGACACTGCTCTCACCTACCTTTCTGTACAACTGATGCATGGGTCAATGGTCAGGATATTCATAGGAACATCTGCCAGATCGCATCCCTGCAGAGTTTTCACCATTGCAGGAATATTCATGTTGGTCGGTGTCCTTACACGCATTCTTTCCATGAACTTAGTCGGCTCATCAAAACCCTTTGCATAGTAGAAAGCTTCTCCTCTAGGCTGCTCCATTCTCAGAGCGAATTCGCCGCTGAAGTTGCCCTTTACAGGAACTGCGATCTCCGTGTCAGGGATCTTGTCGATGGCTGTCTGAATCATGTTTATTGAAGCATAGATCTCGTCGATCCTTACCTTGCATCTTGCCCAGCAGTCTCCTGCTGTCTCAACGCACGGCTCAAATCCGATTTCATCATATACGCCATTGCCTGTCAGTCTGATATCCTGAACGATGCCGGATGCTCTGGCCATAGGTCCTACGGTACAGAGTTCTGTTGCATCTTCCTTGCTGAGATATCCTACTCCGCAGAGTCTGTTCTTAACAGATGTATCGTTGATGAATACGCCCGTAAGTTTCTGCGTCTCTTTTTTGATTTCTTCAAGCTTCTGCGAGATAGCTCTCAGCGTTGCATTGTCGATGTCTTTTCTGACTCCGCCGACAGTGCAGACCGAGAAGATAACTCTTCCGCCTGTTGTTTCTTCGAATATATCGAGAACAGCTTCTCTTACTCTCCAGCAGTGGTTGAACAGACTTTCGAAACCGAAGCCGTCAGCCAGCAGTCCGAGCCACAGCAGATGACTGTGTACCCTGGACAGCTCATGCCAGATAGTTCTTAAATAGTCGGCTCTCTGCGGGACTTCTATTCCCATAGCGCCTTCGATCGCGCCGACGCAGCCCCAGCCATGGCCGAAACTGCAGATGCCGCATATTCTCTCAATTACATATACCATTTCGGTATATTCCTTTTTTTCCACGAGTTTCTCCAGACCTCTATGGATAAATCCGATAGATGGAATGGCTTCTACAACCTTTTCGTCTTCGATAACCAGGTCCAGATGTACCGGTTCCGGAAGAACTGGGTGCTGTGGTCCGAAAGGAATAATAGTTCTTTTACTCATTTTCTACCTTCCCTTCTGCTACTTTATTGCCCATGGAGTTGGTTCGCTCGTCGTGAAGAAATTCCCGCCGTAATCAAGTGCATTATGCAGGAACTTGATACCGAAAAGATCGTGTACCTCGTTCTCATAAATAAATGCCGGCCAGTATTCCTTCGTGATGCTTTCAACTTCCTCATCAGGTGTAATATCCATTCTCAGGAGCAACATTACGTGGTCCAGATCGAATGCATACAGTAACTGATAGTGATCCTTCTTATTGATTCCGCAGAGCTGTACAAATCTGTAGCCCTCGTCTTTAAGATTTCTTACTCTTTCAAGAAGCTTGTCCGGAGTAATGGGCTCAAAGTTCTGGATCAGATATTTCTTTTCTTCACTCATTATTATGCCTCCTTTTCCGCTTCTGATGCCTCTGTTCCTTCAGGCGCGCCTACAGCAGCCTCTGGGGCAGCTTCGTCTTTGCCTTCAGGATCGAGACCCTTTTCCATTCTCGCTCTCTTTTCAGCCAGCACTCCAAGTCCCGCAACTACACCATCGATAATGGCTTCAGGTCTTGCAGCACAGCCCGGTACATAACAGTCGACCGGGATGACCTTGTCTGTTCCGCCGAGAATGTTATAACATTCTTCCCAGATTCCGCCCGAGCAGGCGCATATGCCTACGGCAACTACTACTTTAGGTTCCGGCATCTGGTCATAGATCTGCTTTATAACGCCTTTGTTTCTCTCGTTAACGGCACCCGTTATAAGAAAAACATCTGCGTGCTTAGGATTTCCGGTATTTACAATACCGAATCTCTCAACGTCGTACATAGGTGTAAGGCATGCCAGTACTTCTATGTCGCAGCCGTTGCAGCTGGAGCCGTCATAATGGATGATCCATGGTGATTTTGCTACATATGACATCTTTACACCTCCTTATACTAATAATAATACGAATAAATTGACTGCTCCGAGAGCTGCAGCTACGATCCATGCTGAGTTGATCGCCGCCTGCCACTTCATTCTCGCGAAACTGTTGTCGATGAATATTTCCAGGAAATATGTCAGCAGCGCAACAACTACGCCTATCACATAACCCGCGACTGTTCCGTTCGCGAAGAACAGGAAAATCAGTCCGAGAAGCATTACGTTTTCATACCAGTGAGCGACTTCTACCATAGCCAGAGTCTTACCTGAGAACTCAGTTTTGAGTCCGCCGACCAGCTCCTGATGTGCGTGCTCCGACATCGAGAGATCGAAAGGTGATTTTCTGAACTTGATCGTCATGATGAATACAAGACCGATGAAGAGACCCCATACCGCGAAGAACGGCATTGTCTCAGATGTCATGATCTGGCTTACATCGAACGAACCTGTAGCCATGTAGAAACCTATCGCCGAAAGAAGAACCATCGGTTCATAAGCCATTACCTGGAGCAGTTCTCTTGCAGCACCTGCTTCAGCATATGGTGAATTCGACGAATACGCCGCTACGATCAGGAATGTGCTTGCCGTAGTCAGTGTGAAGAATACGAGCAGCAAACTCTGTCCTGCAAAGAACAGACATCCTGTTACTATTGTGAATATAAGGAAGCATAATACGTAGAAATCCTGTACGTTATTAACTGTAATATCTTCCTTTTCTGTCAGCTTGAACACATCGTAGAAAGGCTGACGGATCGGAGGGCCGACCCTGCTCTGCATGTGTGCTGTAATCTTTCTGTCGCATCCTGCCAGTAAACCGCCGACGATAGGTCCGAGGATAAGGTATGCAACAACCGAAATAATCATTACTGTCATTATGCGATACCTCCTAACATCAATGCCGCAACTGCAACAATGCATGCAACTTCAAGCACAGCCGTTGCCACACAGCCGATAACATTCATTTTGACTTCGCCGAAGTACGATTCCATATACCAGTTTCTCAGGCCGACTTCCGTCGGTGCCTGGAAAGCATTCTTAAATGAAAGGTTATCGCCTTCATTGACACCGTTCATATAAATAGGAACGATCTTTTTGTTTGTTCTCCCGAAGAAGAAGATGAACAGCAGTACGATAACAGCTATCATGATGCACATGATGATCATGTTGTTAGCCGAAAGCGCAAGTGCATCGACTGCTCCGAATGCCGATACCAGATAAGGCACCACGAGTGTGCTCGAGATGAACGGGAAGCACAGGCATACGAGAACCGTAAGTGTTGCAAGCGTGACATGCACAAAAGTTTCTTCTCCGTGAACATTCTTCTGCAGATTTTCTCTTCCCGCCATAGTAGCAGAAAGTTTTCCCAGCCACTTTGTCCAGTAGAACACAGTAGCCGCACTGCCGAAGCAGATGATGAGAATAAGGAGTATGTTTCCGGAATCTACGAATGCAGTAAGTGTAGCCCACTTAGAAATCAGCATTCCGAAAGGTGCCAGATACATGCCTGCGATACCGATCATCATGCATCCTGCCAGACGAGGCAGTTTCTCGAAGAGTCCATCCATATCCTCGATGTTTCTGCTTCCGATCTGATGTTCTGCAGTACCGACGCAGAGGAACATGAGACACTTGGTAATAGCATGGAATATGATAAGCATGATTCCAGCCCATACCGCTTCAGGTGTTCCAACGCCGCCGCAGGCGCAGATCAGTCCGAGGTTGGATATAGTTGAGTAAGCAAGAACTTTCTTGCCGTTTGACTGTCCGATAGCAGCGAACGACGTCATGAGGAATGTTATGCCTCCGACGAACATCGCCATAATGCCGGCAATATTCCAGCCGAGCACCGGTGCAAGCTTGATGATCAGGAATACGCCTGCCTTGACCATTGTTGATGAATGGAGCAAAGCTGATGTAGGTGTAGGTGCGACCATCGCGCCGAGCAGCCAGCTGTCGAACGGCATCTGTGCTGCCTTTGTGAGTCCTGCGAATACCAGGAACAGAGCAGGTGCAACAACACTTCCGCCCATGCTGCCGTAAGCAAGCATAGTTGAAAGTTCGATTGTACCGAGTCCTGAACCGAGTAAGATGATCCCGATAACAAAACCGAGACCGCCGAGGCTCGTCATAATGAATGCTCTGAAAGCGTTTCTCGTAGCGATCTTATCCTCAAATTCCTTCTTGTGGAACAGGCCGTTGTAGCCGATGAGGAAGAACGAACAGTATGTTGTGATCTCCCAGAAGAAGAACATCCATAACAGATTGTTCGATGTAACGATTCCAAACATTGCCGAAAGGAAGACGAACATAAGGAAGAAGAACCAAGGTCTTCTGTCTTTTCCGTCTTTCTGATGTTTCTGGTCATCCTTCATGTATCCAAGTGCATAGACACATATAAGGGTACCAATGATTCCGATGATAAGTACCATGATCATTGAAAGCCTGTCGATGTACATATTGTAATTGACAGCGATCTCATGGCCTTTGGTGAACTCAAACCACAGCTGTAACGGAGTGGTGACAACAACAAGGAGACAAGCCAAATACTTCTTGTATTTGATGCCTAATACGAAACCGACAATGGCCAGTAAAGCCGAAATGATGGTCATCGCTGTACCGACAGCTTCATTGGACGCGCTGAAATACTGCCCGCCCGAGCTGAAGTACTTAACGACAAGATAGATCGAAGCCGCAATTATTACTGCGGAACCGACCTTGACAACGATGTCTCTTGCCGCGTCTGCCTTGAGTATCAAAAGAGCTACCGCAACTACAAGCGGAAACACGATTAGAAAAATAATAGTGCTCATTTAATCCTCCTAAAAAATAATATAAACTTTGTGTTAAACACGCTTCTGTAATTATATAATACGAAAGGGTGTAAAACAAGCCCTTTCGTATTATGAGAATTTTCTGCATATATTGATTTTGCTGGCATATCGTGATCACGGGACCAGCCTGCCGACCAGACTGAAAGTCTTTCCCTGTGTGATTTCGACATTACAGAAAGTCCCTGCCAGGGAACTGTCTCCCTCGAAATCAACTACCTTGAATCCGTCTGTTCTGCCAGTCATTGTTTTCTTGTTATGCCTGCTCGGTCCTTCTACCAGAATGCGCTCGGTCCTGCCGGCCATGGCGGCATTTTTTTCGGCAGAATGGGTATTCACCGCATCTACCAGGCGGTTGAACCTGCGGTGCTTCACCTCTTCCGGCACCTGATCTTCATACTCCGCCGCCGGCGTTCCCTTCCTGACAGAATAGAGAAATGTGAATGCGGAATCATATCCCACCTCATTCACCAGCGACAAGGTATCTTCGAAATCCTGCTCAGTCTCTCCCGGAAAGCCGACTATGATATCCGTCGATATCGATATCTCAGGTACGGCTGCCCGCAGTTTATTGACCAGCTCGAGATATTTTGCTCTGTCGTAACGGCGGTTCATTCTTTTCAGAACATCATCGCTGCCTGACTGCACCGGAAGGTGGATGTTCCTGCAGAGTTTGCTGCAGTCCCTGTATGCCTGTATCAGTTTATCCGACAGATCCTTCGGATGCGATGTCATGAATCTGATGCGTTCAAGTCCTTCTACTTCCTGAAGCATATAGATAAGGTCCGCGAAATCCGTCGGTCCTTTTTCACTCATGCCTCTGTAGGAATTTACATTCTGCCCGAGCAGCGTTACCTCTCTGACTCCGTCCGCAACAAGATCTCTGACTTCTTTCATAATATCCCCGGGATGTCTGCTCCTCTCTCTGCCTCTCGTATACGGCACTATGCAGTATGTGCAGAAATTGTTGCATCCGTACATGATATTTACGAAAGCTTTGAATTTGTACAGCCTTTTCGAAGGCATGCCTTCGATGATCTCTCCGGCCTCGTCCCAGACATCGACTATTTTCCGTTTTTCTTCCGTCACGCTTCTAAGCAGCTGCGGGAATTCGTGAATATTATGAGTGCCGAATATTATATCGACCCACGGATATTTCTCTTTGATCCTGTCGATGATATGCTGCTGCTGCATCATGCATCCGCAGACGCATACAACAAAATCGGGACGCTGCTCCTTGATCTTTTTAAGCTGTCCGAGTGTCCCGAAAAATCTTTTGTCGGCATTGTCCCTGACGCTGCAGGTGTTTATTATTGCAACGTCAGCTTCCTGCCTGTTTTCAGTTTTGGAATAGCCCAGTCCGGTGAGCATGCCGGCAAGCGTTTCGGAATCCCGTTCGTTCATCTGGCAGCCCATCGTCTGGATATGGAATTTTTTATCCTCTTTCATGCTTTCTGTCCCTGCCCATCAGCATCTCCTCTGCTTCTTTGGCTCCGATGTTTCCGTTGATGAGATCATACATGGCTTCGGTGATAGGCATCTCCACGCCCGTCTTCTGCGCAAGACCGTAAGCGGCTTCCGTCGTGAAGTAGCCTTCAACGACCATGCCGACTTTTTCAGTCGCTTCCTTAGGATCTGTTCCTTCGCCGATCATTATGCCGCATCTTCTGTTTCTCGAATGCATACTTGTACATGTAACGATCAGGTCGCCGACTCCCGTAAGTCCCAGGAATGTCATCGGATCTGCTCCGAGTGCAACACCAAGTCTGGTGATCTCGGCAAGTCCCCTCGTCATCAGAGCGGCTTTCGCGTTGTCGCCGAATCCCATTCCGTCTGATATGCCTGCGCCCAGCGCAATAATATTTTTCAGCGATCCGCCGAGTTCTGTGCCGATGATATCATCACCTGTATAAACTCTGAATCTGTCTGTCATGAATATATCCTGTGCTTCTTCAGCCAGTTTCTTATCTCTGGAAACTACACATACTGTAGTAGGCATAGCTTTGCATACTTCTTCTGCATGCGAAGGGCCCGAAAGCACAACATACTTTGCATCCGGCTTTATATCAAAAGCTATCTCCGACATTCTCTGCAGTGATTTCTGCTCGATACCCTTGGCAACATTTACTATCAGTGTATCATCCGCAAGATACGGCAGCGCTCCGGTGAACGCCGATCTGAAATGCTGTGCCGGCACTGAGAAAAGAGCTACATCTGCATCTTTAAGTGCCTCTTCCACTGTTGGAACAGTATTCAGATTTTCACCGAAACCGACCCCCGGCAGATATCTTTTGTTTTCTCTGTCCTTTGTCAGCGCATCAAGATGCTTCTGGTCAAGATCCCAGATCACTACCTGATGTCCTTTGTTGCTGAGTGTGATAGCAAGCGCTGTTCCCCAGCTCCCGGCTCCGATAACTCCGATTTTCTTCATTGTCATGATTATGATCCTTTCCGTCGGTTTCTCAGTCCGACCTTTTACCCGGCCCGTCTTCAGGCCCCCTCTTGAATCTTATGTGCGGTTCTTCCCCGGCCAGCATCCTTTTGATATTGCTGCTGTGTTTCAATAATACTATTACTGCAAGTACCAGAGAAAAAAGGAAGAAGTCGCGTTCCATTATAAACGTTAATACGGGGAATGTGAATACCCCAACTATAGATCCCATCGACATCATCCTCGAAATCAGCACTCCGGTCACTACGCACAGGAGCGCCAGAAGCGCGACTTTCCAGTTGAGACCGAGCATCGCTCCGAAAATAGTCGCCACACCCTTGCCGCCTTTAAAATTATATGCGGCGGGCCATATATGACCTGCAACTACAGCGACAAAGCACAGCATCGCACACCAGTGCCCTGCCATTGCATTGCCTATCAGCACGGCTGCCGTCCCCTTGAACACATCGATGGCCAGCGTGCCCCCGGCGGATTTGATCCCCAGGACGCGGAGAACATTAGTCGTTCCCGCATTGCCGCTTCCCTCTTTTTTTATATCGACACCCTGCGATCTCGATATCAGCTGCGCGCCCGAGATATCCCCCAGGCCGTATGCTATTATTACTGCCAATATGAAAAGTATCCAGTTGGAATCAGTATATATACTGCTAATCATCGTCTCTCCTGTTTTTTTCCTTAAAAACAAATTTTATCGATGTTCCTTCAAATCCGAATGCGTCTCTTATCTTGTTTTCAAGGTATCTCGCGTATGAGAAATGCATAAGCTCGCGCGAGTTGATCTTGAACGAGAAAAGCGGCGGTTCGGTGCCGACCTGTGCAGCATAGTATATTCTCAGATGTTTTCCCTTGTCGGACGGCGTCTGCTGCATCATCACCGCATCGGTGATCAGGCTGTTCAGCTGACCTGTCGGGACACGTTTCTTCCTGTTTTCAGCTACTTTTTTCGCCTCTGTTATCACGTTGTCCATGCGCTGTCCCGTCAGCACGGAAATGAATATGACAGGAGCGTATGACAGGAATACCAGTTCTCCCCTCACCTTCTCGGTGAACTGCTTCATGGTATTAGTCTCTTTTTCAATCAGGTCCCATTTGTTGACAACGATCACTATGCCCTTGCCGGCTTCATGCGCGAGTCCGGCGATTTTTTTATCCTGTTCAGTAACACCGTCCTGCGCATCGATCATTATCAGACACACATCGCTCCGCTCTATTGCCGCGACCGCCCTGATAACGCTGTATCTTTCTATGTCTTCATCCACTTTGCTCCGGCGGCGTATGCCGGCGGTGTCGATAAGCAGATACTTTTCTCCGTCCCTTTCAAAAGGCGTATCGATAGAATCTCTAGTCGTACCGGCTATCGGTGATACAATAACACGGTTCTCTCCGAGCAGCGCATTGATGAGGGACGATTTCCCGACATTCGGCTTTCCTATCACCGCGATGCGAGTTGTTTCTTCCTCTTCTTCTCCCGCGCCCTCCGGAAAATCATCCACGATGAGATCCAGCAGATCACCTATGCCGAGCATGTTCGCCGCCGAAATGGGAACAGGATCTCCGACACCCAGTTCGTAGAAGTCGTAATAATCGCTGTACTTCTCAGGGTTGTCCACCTTGTTGACCGCGAGAACGATTTTTTTATGCGTGCGTCTCAACATGTCCGCCACTTCACGGTCGTTCGCAGTAAGTCCCTCTTTGCCATCCACCATAAACAGGATCACGTCGGCTGTTTCCATGGCGATCTCAGCCTGCGCCCTCATCTGCGAGGGAATTATTTCCGTACTGTCGGGCTCGATCCCGCCGGTATCGATAAGCGCGAAGGCAATATTTCTCCATTCCGCTTCCGCATATATACGGTCTCTGGTAACTCCGGGAGTATCGTCTATGATGGAGACCCTTCTGCCGACGACCCTGTTGAAGAAAGTCGACTTGCCGACATTAGGCCTTCCGACCACTGCCACTATTGGTTTACTCATCGAAAATACCTCCTATGAAATCTTCCGGTACAAATTCATTGAGGTCGTCTATCCCTTCACCGACGCCAACAAACTTGATCGGCATATCAAACTCATCGGCGATGGTAACGGCGATGCCGCCTTTTGCGGTCCCGTCGAGTTTAGTAATGATCACGCCGCTGAGGTCTGTTATCTCGCCGAATTCCTTGGCCTGTGACACCGCGTTCTTGCCCGTGGTCGCATCCAGTATCAGAAGAGTCTCGCGCGACGCCTCAGGCCATTCGCGGTCTATGACTCTGTTCATCTTTTCCAGCTCCTGCATAAGATTTTTCTGTGTCTGCAGCCGGCCGGCCGTATCACATATCAGTACATCCGTCCCGCGCGCCTTCGCCGCCTGGATCGAATCGAATATTACTGCCGACGGATCCGCGCCTTCCTGATGCCTGATAACATCGACGCCTATCCTGTCGCCCCATATCTGGAGCTGTTCCCCGGCGGCTGCACGGAAAGTATCGGCGGCTGCCAGCAGCACCGTCTTACCTTCGTTCTTGCATTTGTTCGCCAGTTTCCCGATCGTCGTTGTCTTGCCGCCTCCGTTGATGCCTATCATGACTATCACCAGAGGAATATCGCTGCTGAGTTTCAGCCTGTCGCCCTTGTCCACGAGTTCCGTCATGATCTTTTTGAGATCGTCTCTGACGTCTTCTGATTTCCAGAGTCTTTTCATTCTGACATCCTCGCGCAGAGTGTCTATTATTTTTTCAGTCGTGGACATACCGATATCCGAAGTAATGATGACCTCCTCGAGTTCATCAAGAAGCTCCTCGTCCGCTTCCGGTCTGTCCATAAGGACATCTCCGATCCTCTGGCCCATGCGGCCCCAGAATCCCTTTTCTTTTTTAAATGCCATTTTATTCTCCCATTGTTATTACATTGCCGGCTCTTCTCCCAGTTTGAGCGAGTATACTTTTGATACGCCGCTTTCCGGCATAGTTATTCCATACATAGTATCCGCATGTTCCATCGTCGATTTCTGATGCGTGATGAGTGTGAACTGCACACCGCTGAACTTCTGTACATAATCACCGAATATTTCCAGGTTCTGATCATCCAGAGCCGCTTCGATCTCGTCCAGGATACAGAACGGCGTCGGTTTGGTCTTCAGTACAGCGAACATCAGCGCTATGGCCGTCATCGTCTTTTCTCCGCCTGAAAGCAGATTGATATGTTTCAGCTGTTTCCCCGGAGGCTGCGCTGTTATCTCGATTTCCGAGTCGAACGGATCATTCTCGTCTTCCAGCGAGATCTTCGCATGCCCTCCACCGTACAAGTCGCGGAACACTTCTTCGAAATTCACGGTAACGCTGTCGAAGCTCTCTTTGAATTTGCTTCTGATGATCTTATCCATATCGGCGATGATCTTCTTTAGCTCTTCCGTCGAATCGATTATATCAGCTCTCTGCGCCGTGAGGAATTCATACCTCTCGCTCACGGTCCTGTATTCTTCTATCGCGCCGACATTGACATCTCCGAGTTCCTTCATGCGGTTCTTGATTTCCCGGTTTTCCCTGACGGCGCTGCTCATGACGAAGTCTTCCTTCTTCATGTCTATGGCCTGGATATAGGAAACTTCAAACTCGTCCCACAGCTTTGCCTTGGCATTTTCCAGCTGCGTCTCATGTTTGGTTTTCTGTATTTCCAGCTGATATTTCTGGTCCTGCGTTTCCGCAGCCTTTTCATCAAGCTCTCTTTTTTCAGCGCTCTCCGCTTCAAGCTTCCTGACCAGTTCGGCTTTTTCTTCTCTGAGAGCTGTCAGACCTGCATCCAGCTCTTCCTTTTCAGCCTTCTTGACATCCGTCTCGCCGGCGCTGCCCTCATAATGCGAATTCAGCTCCTCCTGCTCGGCCGTCCTGGCCTGCAGCTCCGTCTCTTTAGCCTTTTTGTCGTTTTCGTATCCGCCGATCGTTTCGTTAGTCTTGCCGACAACGACATCTATACTGTTCTTTTCGCTTTCAAAAGCACCGAGGGCGATCCTGTCCTCCGTGATCTCTGTGTCGAAAAGATCCGCCGCCTTTCTGTCCGCATCATATTTATCAGACATAATGCCGATATTCTGCTCCAGTTCCTCGAGGAGCGCGGCACTTTTCTCCAGCTCGCCTTTCAGCGCTGCGGCCCTTTCGTCCGATTCGCTCTGCTGTTCATCTATGGAATCTATTTCCTTCTGCAGTCTGCCGGCACTGTTCCTGTAATCCGCCAGCGAACCCTCAATAACAGCAATGGCATTCTCCTGTGTGAAGAAATCTCTTTCCAGCTGTTTGATTTCCTCTTCCTTCTGTCTTATCGATTCCGATTCCCTGTGCAGCGCAGCGGTAATATCTTCCCTCTCCGCGCTCTTTTCCTCAGCTTCGGCATTGGCATCGTCGAGACGCTTTTTCAGCTGCGCGATCTCGGCTTTTCTCTCCAGGAGATTGGCGGTCCTGTTTCTGAATCTGCCGCCGGTAATAGCACCGCCGGCGTTTATTACTTCACCTTCCAGCGTTACGAACCGGAGTCCGTTCCGATAACGCTTCGAAAGCATGATCGCGCTGTCCATATTGTCCACTATCGCGACTTTCCCGAGAAGATATTTCATTATTTCCGTATACTGCGGATCGAACTTTACGCAGTCGACGCCGAACCCTCTGAAGCCCGGCTCCGATTTTATCGCCTCATCGACGACAGCTTCGCGTCCGACGACCGATCCGACCGGCAGGAATGTTATCCTGCCCGCATTGTTTTCCTTCAGTCTGGTGATTGCCTCTTTCGCCGTTTCATCCGAATCGCAGATGATATTCTGCAGCGTCGCGCCGAGAGCCGTCTCGACTGCCGTTTCAAATCCCTGCGGCACATCTACCAGCTCCGCCACCGTTCCAAAGATCCCGCGGATGCCCGAGCGCATCACAAACTTTACTCCGTGATTATATCCCTCGTAATTAGCCTCCATCTCCTCGATAGTTTTCTTGCGGGAGGACAGTCTGCCTATTTCGAGGTTCAGCGCGCCGAGTTCCTCGCTGAGCTGCTTTTCGCGGTTGTAATGTTCGGTATATGCATCTGACAGCGACGACTTTCCCGCGTTGGCCGCGCTGAGCTCAGACTTCAGATCGTTCCTGACGCTCTTCGCCTTTTCCAGCGCTTCCTCGGCAGCGGCATTTTCGTTCTCGCCGGAGGATTTCTCTGACATCACAGAAGCTCTGCGCGCCTCCAGATTGTCGCGCAGACTTTTAATGCTCGATATTTCAGCATTTTTGGAATTGATGCCGCTCTGTATCTCTATCGCTCTGTTCTTGCTGTCATCTATAGATTCCGCCAGCTCATGAAGCCCGCGGTTCATTTCATCGTACTTGTCGGTCTTTTCTTTCAGCGCTCCGACCATTGCCTCCAGCTTTGCATCGGCTGTATCCTTCGTTGCGAACAGCTCGCGCGAGCTGTCTTTCTCTTTCGATATTTTCCGGGAAAGCTCCTGTATCTCTGCCTGCAGACGCTCTATGTCACGCCTGACAGAGGCGAGTCTTTCTTCTCTCAGCCTGCTTTCACCAACGAGAGTATTTATTTCATCGGTAACGGCGATCTGCTTCTGCTGCATTTCGTCGATTTCCGCATCCAGCGTTTCTCTGCGGGCGCTGTCTGCAGAGATCACTGCCCCGAGCTCTTCTCTTCTTCCCCGGCCCGCATCTATTCGGGACTGTAATTCAGTAATATCATTTTTCACCACTTCATTTCTCTGATCGATGTTCTCGATATTCTTCAAAGTGATATTTATTTCCAGTTCTTTATGCCTTTCTTTGAGGCCTAAATACTCCTGAGCTTTTTCACTGTCGCTCTTCAGCATGCCGATGCGGCCCTCGATCTCCCCTACGATATCATTGACGCGCTCCATATTGCTGTTGGCCGCGCCGAGCTTTCTTTCGGCTTCCGCCTTTCTGCTTCTGTACATGACGATACCCGCTGTTTCTTCAAGTATCTCTCTGATGCTGTCGGTATTATTGCTGATGATGTCTGAGATCTTGCCCTGACCGATGATCGAATATCCTTCAACGCCTATACCTGTATCCATGATGAGTTCTCTGATGTCCTTCATCCGGCAGCGATTGTTGTTGATCAGATATTCGCTTTCGCCCGAACGGTACATTCTTCTGGTAATGGCGACTTCATTGTAGTCTATAGGCATTGCGCCGTCGGAATTATCGATGATAAGCGTGACTTCCGCCATTCCTCTGGACTTTCTGTTTGCTGTCCCGGCAAAAATCACATCCTCCATCTTGTCGCCTCTGAGCATTTTCGAACTCTGCTCTCCGAGGACCCATCTGAGCGCATCACAGATATTGCTCTTACCGCTTCCGTTGGGACCGACGACACAGGTTATCCCTCTGTCGAACTCAATAGTCACCGGTTCCGCAAACGATTTGAATCCGTGAATTTCCAGTCTCTTAAAAAACATCAGTCACTCTCCTCTGTCAATGCATCTTTCGCTGCATTCTGTTCTGCTTCTTTTTTTGTCTTGCCTTTTCCTTCGCCTCTGATCTCACCGTTGACCGAAAGGCTTACAAAGAATGTCTTTTCATGATCGGGACCGGTTTCTTTCTCCAGCACATAACTTATATCAGCCGGTCCGTCGGCCTGCACCTTCTCCTGAAACTCTGTCTTGTAATCACTGTGCAGCCTACCCGCGAGAGCGTCTAAAATCGTATCTCCGAAAAGAGCCAGCACCGTTGCCTTTGCACTGGCATAACCGCCGTCGAGAAAAACAGCGCCTATTACTGCTTCCATCGCATCTGCGATTATTGAATCCCTGTCACGTCCGCCGCTTGCATCTTCACCGTGCCCGAGCTTTATGATCGGACCGATGTTCAGTTTCCGGCCTTCCGAAGCCAGCGATCGCGCGCAGACTACCGCGGCCCGATATTTTGTCAGCATGCCTTCTTCCTCTGCCGGAAGACGCCGGAACAATTCCTCACCTATTATAGCGTCAAAGAAAGCATCTCCAAGAAATTCGAGGCGCTCGTTGCAGCACTCTCTTCCAAGGTAATGCTCTCTCGTATATGAACTGTGTGTCAGTGCTTTTTCAAGCAGAGTTGTATCTTTGAAATTATATCCGATACTGCTCTGAAATATTTCATTCGTCACTTGCCAATATCTCCTCGATGTTATAAACCGATTCCTGTATCATCGAAACGACATTTTCCTCAACGTAAGGAATTGCCTTTAGTATCGTATTTTTCACTGCGTTGGCGGATGAAGAACCGTGCATTTTCACTACCGGGCCCTTGACCCCCAGTATCGGAGCTCCGCCGTACTCCGAATAGTCGGTTTCTTTTCTTATTTCTTTTATCTTTGTCAGCAGCAGCGCTGCGCCGATTTTGGCCCTGACGCCGTCCGTCATCTTATTCTTGACCATCTTGAAAATGTTCCAGGCCAGGCCCTCTGTCAGCTTCAGAATAACATTTCCCGTAAAGCCGTCACAGACTATCACATCGCAGGCTCCCTTCGGAACATCACGCGCTTCGACATTGCCGACAAAATTCAGGCCGCTTTTTTTCAGGACCGCATACGCTGATTTGTACAGAAGATTGCCTTTGCCCTCTTCAGTGCCGATATTCACCAGCCCCACAGTCGGCGACTTGCGGCCCACGACTTTTTCCATATATATACTGCCCATGTAGGCAAATTCTATCAGATTGTTCAGCTTGCATTCCGCATTGGCCCCGGCATCCACCAGAAGCGAAGGTCTGTTGTGTCCGAGTATCGGATATATGCTCGCTATCGCCGGTCTGTCTATTCCCCTTATCCTGCCGATGTTGAAAAGGCTCCCTGCCAGCAGTGCTCCAGTGCTTCCCGCGGAAATGAATAAATCTCCCTCGCCGCTTTTTACCATCCGGAGCCCCTTTACCATGGACGAGTCTTTCTTGGCCCTTACGGCTTTGACCGGGGAATCTTCCATTTCTATGACTTCTTCCGCGTTCACGATCGTGATCTGTGAATCATCATATTTATATTTCGACAGTTCGGCTGCGATCTGTTCCTCGCGGCCGACAATTACTATTTTATGACTTATTTCACGCGATGCCGCGACCGCGCCTTTTACTATCTCTGCAGGCGCATTGTCTCCGCCCATTCCGTCGAGTATTATTTTCATTCTTATCTGACCTCCAGCTTCATTACTTCAGGGTGACAGTCTACTCCGTACTGGGGACAGGTGGCACATTCAAAAAACAACGGTGCGTCGTTTCTGTCCACGGTCTCAAATCCCAAAGTTCTGAAGAAACCCGGAGCTCTTGCTACGAGAAACAATTTTGTTCCGCCAAGCTCTCTGACTTTTTCTATTGCTTTATTCATCATGATCCGGCCTATCCCCGTCTTCCTGTAGATTTTTTCCACGGCTATGCCGTCTATGATGAATTCTCCTTCTCTCTTGGCCAGCGCAACTGCACCGCAGAGATGCTTTTCTTCTCCATGGACAACTCTCCAGCACTGCACGAGATCCGTCGGTACCGGATCTTCATCGCTGAATTCAAGATCATTATCCATGAACAGCTTTACTATCGGCTCATAATCCTCGGTTTGTTCCAGCCTCAAAAGCGGTCTTCCCATATTTTATTCTCCTTTGCTTGTGAAAATATTGATTCGATTCGGAAGCACATTGAATTCCAGCGGCAGTTTCTGTCCGTGCTCTCCGTCGACATCCGTAGGAACGTTTTCAGGAGATTCTATCAGCAGCTTGTCTGTCTTGAATGACAATACGTTTTTATCCTCAATATGTGTTCCCTGTTTGACCTTGACAGCCAGAGCCGCAAGATCAAAAAGCGGCATCTCCCTGAACAGCACAACATCGAGTTTGCCGTCGGTCACATCCGACTCAGGCGATATTTTTTTGAATCCGCCGGCGGATATGCCGTTCATGACGACCATGAAAAACATATTCTCTTCATACACTTTTTCCGGTGTCGTCAGTTTTATAGGTATCGGTTTAAGATCCTTGACCTCAGATGCGCCTTTCAGATAATAAGCCAGTATGCCCAGCGTGTTTTTCAGATTCGGATCCGTCTTCTGGCTCACATCGACCAGTCGGCCGAGCGCTGCGACATTTACAAAATATTTGCCGTTGCAGATGCCTACATCCGCATTGCAGAAATTTTCGCCCATCGCCACATCGACCATCCCGTCGATATCATACGGGATATCGAAGTAATACGCGAAATCGTTCGCTGTTCCGACCGGGAAAATTGCCAGCGGCAGAGTCACGTTGTTCCTTATCATCGCATTT
Organism: Eubacteriaceae bacterium; assembly: GCA_022652985.1. Lineage (GTDB taxonomy): Bacteria > Bacillota > Clostridia > Peptostreptococcales > Anaerovoracaceae > JALCRY01. The sequence continues at coordinate 33,929 of JALCRY010000006.1, read as the reverse complement.
ACGCAGATGTTTATTGTCCCGTCTCCGCCGGCAACGATGATCTGCCTGTAATACTCTTCATCCATCTCGTCAAGCGCGGTATCGATCACATGACCGTTGGCCGCTCTGACCGGCACTACCTGAAAATTCTGGTCCTGAAATCTGCCGATTATCTGATCCAGATTGTTTTTGAACATGCCGTTGCCCGAATACGGATTATAGAAAAGAAGGACCTTCTCTCTTTTATTTGCACTCATGATCTGACAAATGCCTCCTTATTTCACCTATTAGATAGAGGGACCCCGCGCACAGGATGACATCATATCCGTCTTCCCTCCGCTGTGCCTCGGCAAGCGCCTCGGCCGGCTCCTCTATAACTGTAACATTCTTTTTTCTTCTTTTTAATTTTTCTCCCAGTTCCTCTGCGCTCATCTTTCTCGGACTGACAGGTTCGGTCACGATAAAATCATCACCGAGATACTGCGCCATGTCAAGCATGTCGTCGACTGCCTTATCCGCAAGTATGCCGATGACCGTAAGGACTCTGCTTCCGTGGAAGACATCGTCGACTGTTTTTACCAGCGCTTCCATGCCCTCCTGGTTATGTGCGCCGTCCAATAAATAAACAGGGTCTTCTTTGATGATCTCAAATCGGCCCTTCTGGAAGGCTTTCTCCATGCCTTCATATATCGAATCTCGCACAACATTGATTATACTATTTTTTCTTAAAATTTCAATAGCGGTGAGGGCTGTGCAGGCATTCATGATCTGATGATCACCCAGCATGGACAGCTTTACATCCGCATAGCGCTGCCCTTCTATATCTGCTGTAAATACCATTTTGCGGTCTTTGACACCGTACTCGTACATCTTGACTTTCGAGGCGTCATGAAGCACAGCATGCTTTTTGTATGCCGTCCTCGCTATTACTTTGGCAGCTCCTGCTGCATTTTCTGCCGGTATGTTCGAAACGACAGGACAGCCTTCTTTGATGATCCCGGCCTTGTTCGCCGCGATTTCCTCCAGAGTATTGCCCAGTCTGTCCATATGATCATACGATATCCCGGTAATGACCGACACGAGCGGGGATTCGATAATATTCGTCGAATCGCCGATCCCTCCGAGTCCGACCTCCAGGACCACATAATCCGGATCCTTATCAGCAAAATAGCAGAAACAGACTGCGGTCACGACTTCAAATTCCGTAGGTGATTCACTGCCGTCCGCTGTCATTTCCGCACATTTTTCCAGTACTTTATTCGTGTACTTTTCCAGGTCCTCATCGGAAATATACTCATGATCATACTCGATGCGTTCATTGAAGAACTCGATGAACGGAGACGTGTAGAGTCCGACTCTGTATCCGTTCGATTCCAGTACTTCATATATATATCTGCATACCGATCCTTTGCCGTTTGTGCCGGCCACATGTATTACCCTGAGTTTCTTCTGCGGGTTGCCCAGTCTCATCATGAGTTCAGAAATGCGCTCGAGACCGAGCACACTTCCGAACTTCTGAAATTCCTCTATTTTCTTAACTGCATCACTCATATCTTTTTTTCCATCATTTCTATCGTCTCGCATACCTTGGCCAGCATTTCCTTATACTTGACCAGCTTTTCCTTTTCTTCGCTGACGACTTTTTCCGGAGCCTTTTCCACGAAGCCCTTGTTGGACAGTTTTCCTTCACCCCTCTTCACTTCGCCTTCAAGTCTCTTCTTTTCGCCTTTCAGTCTTTCAACTTCGGCTTTGTAGTCGACGAGCTCGGCGAGAGGTATGAAGATCTCGCAGTCCGGTGTTACCGCCGACATTACTTCTTCAGGAACATCCGCCTTGTCGCCGATGTATGCGAATGATGTAATATTGGCCAGCTTGCCGATATATCGTTCTCCTGCCTCCAGCGTTTCCTTTTCGCCTTCCTTCGGCAGTATTACAGCCGTCAGAGCCTTGCCCGGAGCTGCGTCAGCCTCAGCGCGTATGTTTCGGATGGATTTTATCGCATCCATCGCCGCGATCAGTTTGCGCGTCTCTTCCGGATATTCTTCCGCCGGATCATATTCCGGCCACTTTTCAAGCAGCAGATAGTTCTGCGGATTGCTTTCCGCAGGTTCGTCCTGCGGCAGGAAGCTCCATATCTCCTCTGTGATAAAAGGCATATACGGATGCAGCATTCTGAGCATATCTTTCAGCACTCTGACCAGCACCATCCTCGCGATTTTCTTGTCCTCTTCATCATCGCCGTAAAGTCTGCCCTTGATTATCTCAATATACCAGTCGCAGAATTCGTTCCATATGAGATCGTATATTCTCTGCGCCGCGAGCGACAGATCGAATTTTTCCATCGCCTCGGTGACATATTTCACAGCGTCATTCACTCTGCTGATGATCCACTTGTCTTCATCCTTCAGTTCCGCCGAATCAGGATCTGCCATGGCGAGAAAATCCCCGTTTTCGTCCTGCAGATTCATGATCGTGAATCTCGATGCGTTCCAGAGCTTGTTCGCGAAGTTTCTCGCCGATTCCAGCTTTTCTGTCTGGAATCTCATATCGTTGCCCGGCGTAACGCCGTTCATCAGCATGAATCTCAGTGCGTCCGCTCCGTACTGGTCGATGATCTCCAGCGGATCGATGCCGTTGCCGAGAGATTTGCTCATCTTTCTTCCCTGCGCGTCTCTGACAAGACCGTGCACATATACATATTTGAACGGGGATTCTCCCATTGCCTCCATAGCTGAAAACGCCATCCTGACTACCCAGAAGAAGATGATATCGTATCCCGTTACCAGCACATCGGTTGGATAGAAATACTCGAGATCCTCTGTTTTTTCAGGCCAGCCCAGTGTCGAGAACGGCCAGAGGGCTGAACTGAACCATGTGTCCAGCACGTCTTCGTCCTGATGTATATGAGTGCTTCCGCACTTCGTGCACTTCGCAGGCGCCTCAGCGGCCACCATCATTTCACCACAGTCGTCGCAGTAATACGCAGGTATCCTGTGCCCCCACCACAGCTGTCTCGAAATGCACCAGTCTCTGATGTTCTCCAGCCAGTGCAGATATATCTTTTCGAATCTGTCAGGCACATGCTGCAGATCCTTGTTTTTGGCAATTTCAATGGCAGGCTTAGCCAGCTCATCCATCTTTACGAACCACTGATCCGACAGCATCGGCTCGACCGCAGTATGACATCTGTAGCACGTTCCCACAGGAATCGACATTCTCTCTTCCTTGACGAGATATCCGGCGGCTTTGAGGTCCTCCACCCAGGCCTTCCTGCATTCATATCTGTCCATGCCCTCGTACTTGCCTGCCTTTTCGTTCATCGTCGCATCGAAATTCATGCAGGATTCGCAGGCCAGACCATGTCTCTGCCCCACTTCAAAGTCGTTAGGATCATGAGCCGGCGTGATCTTCACAGCGCCTGTTCCTTTTTCCGGATCAGGATACTCGTCTTCAATGACAGGTATCTCTTTGTTGAGCAGAGGTATCAGGACCGTCTTGCCGACCATGTCGCTGTATCTCTCGTCCCCCGGGCTGACCGCTACGGCCACATCCGTGAACATTGTCTCTGGACGCGAAGTCGCGACTACGATACCGTCGCTCCCGTCTGCGCCCGGATATCTGAAATACCAGTATTCGCCTTCCTTGTCCTCATGTTCGACCTCGATATCCGAAAGCGTCGTGCCGCAGTCCGGACACCAGTTGATCAGTCTGTTTCCTTTATATATAAGTCCCTTTTCATACAGTTTGATGAAGAATTCCTTGACCGCATTCGAACAGCCTTCGTCCAGAGTAAATCTTTCGCGCTCCCAGTCGCACGAATCTCCCAGCTTTCTGCACTGCTCGGTTATCTTGCCGCCGTATTCCTTTTTCCATTCCCAGGCCTTTTCCAGGAATTTTTCTCTTCCCAGTTCTTCCTTGTCTATACCTTCTTCTCTGAGCTTATTGACGACCTTGACCTCTGTGGCTATGCTGGCATGGTCAGATCCCGGAAGCCAGAGCGCGCTGTATCCCTGCATTCTTCTCCATCTGATAAGAACATCCTGTAGTGTCTGGTCGAGCGCATGTCCCATATGGAGTTTACCGGTAATATTCGGAGGCGGCATAACGATGGTGTACGGTTTTTTGTCAGGGTCTCTGTAGGCCCTGAATGCGCCGTTCTTTTCCCAGTCGTTATAGATCCTCTCTTCAAAATCTTTTGGATTGTAGGTCTTTGCCAAATTCTTTTCCATCTCTGTTTCTCCTTAACGTTTCGTCGTATAAAAAAACCGTCCTGCTAAAGGACGGAGATTTTCCGCGGTACCACCTTTATTCCGCGCCGAAGCGCAGCTCTCACATTGGTATGGACTCACGGGCAACCTTCGGAAGATGCTCATCCCGGAAACATCTCAGCCTCGTGTTTCCTTCTCTGTAGGGTGCCGTCTCCTTACTCCTCCCGGTCAGCGTCCTATTAAATTATATGTTCCTATTCTATCGTTTTTGCGTGAAATGTCAATAAAAAGCGTACTATATGACAAATATCCTCAGCCCAGGCTTGCCGGTATCGCGTGTTCCTCTGCCGACTCCGAACTCAGCGCCCTTAACAGCTTCTTCCATTTCTTCATTCGAGATCTGCACCGCTCCCATGCCGATCACCATTCCCAGTCCCGTAGGCGTGATCATCTCCATAGGAATGTCCTCCTGCCGTATGATGATCCCGTTCTGTTCGGCCATCTTTCTGACTGCAGGTACAGGCACCGTCATCAATCCGTGTGCGGCCATGACTGTTCCGGTCCCGTCGACGACATCTGATACAAATATCTCATCACCTGCGTCCGTGCTTATTCCGAGGCTTTCCAGCGCCAGAGCCACACCTGTGACATGAGATATCGCTCTGTCGCGGCCGACCTCGTGGAACTCCACCATGATCCTTTTCGTGTCATGCACCGCCGCCTCCGCCGAGGCGATAACTGTGTATATGCCGATAGCCGTCTTCTTGACAGATTCGTCTATCGCGGCGTGCCCTATAATATTTTTCACATCATAAAATGTGCGGTGTCTGAGCGCATGCGTGTGAGTATAGATATGTCCCTCTTCATCTTTATGCGTATGCTCCGCTTCATGCTCGTGTCCCATATCGCTCCCCGGATAGGTCTCCAGCCGCAGCGCCTTTATGCCCTCCGCAACATACCGGGGATCCGCACCCAGTCCCATGAGAGCATCAAGCACCATATCACCTGCCGCGCCGCTGTTTGCATCTATATAAAGCTTTTTCATTTTTCCTCCGTTATTTATGATTTATTTTCGAAGCCAGGCATGCCGCTCCGTAACCGTTGTCTATATTTACGACACCGACGCCGTTCGCACAGCTGTTGAGCATCGACAGCAGCGCCGACAGACCCTGCAGATTAGCTCCGTAGCCTATGCTAGTCGGGACCGCAACTACCGGTGCCTTCACGAGACCGCCAACTACACTCGCCAGTGCACCTTCCATGCCCGCAATGACTATTACTGCATCCGCCCCGGTAATAACGTCGAGACGCGCAAACAGTCTGTGTATGCCGGCGACTCCCACATCGTATACACGCTCGACTTTGTTCCCGAGGATCTCTGCCGTAAGTGCAGCCTCCTCCGCGACGGGGATATCTGCCGTTCCTGCAGTAATGACCGCGATGTACCCGTCAGTTTCCTGCCTGATGTTTTTGTTCACCAGGATGATGCGTGCGTCTTCATAATATGTACAGTCCGGGATCAGGGCTTTCACCGCTTCGTAATTTTCCGGAGTCGCCCTTGTGGCCATAATGTTATCCGCTGTTTCAGACAGTTTTTTTGCGATCTCCGCGATCTGTTTCGAGGTCTTGCCCGGACAGTAGATGGTTTCCGGCGCTCCGGTCCTTCTCTTTCTGTCAGTATCGAGATCGGCATACGGCATCGATACCATGCCGCTCAGCTGTTCCAGCTTTTCAGCCGCCTCATCCGCTGAAAGCGAACCGTCCGCGACCTGCTTCAGTATTTCTTTCAGATTGTTTTCCATGGCTTTCTCCTGTAGTGACTATATATATTTTGTGAGGAATGACCGCCTGTGTATCGGGCAAAGTCCGAGTTTCTCTATGCCTTCAAAATGCGCTCTGGTGCCGTATCCCTTATTGCTCTCAAAAGAATATCCGGGATATTGCTTCGCATACTCGACCATCATGGCGTCACGCGTCACTTTCGCGAATATCGAAGCGGCGGCTATTGAAACGCTCTTTGCATCGCCCTTTATGATGGCCGTCTGTTCTTTCCCGAGATCCTCTATCGTGACAGCATCGAACAGTACATGATCTATCCCCGCTCCCGCGCGCTCCAGCAGCATCTTTTCCGCTTTCGCGACAGCCGCTCTCATAGCTCCTTTGGTGGCTTCGAGAATGTTTATGCTGTCGATCACTTTTTCATCGGCCATCCCCAGTCCGTATGCCAGAGCCCGCTCTCTGATGACCGGCGCAAGTTCATTCCTCTTTTTTTCAGAAAGTTTCTTGGAATCGTCGACGCCTATGACATCGAAATCCTCAGGCAGAATGACGCAGGCCGCCACGACCGGCCCCGCGAGCGGTCCTCTTCCCACTTCATCCACACCTCCGATATAATGCGCACCCGCAGCGTAAAGCTCGTTTTCATACCGCTTCATCGCCTGTAGTTTTACGCGCAGCATCTCTTCTCTTTCCGCCTTAGTCATTCTGCTCCACTGCTTTCTCCAGAGTAATATGCCCTATCATGCCGGCGCGGAATTCATCCAGTATGGTCCTGCCGGTCCTCTCATAGTCGATGCGCTTTCCCGACATGATGAAGCCTCTTTTCAGCGCTATATCATCCAGGATCTGCAGCGGATCCTCCGCCAGACTGTCAAGTTTATATCTCTTCATCAGAAGATCAGGATAATCCGCGGCCAGAATTTTTACCAGCTCAAATGAAAGATCTCCCGTATCCAGTATTTCATCTCTTATAGATCCGCAGAAAGCCAGATACAGTCCGACCTGCGGGTCCTCGAATTTCGGCCACAGTATTCCCGGAGTATCGAGCAGCTGCATGCCGTTCTTCAGCGTCAGCCACTGTTTGCCTCTTGTCACGCCCGGTTTATCTCCGACCTGCGTGCTTTTTTTGCCGGTCAGTCTGTTGATAAGAGAAGATTTACCCACGTTCGGCACTCCTACGATCATCATCCTGAGCGGTTTAAGATTGCCCTTCAGCTCGTTTTTCTCCGTCTGATGTTTTATGAGTTCTCCCGTCAATGTCTTGATGCCGCCGCCCAGCGCACAGTTCGTCTGTACCGCCGCCGTTCCGCCGCCTGAAAGTTTTTTCATCCATAAAGCATTCTCTTTTTCATCAGCCAGGTCGCTCTTGTTGAGGGCAATTATCCTCGGCTTCCTCGCGGTTATCTCATCGATTATCGGATTTCTGCTGGATCTCGGAATACGCGCATCAATGACTTCTATGACTACATCGACCGCTTTCAGATATTCAGTTATCAGTTCCCGTGTTTTTTTCATATGGCCGGGATACCAGTTGATATTGTCTATCATTTAGCGCCTCCTGTCCCACAGTATACCATAAAAAAAGCGGAGACCCAATATGGCCTCCACTCGTTTTGCTTCTTGATTACTCAGCATCTGCCGGAGCCGCTTCTTCAGCAGGAGCAGTCTCTTCAACTGCTTCAGCCGGTGCTTCTTCAGCCGCCGGTGCTTCTTCTGCAGCAGCTTCCGCTGCAGCCGCTTCTTCAGCTGCCTTCTTTGCTGCAGCCGCTTCTGCTTCTATCGCCGCCGCTCTTTCCTGTCTTTCGGCTTCGATAGCCGCCTTCTCGGCAGCGAGCTGCTCGTCAGTCAGGATCCTGCCCTTGATCTTGGCAGACTTACCTGTCCTGCTGCGCATGTAGTTGAGCTTAGCTCTTCTGACTTCGCCTCTCTTCACGATCTCGATTTTCTCGATTCTCGGTGAATGTATCGGGAATGTCTTTTCAACACCTACGCCGGAAGCTATTCTCCTGACAGTGAAAGTCTCGCTGACTCCGCCGTTCTGTCTCTTAAGTACAAAACCTTCGAAGATCTGGATCCTTTCTCTTGAACCTTCCTTGATCTTGATGTGTACTCTTACAGTATCACCAACATGAAAATCAGGGATATCATTCTTTTTGTATTCATCAGTTATAGCATTCAAAATATCCATTGGTATTCCTCCTTCCCTCATAGACGTTCATGGCATTCCGTTCGGTTGATGCCCAGAGGACCGCCCGTAGTAACTTAAGAAGTATAACACAGGATTTCAGCCATTGCAAGAATTTTATCGCTGAAAAGCCGGTGGTTATCCACCGGCCTGCTTATATCCTGTCTGTAGTTTTCTTTAGAGTCCCGATACTCTCATAACAGCTACGAGATGTCTGTATGAGCCGATCTCGCCGAGGATGACTCCTGTGCTCGGATCTGACGCATGGATGATCTTGCCGTTGCCCCAGTAGATAGCCGCATGTGTTATCGAACTGCCGCTTCCATGGTTGAAGAGCATAATGTCTCCCGGCTGAGCACAGCTCAGTGTATTTCCGACATAATATGATCTGTAGCCGCTGTAAAGGCCCTGCGCCGATGTCCTGGCAACATGCTTGATGCCGCTGACATGTTTGTATACGTAATACACGTATCCGCTGCAGTCAAATGCGTTCGGGCCTGCCGCTCCGTAAACATAGGCACAGCCGAGCTTTTTCTTCGCAGTCCTCAGAACTTTGCAGGCGTTCGTATTTTCAAAGCCCTTTGTGCTTCTCTTTAATATCTTAGGTGTTGTAACGGTTTTCTCAGCCTGCGACTGTGACATGAACACAGCGCCTTCATATGAAACCTGCGCCTTCACAGCGAACTTGTATGCCTTACCTTTTTTCAGACCTGTAACAGTGCATCTTGTACCCGTCACGGATTTAACTTTTGTATATTCTTCTGACGAAGCCGCTGCCTTATATACTGTATATCCTTCAGCGCCTTCCACGGCATCCCATCTCAGAATGATCTGCCTGCTGGTTTTTCCTACTTCCCATGTGATGTTGCTCACTGCTTCAAGATTTTTCGCAGTGCTCTGTGCCTGAGTAGTACTTGTGATTTTCGCTTCCGCCGCCAGACTGTCCGCAGGAAATGCCAAACATACAGCTGCAGCGAATAGTATCATGATTACGATTATTAATTTCTTATTCATGTGATCAAAGTCCTCTTTCTTAATTAACACTGTCAGAATATTACCATTTGGTCACATTTCAGGCAAGAAAAAAGGCCAATGTTCACCTTTTATTCACATTGGCCTTTATATATGTTCTAATAATTATGAATTATTTGTTTTCGTCTTCTTTATGTATCACTATTGTCGGGTCTTTCAGTTCCGGTCTGATTTTGTTTCTGTCAGTAAGTACGATTATCAGGAACAGAAACGCCACAGCACCCAGCCCGCAGCATTCGACGTACAGTCCTCTGCTGAACAGCACCGCCGCAACGCCCATTACTCCGGCCATTCCGTACAGGATCAAAACAGTTCTGCGCTGCCCGAAACCGGCTCTCATCAGCCTGTGATGTATATGTCCCTTGTCCGCTTTCATGATCGGCTGTCCGTTGATTTTCCTTCTGATGATCGCAAACAGCGTGTCGAAGATCGGCAGCGCCAGCACCAGCGCCGGAATGAGAAGAGCTACTATCGTCGTACTCTTGACCGGCTGCAGTATCGAAAGCGCCGCTACCATGAAGCCCAGGAACTGCGATCCGCCGTCTCCCATAAAAGTTTTTGCGGGATAGAAATTATAAGGCAGGAACCCCAGCGCGCCTCCCGCTACTGCCATAAGACAGAGACAGCCGGGATAATATCCAAATATGTACGCTACATATGCTATACATAATGATCCGATCGCGACAAGCCCCGCGGCCAGTCCGTCGACTCCGTCCACGAGATTGATCGTATTTGTAATCGCCACGATCCATATTACTGTAAGTATGAACGACGTCGCATTTGCCAGATCGAAAGCCCCGGTCCCGAAATAGTTATGGAGTACCTGGATGCTGTCTCCGAACGCAGCAACCACACTGGCGCAGCCGACCTGCGCTATCAGCTTCACGGCCGGTTTGAGATTTTTGTAGTCGTCAATAGTCCCCTCGAGCCAGATCAGGCATCCGCCTATCATCACGCCGACCATCTTCATCGGCGATATCGGCGCTTTTCCGCCGGCCAGCCAGTGGAAAGCCAAAGCAAAAAGTATCGCCGCCATAGTGCCGAGGAATATCGCCATGCCGCCCAGTCTCGGGATAGGATGAGTGTGCACCCGCCTGTTGTCGGTCGGTACATCCATACCTCCTGTTTTTTCAGCTATCTTTATTGAAACAGGTACAAGAAGCATTGTTACTGCAAACGCGCAGAAATACACTATGAGCACCTGCCAGAACTGCAGATTCATATTTCCAACTCCCGATTCATGCCCGTGGGTGGGTCCTGTCATAAACGTCTTTTATCCTGTGCCTCGTAACGGACAGATAGATCTGCGTCGCCGTCAGATCCTCATGCCCCATAAGCTCCTGGAGCGACTTCAGGTCAGCCCCGTTCTGAAGCATATGCACAGCGAAAGAATTGCGCAGAGTGTGAGGCGTCAGTCTGTCGCCGAGGCCCGCTTTATCCCCGTAAGCCTTCAGCAGCTTCCAGAGTCCCTGTCTCGTCATGCGGCCGCCGTAATAATTCACAAAAAGCGCTTTCTCATCTTCGTTTTCTTTCAGCAAAATATCTCTGCTGTTGAAGATATAATCTTCGACAGCTCTTCTCGCCGGTTTCCCTATAGGTATGATGCGGGCTTTCCCTGCATCGCCATTGCAGGTATAAAAACCGATCCTCAGGTTGATGTCCTCCACATCTGTCGCCACCAGTTCATTCACTCTGATGCCTGTGGCATAAAGAAGTTCCAGAATCGCTTTATCTCTCTTGCCCTTCACGCTGTCATCCGGAAGTGCGAGAAGAGAATCAACCTCTTCGATCGTCAGATATTCGATTTCTTTTCTGCCCACTCGCGGAGATTTAATGCCCTCAGTAGGATCACGGCTGACTATGCCCTCTTTTTTCATATAAGTATAAAGAGCCCTCAGCGAAGCAAGTTTCCGGTTGACCGTAGCCGCCGACTTGCCCTCATCCTTGAGCTTATACAGATATGATACGATCTCGGTGTTGGACACGTCTTTAAGATCGTATATGCTTTTAGTCTTCATGTATTCTTCAAAATTCAGATAATCGCGTCTGTATGCCTCCTGAGTATTTGAAGAGCGCCGTTTCTCCGTACGCAGATAATCAATAAAACCGTCTAAGTACAATTTCCCCTCCGATGACCTTTAAGAATAACATGTTAAAGTATACATTATTCCTTGCGGGTTTACAATAATGATCTCACTTTAGGGGCGGCAAGAAGCACCCCCGCAATCGTTTTCCCATCATGTATTTTGCCGTCGATCACGTCCTGATAAATTTTTTCAAAATCATATTTATAGATCTCGATAGATTCGTTATAGTCGAAATCGGTATCTCCTTTGTGCAGGCCCGTGCAGAGATATATAAATAGTCTCTCCGTAGTATATCCGACCGACGGGAACATCTCCGCGAGAAGTTCGTAGGAATCCGCCGTGAATCCCGTTTCTTCCCTCAGCTCGCGCCTTACAGTATTGTCGGGATCCTCTCCCGGCTCGATTTTTCCGGCCGGGACCTCAAGCATCACTCTGTCGAACGGTTTCCTGAACTGGCGCACCATGATAAGTTCGCCTTCTGCAGTAACGGCGACCGCGACTGCCCCGCCGTTGTTCTCTACGACCTCGCGCCATGATGTTCTTCCGTCACGCACCGTGACTTTATCTTTTCTGAGATTGATGACCCTGCCTTCATATATTCTTTCTGTTTCAAGTGTTTTTTCTTCAAAAGGCTTCATCCTGCTATTTTCCTTTCGTCATTTCCCTCGACCTGTCTACTGCGGCCTGGAATCCCTCTGCTGCATCAGCCGCAAAACCATTGGCTGCCAGTACCTTATAGGCCTCTATCGTCGTTCCTCCTTCGGTACACATTGCCTTCCTGAGGTCATCGAGCGATTCGTCCGATGTAAGCGCAAACTTCGCCGCACCGATCACAGCCTGAGCTGCAAAACGAAGCGCCTGATCATACTCCATGCCGTTCTTTTCAGCCGCCCTCGCCAGAGCATCTAAATACATATAGGTATACGCCGGGCTGCTTCCCGATACGCCTATGACAGTATCGATCATATCCTCATCGACTTCTTCTGCACGGCCTACACCTTCAAATATCTGCAGTACCTTGGTGAACGACCTGTCGGTCACCTTCGTATTTCTGCTGACCGATGTCATCCCTTCTCCGATCTTCACAGCCATATTAGGCATAACGCGCACTATCATCGCGTCTTCTCCGAGGTGCTCCTCGAAGAAACCGATAGCTATGCCTGCCGCAACTGAAACCAGAAGCTTGCCGGCGGAAAAGTCTGCCGCTATCTCATCGATCATGCTCCTTATGGTTTTCGGCTCCATGGCCAGTACCACAATATCGCTGCCTTCGATGAGCTCTTTCATTGAATTCACCGGTTCTGCACCTGATTCCGCACATGCGGCTTCCAGCTTTTCTCTGGTTCTGTTATATGCCAGCAGCTTATCGCCGTTTTTTTCCGCATCTTTTCCGTAGCCGCGCATGATCGCGCCGCCCATATTACCTGTTCCTAAAAAACCTATCTTCATATCACAATGCCTCCTGTAGCCGATTCCGTTAATCGTTAAAGAAAAATCCCGTGCCCGACACTTCTCCGCTGCGCGCTTTCAGTATTACGTCTTTAGTTTCTCCGTTGAGCAGCAGCGTCGGTATGCCGTAGACGCCAAGATGTCTCGCGGCTTCTATTTTTGTATGTATACCGCCTGTTCCGAAACTGCTCTTGCCGGAAATATCTATCTCCTGCAGCAGCCCGTCGATGTCGTATACTTCTTCGATCAGCTCAGCATCGTCATGATCCTTAGGATTCTTATCGAATACCCCATCGATATCCGATAATATTATATAGCAGTCCGCATTCCAGAGCTGAGCCGTGAAAGCTCCGAGTGTATCGTTGTCGCCAATCGACTTGATCTCATCTACGCTGACTGTATCGTTCTCATTGATAATAGGGACGATGCCTTCGTCGATAAGCGTAAACAGTGTATTTCTTATATGCAGTGTCCTGTCTTCATTGGCGAAATCATCCCTGGTAAGAAGCAGCTGCGCGACATGCGTACCGTTTCTGCCAAAGAACTCTTTGTACGCCATCATCATTTCCACCTGCCCTATCGCGCACAGCGCCTGATAATAGTGTACATCCTTTCTGCGGACGAGCTTATTGATTGCTCCCGCCCCGAAAGCTCCTGCTCCCGATGAGACGACGATGATCTGTTTGCCATCGTTCACCATCACATTTATCTGTTCGACTATGCTGCCGACAGCCTCGCGGTCTATATGCCCGTCTGGAGTTGACATAACATTGCTCCCGACTTTAATGACAATTTTTCTGCTGTCCTGCAGAGTCTCTGTAATTGCACTCATTTCCCTGTTCCTTTATCCTTTCGCAAATTTACGATGAGAAATATTATACCACTTTTATGTATCTAAATATATGTAGTTTTGAAATTTAGTACTTTCAGATGCATAAAAATTAATACATTTTTATGTGTATTCATTATTGTTCTTTTGTTTCCGATAAAAGTGAAAACCGCTTGATTTTTTCTTAACAATCTTGTACACTATGAGTGTGGTTATCCCCCTGATAACCTCATTAATCTCTAATCCCAATACCCCTTTTGAACAAAATAGACTGTTACAGCAGTCTATTTTGTTTTTTGAAAAGTGCCTCAGTGTAGTATAATACCCTCATGGATATTATTAGAAAACGAATCGAATACCCCCAATTCACATATAAACCGTTCCTGCAATATTTCGGCAACATGAAATGGGGCGTATGTGATATAGAAACTACCGGACTGTCGCGGTCGAATTGCGCCTGCATCCTGATAGGCCTTCTTCTGCCGGAGGGCGGCTCTGCATCGTTCATCCAGTACTTTGCCGAGACTCCCGAAGAAGAGGAAGATGTTCTTCGGGCTGCCGCTTCTGACCTGCAGGATCTGGACATGGTCGTCACGTATAACGGACGCGCCTTTGATATGCCTTTTATCAGGAGCCGCCTGCATAACTACGGAGAGGAACTCCGGCCCGAACCATATGATCTCGATCTATATACGGTCATAAGAAAGCATTCACCTCTGAAGCAGTTTATGCCTAATCTCAGGCAGAAGACAGTCGAGGATTTTCTCGGCCTGTGGACAGACAGAACAGATGAAATAGACGGAGGCGACAGTGTCTCTCTGTATTTTGAATATGTCACATTTCCTGACCCGGAACTCAAACGGCAAATTCTGTTGCACAACAGCGATGATGTGTTACAATTATATAAACTTTTACAGGTGCTGAAAAAAACCGATCTGCATGCGGCTATGACATCGCAGGGATTCCCTGTCGTATCAGGCGGACGCCGGGCAACTGTGCAGCGCATCAATGTCAACGGCGCCGCTCTGAATGTATGCGGCACTCAGGATACAGCTTCTGTAAATGCGGTGGATTACGGAGACGATACCGGCATAGCGTATCGTTTCTCCGACGTCGATGACTCATTTGAAATCGATATCAGACTCCTGGAATACCGGGGACTGAAATTTGCAGATCTCGATAAAATGGGCCTCGATGTATCTGCGTACGAAAAATATGCTGAAGAGGAAGGCGGCTATCTGTCTGTATGCAGCGGGAACGAGCTGTTCTGCGGACGTCTCAACCTTCTTCTGACCGATATCTTGGAAAGGATACTGAACAAATGGACTATATAGAAACTGCCAGACAAGTCAAAGCCGACAGTTACACACTGGCCGGACTTTCGACCGACAGGCGCAATGAGGCGCTCGCCGCGATCGCCGAAGCGCTTACTGCCAACAAAGAGGAAATATTCGCCGCGAACAGACGCGATCTCGAAAACGGCAGTGATCTCCCCGGCCCTATTCTCGGAAGACTCAGGTTCGACGAACATAAACTCAGCGATGTCTTAGCAGGCATCTCCGGACTTATCGAACTCGATGATCCTATCGGGAAAACGCTCCTTGAACGCGAACTCGATGACGATCTCATCCTGACGCAGGTCACCTGTCCGATAGGAGTTATCGGCATCATCTTCGAGTCGCGTCCGGATGCTCTCGTTCAGGTTTCCGCGCTCTGCATCAAAAGCGGCAACGCTGTGATACTAAAAGGCGGAAGCGAAGCGAAAGAAACGAACAGGGCCCTGTTTGACGTCATCCGCGCCGCGGGCATCGAGGCCGGACTGCCGGAAAATTTTGCGGCCATAATCGAAGACAGAGCCGGCATAAATGAAATCATCAAGTGCCGCGACGAGATCGATCTTCTCATTCCGAGAGGTTCGAATCAGTTCGTGCAGTACATAATGGACAACTCTGACATCCCGGTCATGGGTCATGCCGGCGGTATCTGCCACATCTATGTCGACAAAGCTGCCGATATCCGGAAAGCCATACCGATCATCATTGATGCAAAAACTCAGTATGTTTCCGCCTGCAACGCGGCCGAGACACTGATACTCCATGAGGATGTCGCCGATGAAGTTCTGGCCGAACTTCCCGGCGCCTCTGACATAGACATCGAAATTATCCCCGCGAAATCAGACGATGATTTCTGCGAGTATCTCGATTATAAAATGACTGTCATGACAGTATCCGACATAGATGATGCCATAGCTCACATCAACAAATACGGATCACACCACACTGACGCGATCATTACCGAAGACCCTGGCGCCGCGGAAATATTCCTCGACGAAGTTGACAGTGCCGGTGTGTACTGGAATGTCTCCACAAGGTTTGCGGACGGCTTCAGATACGGATTCGGCGCCGAAGTCGGCATCAGCACGGGAAAACTGCCGCCGCGCGGCCCGATAGGCCTGGACGGTCTGGTTACGTATAAATACAAGATCCGCGGCAACGGACAGATTGTCGGCGACTATGCCTCAGGCAAAAGCACATTCAAATTCAAAGATATTATCCCGGGAGGTGAATGATAGCATGGTCATAGCAGTAATAGACGGACAGGGCGGCGGCATCGGCCGCTCGATCGTTGAAAAACTCAGGGCGGCGGATATTAAGAACGCGGAGATCATGGCGCTCGGCACGAACGCGACGGCGACCGGGATCATGATGAAAGCCGGGGCCGATGAAGGCGCGACTGGAGAAAATGCGATCGTCTATAACATGCAGTACGCTGATGTGATCGTCGGCGTAGTCGGCATCCTGACAGCGAACGCCATGATGGGCGAACTCACCCCCGCTATGGCGACAGCCATAGGCGCAAGCAATGCCTTCAAAGTATTGCTGCCGCTGAACCGCTGCGGCATACACATGGTCGGCCTCGCAGATATGCCTATGGGCAGACACATAGACGAAGCCGTTGACGTGATACGTGATTACATAAAGGAATCGTCAAAATAGTATTTATCAAACCACCGCCGAGCCGGTGGTTTGTTTATTTTCTCGCAGATGCCATATATAACAAAACCTGTAAGTAAAATGTTAGTTTTTGAAACCGTAAGAATAAACAAAAAACCGAAACGTGTTGCAATCAACCGCCTTTCGGGTTCAAGTCCCTTCCTTTCTGCCACAAAAAAACTCCTCTGCGAGGAGCTTTTTTTTCTGGTGCGCCTGGAGGGACTTGAACCCCCACGGTCTCCCACTAGAACCTAAATCTAGCGCGTCTGCCAGTTCCGCCACAGGCGCAGGCAAATTTGACTTTATTATCATAACAACTCAAAGGCTTCATGTCAACTTCAGCGGTGCCTGTTTTTGTCTATCATTCTGTAAAACTCATCCGGTTCCAGCGGTCTCGAAAAATAGTATCCCTGAACGTATTCACAGCTCTTTTTTCTGAGCCTGTCCATCTGTCTGGCACTCTCCACGCCTTCAGCCACTACCGGAACTTCCAGCCTGTCCGCCAGCAGAAATATTGAATCCAGCACATACTCACATCTTTTGGATGAGGTGATATTCCTGATAAATTCCCTGTCTATTTTCACGATGTCAAAAGGTATTTCTATCAGCGAAGAGGGCGTGGAATATCCGCTGCCGAAATCATCGAGCAGGATCACGAAACCCAGATCCTGCATTTCTGCAATAACGCTTCTCAGACGCTGCGGATCCTCACCGAAAATTGTTTCTGTGATCTCAAAACGAAGCATATCATGCGGTATGCCGTAGCACTCCGTAAGCGCTGTAATATCTGTTATTATCGTAGGTTCAAAGGCATCGCATCTCGACATATTAACGGAAACCGGCATGACCTGCGCACCCATATCCATGCGCATCCTCATTTCACGGCAGACTTCTTCCCAGATATAATAATCGAGCCTTACGATAAATCCGCATTTTTCAAATATGCTTATGAATTCCGCCGGACGAAGCGCAGCATCCCCGTGAAGGTGCCACCTGACGAGCGCCTCGGCACATTCCGGCAGACCTGTCTCCGTATTATATATCGGCTGATAACGTACCCTGAACTCTCCCTTCTCCAGCGCGTCATACATGCACTTGATTATCATCTGTTCGCGCATCTGCCGCTCGCCCTCTTCATCGCTGTAATAAGCATAATCCTCCGCATGGCTCCCCTTGATACTCTGGAGGGCGGAATTCGCTCTGTCGCTCATCAGAGCGGCGTTCATCCAATGATCGGTAATACAGTAGATCCCCATATGCCCCGTTATCCGGTTCAGCATTCCCAGCCCGCTCAGGACACTGTTCATCCGTTCCAGCAGCTCCCGCGGGTCGAATCCGCCTGCCGGAACACATATCTCGAATATATCGGCATGTATCCTGCCGCAGGTACCTCTTTCGCGCACAAAACCATGAAGTACATCTGCAATGCATATCAGCAGATGATCTCCCGCATCAAATCCGTATAGTTCGTTGACCATGCCGAAACTGTCCACATCAAAACGGGCCATGATGTAATCAGTCCCCGGGTCTGCAATCAGCATCTCGTGCGTTGCCCTGTAAAAAGTATCCGCATTGTTCAGCCCCGTCAGCTGATCATTCTGCAGATAATCAAGAAGTTCTTCCTTTGAAATAAACGATTCCATGTTTCCTCCGCCTGCCGCTGGTACTGCCGATGTAAATATCATAACATGGAATAAATGGAAAATAAAGTAATTTACACTATTGGCGCCTGATTACCTGCGGAAATAGAATGATTCCGCAAGATCCATGACTTTTTCCGGATTGCCCGGCTCCATCAGTCTGTGTCCCGCACCGTCCACGACCGTCAGATCGGCCCCCGACATTACTGCAAAACGCTCTGCACCCCCGACAGGAATGGTTTCGTCCTTCTCTCCATGGATCATGCAGATCTTATCATCCGCGCAATTTGCCGGCCGGCCGTTTTCGTAAAGCGCAAACACATCATGCTCCGCAAGGTCTCTGACGAACTCTTCTGTCAGCTTAATAGGCCGGTGATACTCGTTCAGCATTACAAAACCTGACCGCTGCAGTTTCTCTGTCTCCTCCGCGGAAAGATCACGGAAAACATCCGGCATGCTGACCGCGGCGCTCCTGCAGAATGATTTCCGGCCGCGATGCTCAAAGCGCGCCATATAATTCAGACATATGAATGCACCGAAGCTCGATGAAAAGTACACCGTTTCAGCACCGCCCGACATTTCACAGGCAAGATTTTCAATTGTTTCAAGATCTCTCATGCAGTTTCCGACGCTGAGGCATTCTCCTCCCGCAGGGCTGTCGCCGTGAGCGGGGAAATCATAGACTATCACGCCGGCACCGGTCTTCTGCATGGAGCGAAACACCATGGCCGGAGTCGGTCCGCCGATACTGCTGCCGAAGCCTATGCTGACAACCACTACCATGGGTTCGCCGCCTTTTATATCCGCCAGATACGGAATATCATATCCATTGCTGCCTTTAATATATTGAGTCATCATGAAAGCACCTCTGCGATCGTTCTATATAAATTCTCGGGATCAATAGGTTTGGTAACGTATCCGTTCATTCCCGCTTCCGCGGCCGCGATCCTGCTTTCCTCGAAAGCATCCGCTGTCATCGCGACAACAGGAACAGTTCCGGCATCTTCCCTGCTGAGCTTTCTTATCGCCGCAGCAGTTTCCAGTCCGTCCATTACAGGCATACGTATATCCATAAGTACTATATCATAATATCCGGTCTCCGACTGCTCGAATTTCTCCAGACCGATCCTGCCGTTCTCGGCACACTCGGCATTCAGGCCTTTTTCTTTAAGCAGAAGCACGGCGATTTCCGTATTCACAAGGTTATCTTCGCAGAGCAATACATTTTTCCCTTTCAGCACTGCTTCATCCGCAGCTTTGCTTTCCTTGATCAGTTCACGGTCCGCAGCGTATTTCACCGGTAAGTCGATCATGAATTTTGTGCCTTCATGTACTTTGCTCTGCACCGTAATGCGGCCCTTCATCAGATCAACATATCTCTTGACTATCGTCAATCCGAGCCCGGTCCCTTCGACCGATAATGCTTCCGAGCGCTTTTCCTGCGCGAACGGTTCGAATATCCTGCCCAGGAACTCACTGCTCATGCCTATCCCTGTGTCCTCGACTATGAGCCTCTGATTGCATCCGTTTTCCGGCGGGTCAAGTTTTATTACTGATACGCGGACTCTGCCTCCCTGATGAGTATATTTGACTGCATTCGACACCAGATTCAAAACTATTTTCTGCATTTTCAGCTTGTCGACCCAAAGCAGTGTATCCGGCGAGGACAAAAGATTCATTTCGATCTCCACGCCTTTCATTTCTGCCGCAGGTCTCAGTGCAGTAATGACCGCCGGTGTGATTTCTCTCGCCGGGACAGCTTCACATTCGATACTCACCTTGCCGCTCTCGATGCGCGAAAGTTCCAGCGTGTCGTTGATAAGATCGTGCAGCAGTTCGCTCGAGGATCTGACTTTCAGCAGATAATCCATCCGCTTTTGCGGATCTTCCTCGCGTATCGCAAAATCGATGAACCCGATTATACCGTTCAGCGGTGTTCTCAGATCATGACTCATGCTGGACAGAAATACAGATTTCGCTTCATTGGCTTTTGCCTCCCGAAGCAGTGCCTCCTGCACCTGCGCAAGACGTTTCTGCTGTTCCTCAAAAGCCTCTGTTATATCGCTCTGCATGACAAGTATCAGTCCGCCCGGCTTTTCCAGCCAGCTGAATTTCAGCTGTATATGTCTGCTGCGGTCAGGTCCTGCTCCGTCATAAACAAGCGTGAACGGACCTTCCTCCTCCAGTCTCCCGGCTATCTTGTCAGCCGCAAGCGCATTCTCATACGGTTCCTCTCCGTCCTGCCTTTCATAATTTGTTTTTACAAAGTCTATGAACCCGGCATAGTCCGACTTCTCTCCAACGCTTCCGCAGAGATCGCCGTTTTTCTTATTACAGAGCTTAAATAAATTATGTTTCGGATCTATAAGCGCTATATATTCGAAACTGCTGCCGGTCAGCTTTTCCATGATCAGCTCATTCCGCTTCCTGTCGTCGATATCTATTGCATATGTCACGGCTTCAATATCGCCGGTAATAGGATTCCGCAGCATAAAAAGCAGGCCGCTGCGCCAGTGCCTTGTCCCGTCCTCATATTCTATCGGGTATTCTATCGATACATTTGTCACCCCGTTCTCGAACTGCCTCAGCAGTGCTTCTCTGGTGAATATTTTGAAATACTTTTCTCTAACATCTTCATCGGCGATCAGCTTGGCGAACTCCTGAAAATAGCTGTCTGCGGTGCCTTTTTCCTGCTGTTTCAGCACAAAGCCCAGCGGGCTTTTTCCGTTGCCGCACCAGTTCGTCGTCAGATTCAGATGAAAAGACCCCAGCGACATCGGATGAGCTTCCTCGAGTTCTTTATATGCCAGCTCATATTTTTTCTCCGCCAGCTTCTGTTCAGTAATGTTCCGGCCGATCCCCAGGGCGCTCACAGGTTCCCCGTCGTCCCCGAACACAGTGAACAGTCTGATCTGTTCGCACCGCGGCTCCTGTCCCGGGGTAAGCTTATACCACACCTCGCAGGATGCTTCCGGCGCGCCGCCATCCACAGCTCTGTATATCCCCAGGAATTTTTCGACATCAGCATCCGCAATTTTTGAGGCCAGCGAATACGGAGCATTCTCGATAACTTTCGCAAGATCGAATTTTGAATAGTCATATCTGGTAAATTCATTATCCGCCATGATCACTCTGTGTGCGGCGATATCATATTCCCATACCACGATTCCGGTATCGGAAACGGCTGCCTCATACATCGTTCTCATCTTCTGCTGTTCAACAGCGGCTTCTGTCTCCTCAGTCACATCCGAAACACATACGACACTGATCTCTCTGCCTTCTATTTCCAGGCGCCTCGCATCTATCCTGTACCATCTGAAATCACCTGCACCGCTCCTGTCAAAGCGTATTTTTTCATGCCTCACTGATTCCGACAGAACGAGTTCAGCAAGTTCTTTTTTTCTCTGCACCGCAGCGATATCTATATCGAAAAGTTCAACAAAAGCAGTATTTATAATAACCGGTTCATAATTTCCCCCATCCACAAAAAAGACACCCAGCCCAAACGGCAGGTTGTCGGCAATTTTTTTAATATTTTCATCATTCATTTTCATTTCCCACCGCCTGTTTCCCTAAATAGACTATAATTGCCCCGATTATCTAAATAATCTAACTAATTATACCTTATGCGCAGAAACTGCACAATACAATATATTCTTATCACGCCGGCTTCCCGAAGACGCAAAAGGAACGGCATATGCTGCCGTTCCCGATCATTATGACTATATGATATCTTTGTATTTGGATTTTGCGAACCAGTGGGTATAAATCAGATAACTTGATACTTCTTGAGACTTTTTATCCCTGATCAGTTCAACTATCACTTTATGCTCTTCATTCGCCTGTTCACATGCCTGCCACATTTTTTCATTGTCGTCCGAATAATACGTGTACCTTGGAACACTTTCCTTTATTTCCTGCAGTTTATTTATCAGGAACGGGTTGTCGCACTTGTCGATATAAACATGATGGAACTGTTCCTGCAGATCATTATACCCCTCATAGTTCCGATATTTGATCGCCACATTCATTAGATCGATAAGTTCATTCATGCGCATAAAATCCTCTTCCGTCATTTTTTCTATGGAAAGACGGGCTGCCAGCGCATCGAGAACTGCAATTATCTCGAAGACATCTATCTTCGATTTTTCGTCGAACTCACGCACCTGATATCCTTTATGCGGTACTTTTTCGATCACTCCGTTGGCAACAAGCTCGATAAGAGCTTCCCTTACAGGAGTTCTGTTGAGCCCCACAATTTCACATATCTGTACTTCCGTAACTATGGTACCCGGCTTGAAACGCCCGGACTGTATTTCACGCAGTATCTGTCTTGTCGCCAGCCCCCGCAGGGACGACATTTCAGTTGCCATTATCCTCCTCCATTCTCAGTTCCCCAAACTGTGTATATTTCCCCTTTGAGTTTGATTATATGCTATATCACGCAAGAATCAAGGCATTTTTCGGATAATATTTTTACGTATACGGCCGAAATGACAGTATCATTCCGGCCTGTGCATACGTATATATACTATTATTGGACGCTGTTATAGCCTACTCTCAGTGCCGCTATGTTGGCATCATTGAATTTTTCCTTGCCCTTGTCCGTAAAATACTTGATGATCGATGCTTCGAACTGTTCAAGTGTCAGAAGGCCCGTTTTCTTGAGGATAACGCCTATCATCGCAATATTTCCGCCCTTAGGATTGTTCGCCTCTTCTGCGAGCTTTACGGTGTCGACTTTTACTACTTTGATATCGTCTCTGTACTTTTTGTCGTCAGGAACGATCGAAGCATTCACGAACAGATACCCGCCCGGTTTGATGCGGTCTTCGAACTTGTCGATAGCAGGAGCGTTCATCGCCAGAAGCACGTCGAGCTCCTTGGCATAAGGGCTGGCGATCTCTTCGCCGTCGCTTATCTTTATCGTGCAGTTCGCTGTTCCTCCGCGCATCTCTGATCCGTATGAAGGATACCAGGTGATTTTTTTGCCGTTCTTGAAAGCACCGTACGAAATAAGGATGCCCGTAGTAAGGATACCCTGGCCGCCGAAGCCTGCGCAAATTATTTCTGTCAACATTCTATTTCACTCCCCTTTCAATGTACTCGCCGATCGGGAATACTTCCATGACTTCATTCCGGATTCTTTCGAGTGAATCATGAGGAGAAAGGCCCCAGTTTGTCGGACAAGGCGCAAGTACTTCTACGAGCGAGAATCCCTCATTGTTCATCTGCTTCTCGAATGCCTTGCGGATGTACTTCTTCGTCTTGTTGATATTAGCCACAGTATCTATGCTGCCTCTTGCGAGATAAGCTATGTCCTGCCCTGTGAGGATCTTCGTGATATCCATAGGATATCCGTTGACATCAGCTCTTCTGCCCGCAGGAGAAGAAGTCGTCTTCTGTCCTATGAGCGTCGTCGGTGCCATCTGACCGCCTGTCATGCCGAACACGCCGTTATTAATTATTACTACAGTAATGTTCTCGTTCCTTACGGCCGACCATACTGTGTGCTGGAATCCGATGGAATACGATGCGCCGTCGCCGACATATGCCCATACAGGACAATCTTTTCTAACTCTCTTGACGCCTGCCGCTGTTGCTATCGCACGCCCGTGAGCCGTGCCGACACAGTCGGTATCTATCGCCCACATATAGAGCGAGTCGCATGCTACATCATATACGGAAATGGATTTCTCCAGAAGACCCATCTCGTCAAGTACCTCAAATCCGAGTCTTCCCACAGTACCGTGGCCGCATCCCGGGCAAAAACCTGTCGGATCGCCTGTACGGAGCATTTCCGGAGCCTTAAATTCTTTAGTTGCCATTATAAAACCTCCTCCGCTTTTCCGGCAAGGATATCTTTTGCCACTTCAATTACTTTTTCGCTGTCCGGTACGAGATAAGATGTGAGATACCCGTAGATCGGAATATTGCACTTTGTTGCCAGCGCGACATCATCGACCATCTGGCCTTTGATGCTCATTTCCACTACCTCGATGCCCTTGCAGTCAGGACCTATTTCCTCGAATGCTTTTACAGGGAACGGTGTGATCGTTTTAAGACGGATAAGGCCGAGTTTTATGCCTTCCGCTCTCGCGTTTCTGACAGCTTCCTTGCAGACTCTGGAACTGATTCCGTATGCGACGCAGACTACTTCCGCATCTGCCACTTCCACGTTCTCCCATCTCTGCTCGTTGTCGGTGATAGCCTTATATTTGTCGCGCAGATACTTCTCATATCCTACATACATGTTGTCGCAGAAATATGATACGTTCGTGATCTTGCGTCCGTGCTGTCCTTTTTCGATTCCCTTGACTGACCAGTCGAATTTATTGATGTCATGCTCTGACATTTCCGGCAGCGTTACGCCTTCCATCATCTGACCGATAGCTGCATCGTAAAGGATGATGACAGGGTGCAGATATTTTTCCGCCAGTTCATATGCCAGCTGTACGTCATCCACGATCTCCTGCACCGATGCCGGCGTGAGAGCGATGACCATCGTGTCTCCATGTCCGTTTCCTTTTCTTATGAGCTCATAGTCGCCCTGGCTCTGGCTGATATCGCCAAGCGCATTTCCTATCCTTGATACATCTACCAGCACTGCCGGAAGATCAGATCCTACGAGATACGATATCGCTTCCTGATACAGCGAAAATCCCGGGCCTGCCGATGTTGACAGCGCTCTTGCTCCTGCCGCCGCCGCTCCGAAAAGCATATATGCTCCGCAGAGTTCGTCTTCTGTCTGTATAGCTTCGCCGCCTGCTTCTTCCATTCTCCATGACATGTATTCAAGGATCTCCGTCTGAGGCGTTATTGGATAACCGCTGAAGAATCTGCATCCCGAACGGATGGCAGCTTCGGCCAGCGCTTCATTTCCTTTCATTATTACTTCATTATCTGCCATTATTAATCCTCCTTGATGATGGTTATCGCATAGTCAGGACATATCGTATAGCATGATCCGCATCCTATACACTGTGCTTCGTCAAATTCAACGACTTCGTATCCTTTGTCATTCAGTTCGCCGCTGACAGTAATAATTTTCTTCGGGCATGCATCAACGCAGTAATGGCAGCCCTTGCATCTTTTTTTGTCATATATGATTTGAGCCATTTCTTCTCCTTTCTCAGTTGAAACAGTTTTAGTCTTATTTATTCTGAGAGCGATACTCCCGGTGTTTTTTCTTCAGTTCTTCCAGCAGTCCATCCTGAGTGCCGAGTTCACCGATAACGGCAGTCATACTCATCGCTGCATTCTTCAGGCCCTGATATCCGCTCTCCGTTTTTAGATATGCCGCAAAGCTTTTATCGTGCAGGAATGCATTCGGATCATCCGTCGCTGCCATATAAAGATGGAAGCACGGTATCTTCTGATCAACATTGCCTATATCGCTTGAACCGTTTGTATCGTTTCTGACGATATAATCTATGCCGAGCTCATCATACACATCACAGACGATCTTTCTGCCGACCGGATTTCTGTAAAAGTCCGCATACGTTTCATATCGCTGCTCCTGCATATATTTCGCGCCGACAGCCAGGGAAACACCTTCAAGAACTCTGTCGGAAATCGCTGTGATTTCATCGAGCTCCTTTAGCGTCCTTGCTCTGAAGTAGTAATTCAGTACTGTACGGTCAGGCACAGTGCTCGGCATATCGCCTCCGAATTCCACTACTCCCTGGATCTGCGTCGTACGCGGTATATGCTGTCTCCACATGTCCATGGCATCCATATACAGTCTGGCCGCATTCAGAGCATTGATCCCTTTTTCAGGAGCGTCGCTCGCATGACTTGCCTTGCCTGTAAATGTAATATATCTGTCATTGCAGGCCAGAAATCCGCTGTCCGGATAAGTTCTGTTGTCCATGTGCGTCATGATCGCAAATTCATATCCGTCGAAAGCGCCCTCCTTATCAAGAAGAACTTTCCCTCCCGGAAATTCTTCACCCGGTGTGCCGATCAGTTCAATATCGAACGGCAGATCATCAAACACTGACTCGGCGCAGAAGGCCGCCAGAAGGCTGGCCCCCGCGCTGAGTGAATGGCCGCACGCATGTCCGACCTCCGGCAGTGCATCCGTTTCAACTAGTATAGCGGCTTTAGGTTTATTGTCAGATTTTCCTTTGAAAGCACGGAATGCGCTCATGATTCCGAGATAATTATTTTCAACCTCATAGCCTTTTTTCTTCAGTAATTCAGATATCCTGCCGGCTGCCAGATGATTATCCAATCCGACTTCCGGATTGTCTGTCATAAAATCCGCGATCTCTCTGCATTCTTCAAAATGCTCTTCTGCGGAATGTCTGATTTTCTCAGTTATCGCTCTGTCCATTTTTCTCCTCTAGTCGAGTTTTGAATGAAGTAAGTTGCCCATGATCTTCATCGCCTCGTCTATTACTTCAGGAGGCTGAGTCGAATAGCATATTCTGAATGCATTTCCCGGAATCGTGTCCGGATCGCTTGAGAAGCCGAACGAAGGAACAACGCCTACATTCGCATGGATGAGTTCATCCCATGTTTCTTCAAGATCAAGTGTCTCCGGAACCTCTACCCAGGCGAAGATACCGCCCTTAGGGGTGATGGCCTTACACGATTTAGGGAAATACTTATCTATACACTCAAGGAGACAGTCTGCCTTCTTTTTGTAGTATTCACCGACTTTTCTGCAGTGAGCTTCAATGTCATTGTGCTTCATGTAATTTGCAACTGTCAGCATAACAGGTACCGACTGGACTCCGGCATTTCCCTGTGACATTTCGAGATACTGTCTGAGGTCCTTGTTGCAGATGAAGAAACCGATACGCATTCCCGAAGAAACGATCTTCGAAAGTGAAGCGGCATATACGACTCTGCCGTCGGTATCGAGCTTTTTGATTTCAGTCTTGAAATCACCGTCGAAACTCAGACGCGAATACGGATCATCCTCATAGATCATGAAGTCATATTTCTGAGCTATCTCATATATGGCTTTTCTCTTTTCATTGCTGATCGTGATACCTGTAGGATTACTGAACGAAGGGCAGAGATAGAGGAATTTTGTCCTCGGATTCTCTTTTACCTTTTTTTCGAGATCTTCAATGATGATACCAGTATCATCCATGTCGACACCGACCAGCTTCGCTCCTACCATCCTGGCAGCGTTCTGGATGCCCGGATAGGCAAATCTTTCAGCGAGAATGACATCTCCCTCGTTGCAGAACGTATTGGCCATATTATCCATGCCATGTCCGCTGCCCGGGAGCATCTCGATAGCTTCATTGGTCATATCGAAGCCTCTTCTCTCGACCCACTTTCTGATTTCGTCTATACAGTCGTCCATGCCTGCATATGGTCCGTAAGCCAACGCCACTTTACCGTTGTTTTCATACATGTCTCTGCTGGCCTCAGCGATCTCCTTCAGCGGAAATGTATCCGCCGACGGTTCTCCTATGGACAGGTCCAGAAACTCAGGATGATCACATGCATACATGTAGATCTTTCTGATCGCAGTCGGATGTGCATTCTTTAACTGGTCTGCTAATTTGTACTCCATGGTTGCTTTCCTTTCTTTTGCTTTTGGTAATTATTTGATCACCGCTCTTGATTTAAGATCGGCTATCTGCTCCGCCGTATATCCGAGTTCCGCCATGACTGCATCGGTATCTGCACCGATACCGCCTGCCGGTGTCGTCTTCTTCCTGTCGTACTTATCGTATTTGACAGGTGGAACAGGAATTTTCGGTCTGTCGCCGTTAGGGAATTCCACCTCTTCCAGATATCCGTTTGCTGCAGCCTGCGGATCGGTACTGACCTCTGAGGCATGCATGGCTATCTCATAAGAAACATTATTCTCCTCGAATATTTTTTCCCATTCGGCGCTGGTCTTCTTTTCCATGATCGCGTTCATTCTTTCTATTGCTTCTGCGATCGCATTGGATTCAAACAAAGTAGTTGTTGTTTCATATCTTTCATCATCAAGTATGTCTTCCATCGCGAACAGCTTTGCGAATTTTTCCTTTTCCGCGATATAATCGTTGTCGTAAAAACCGATGTATCTTCCATCGCTGCATTTATATATTGCGCAGAACGGATCGGTCTGATGGAACTGATCATATGCGAATTTGCGGCCATACTGCGGCTGGGACGAGATGATATCGCACATATTGCACCATATGCCGCTCGCTTCCAGCGAAGTAGTGACAAATGTTCCTTCGCCGGTTGAAGCTCTGCCGATGATCGCCATGAGAATGCCGCTTAAAAATGCATTGCTTGTTGTCATGTCTCCGAAAGCATATGACGGATTCATGAGGAATTCATCTTCGGCTTTCCAGTCCATCATAGCGCCGTTTCTCAGCCAGAAAGCCGTCGAATCGTAACCCGGTTTATTGGCATCAGGTCCGGTCTGTCCGTATCCCGAAAAATGCGCGTAAATGAGTTTAGGGAATCTTTCTTTCAAAGTATCATAATCAAGTCCCATCTTTTTAAGAGATTTCATCCTTATATTTGATACGAATACATCCGCATCTTCGAGCAGCGCCATCAGGACAGCGTATCCTTCTTCAGACTTCGTGTCGACAGCCGTAAGCCTTTTCCCGCTGTTCATGATCGTGAACAGCGGGTTGTCATCTTCCTCAATAGGAAGCGCATACGCTATCCCCGCACCTCTCAGAACGTCTCCGCCCAGAGGTTCGATCTTGATGACGTCAGCTCCAAAATCACTCATTACTCTGCCTACTGTCGGCGCAGCTACGACCTGCGCCAGTTCTATCACTTTAATGCCCTCGAGTGGTTTCATAGTTGTTCCTTTCTATTCCTTTTTTTATTGAAGTCGTTCTTCGTCCGCTTCTACTTTGAGTTTTTCATATATGAAGAACGGGAATCCCATCAGGATCAGGAGGAAACCGTACATTACATAGTCCGCTCCGGATCCGTATATCGTGTAAACACTGTATGCAAACGCAAGAAGTGAAATGCACGAGCTCTTGAGAAAATTCCATATATTGAATGGCCTGATCTTCTTTCCGGAGAGCACTATTTCACTGGCTGCTCCGAATGCATAGAATACCAGGAAGGCCATAGTAGCAAGGAGGAGGAAGAAATTATACAGGCTCCCCTGCTTATTGAAATATGCAAGCAGCATTATTATTGTCATAAGAACGCCGTTTACAATCAGTCCGTTGACAGGCGTTTTATACTTTTCATGGATCTTGGCCATAGAACCCGGGAACAGATGATATTCGCTCAGCGAATATGCTATACGCCCCGCACTGTTTACCCACGCTCCCACGCAGCCAAACGCTGAAATAAAAGCCATTACTGAAATAAATCCGCCGACCCAGTATGCACCTGTCGCTTTTCTCATGATGTCGGAGAACGGTGACTGGCTTGCAGCCAAACTTGCCTGATCCATATTCCCCGCTGCCAGAATGAGCAGCAGTATATATATGATCGCTATTGCAAGAGTTCCGAACATCGTTGCTTTCTTGATAATACTTGTGTCTTTTACTTCTCCCGCGTTTACGCATGCACCTTCAAAGCCGATGAATGACCACAGGCAATATGCGATCGCCACAGGGAGTGTCTTCATACCCGCCACACTTGCAGCAGAAACTGTCGCCAGATTCTTACTGTCAAAATTCATTGCTGCGATAATAATGAAGAGCACTATTGGCAGTATTTTCATTATCGTCACAACGAGGTTCATTATACCGGCTTCCTTTACGCCTTTTATATCAAGCAGCGTGTAGAACCACAGCACAATGAGTGTAAGTCCGTATTTTGCGAATCCGTCTGTCGCAAAGACAGGGAAGAAATACGATAAGTAGTTTATGCCTCCGAGGATGATGGCACCGTTTGCCACCCAGCATCCGCACCAGTACGACCACCCGACCATGAAAGCCGGAAGCGGTCCGAATGCATCCAGAGTATTTACTATTGCCGATCCCGTAACGGGATTCTCTTCACTCATTTTCGCGAATGTCCATGCCAGAAGCAGTGTACCGCCTCCGGCGATTGCCATTCCCAAAACAGCAGCCGCCGGATTGGCGAGTTCCGCCAATCCCTGCGGTGCCATGAAGATCCCGGTGCCCAGCATCTGGCCTATGACAATTGCAGTAGTTGCCCACAGGCCGAGTTCTTTTTTCAGCTTTTGCTTTCCACCTTTATCTTCCATAATATTTCCATCCTATTCTGTCTCAGCTACGCCAGTTTCTTGGCTCTCGATCTAACGAACAGTGTCAGCAGCAGACCTACAGCAGAAACAGCAGTCAGGAATATAAAGATATAATTATATCCTGCATTGCCGAGCTTATCGAGCCAGCTTCCGAACATTGTAGCCATAAACAGATCAGGCAGGTATCCGATAATGGATGCCAGTCCTACGGCAGTACCCATAACAGCCGCCGGAATCTTGATTTCCGATGCGATCGAGAAAATGATTCCATAAAGTGCGAGTCCGAACAGTCCAGGGAGAAGTGTGTAGAAGCTTACCGCGCCCACGCTTGCTCCTGCAGGGATAATGAATACTCCCGCGTACAGAAGTCCGAGAATGACGAACAGGAAAATGAACCATTTACTCGTGGACTTGATGACTTTATCAGCAAGAAGTCCGGACAGCGGTGAAACGATGTAGAAGATATACGTTCTGATAATCGACAGATAACCTGAATCCTCAGGCGATACACCTTTTACATCTGTAAGATACGGCGTGAAATAGCTTGTGCTTGAGTAGATAGCATATCCGCAGAATACGATCAGTGCAAATGCCCATACCGTAGGATTCTTGAGAAGCTGACCGACCATTGAGAAATGGAACTCATCTTCTTCATTCTTGACAGAAAGAGCTTCTGCCGATTTGTTATCCTTCAGGAAGATTGCCACCAGAAGCGCAGCTACGCCTGTAGCGATCGCATATACGACTACAGCCCAGAAGAACTTCGACTGATCTGTTGTTCCGAATGCGCCTGCAACTTTCAGGCCGACAGCGTTTACGATTGCTCCGGTAAGTCCGTTGCACATGTAATAAAGTCCGAACATAAAGCCCTGCTCATCTTCATCGGCTACCAGTCTTAATGTCTTGAACAGTGAATCCCAGAAAAGGAATGTTGTTGTAACAGCAAACAGTCCCCATACAATAAGTGCGAATGCAAACGATCCCATACGGAACGCGAAAATAAATGTCAGGAGTGTTGTTGCGCCAAGAGCGATAATAATACTCTTTTTAGTTGAGAATTTATCAGCTATGACACCTCCAGGGATATAAAGAATGATGTTGCCTATAGTATATGCTGTTGTCAGCAGTCCGAGCTGGGTGTTGGAAATGCCCATAGCGCTCATTTGCCAGTCATAAAAGACATATCTGATATACGGGATCAGATAAATCGATCCGCCTGCAACACCAAGTGCAATGATTTGAAGTATTTTACTTCTTCTGCTAGTTTGCTCCATTGTTCTCTCCTTTCAAACGACGGTTAATCGGTATATCGGTATACTGGTGTTTTGCTATACCGTTGTCAAACCTTTAACAACTAGAGTATACACATATATACGTAAAATGTCAATATCATATAATCGTTGAAGTTTCAACGTTATAAAATATGTCTATACGTATACGTAAAATGTTTATACACTTTTAAAGAAATAAATATTCGTATATAATCAAACAAATTGCAAAGTAGTATCTTTCGTAAATATTGGAATCCAGAGGTTTGCTGCCGTCCGAAGATCCGAGAACAGAATAATATCAGCAGCCGCTGATATAAAAGACAGTACTAAAAAAGCTCCGAATGCATTCAGCATTCGAAGCTTTTCCGCTGGTGACCCTGTCGAGAATTGAACTCGAGTTACCGCCGTGAAAGGGCGGTGTCTTAACCGCTTGACCACAGGGCCGAAAAAACCAGCAGCGTCTTACTTTCCCGGGCCGTCGCCAGCCAAGTATCATCAGCGCTAAGGAGCTTAACTTCTGTGTTCGGGATGGGAACAGGTGTAGCCTCCTCGCTATTGCCACTGGATTTTTTCGCGCGCATACGCGCATAAGGATTCAATTATAAACTGTACCCTCAAAATTGAACATCCAAGGTAAAAGGATATTTACGCAACCTTTTAAACCATTCTATCTTTAACCATTTGGTCAAGCGTTCGACCTATTAGTATCGGTCAGCTGAATACCTTGCGGCACTTACACCTCCGACCTATCAACGTGATAGTCTCTCACGGGTCTTACCCAATTAAGGGAGGAAATCTATTCTTGTGGGGGGCTTCGCACTTAGATGCTTTCAGCGCTTATCCCTTCCATACGTAGCTACCCAGCGGTGCCCTTGGCAGGACAACTGGTACACCAGAGGTATGTCCATCCCGGTCCTCTCGTACTAGGGACAGCTCCACTCAAATTTCCAACGCCCACAGCGGATAGGGACCGAACTGTCTCACGACGTTCTGAACCCAGCTCGCGTACCTCTTTAATGGGCGAACAGCCCAACCCTTGGGACCTACTTCAGCCCCAGGATGAGACGAGCCGACATCGAGGTGCCAAACACTCCCGTCGATGTGGACTCTTGGGGAGTATAAGCCTGTTATCCCCAGGGTAGCTTTTATCCGTTGAGCGATGGCCCTTCCACTCGGTACCACCGGATCACTAAGCCCGACTTTCGTCCCTGCTCGACCTGTATGTCTCGCAGTCAAGCTCCCTTCTGCCTTTACACTCTGCGTGCGATTTCCGACCGCACTGAGGGAACCTTTGGGCGCCTCCGTTACTCTTTAGGAGGCGACCGCCCCAGTCAAACTGCCCGTCAGACACTGTCCCGATACCGGATCACGGCATACGGTTAGAATTTCAACATTACAAGGGTGGTATCCCACCGTTGACTCCACCAAGGCTGGCGTCCTGGTTTCATAGTCTCCCACCTATCCTGTACGTGCAATGCCGAAACTCAATATCAAACTGCAGTAAAGCTCCATGGGGTCTTTCCGTCCTGCTGCGGGTAACCGGCATCTTTACCGGTACTACAATTTCACCGAGTCTATTGTTGAGACAGTGCCCAGATCGTTACGCCTTTCGTGCGGGTCAGAACTTACCTGACAAGGAATTTCGCTACCTTAGGACCGTTATAGTTACGGCCGCCGTTTACTGGGGCTTAAGTTCATGCCTTCGCTTACACTAAGCAATCCCCTTAACCTTCCAGCACCGGGCAGGCGTCAGCCCCTATATTTCAGCTTTCGCTTTAGCAGAGACCTGTGTTTTTGGTAAACAGTCGCCTGGGCCTATTCACTGCGACCTCTCTCGAGGTACCCCTTATCCCGAAGTTACGGGGTTATTTTGCCGAGTTCCTTAACAATAGTTCTCTCGATCACCTTAGGATTCTCTCCTCATCTACCTGTGTCGGTTTGCGGTACGGGCACCTACGTTCTCACTAGCGGATTTTCTTGACAGTGTGGAATCGGCAGCTTCCGGTACTATATTTCCCACCCCGTAACGCCTCATCATTGAAAGAGCGGATTTGCCTGCTCCTCCTGACTAAACGCTTGGACGCACTCGACCATCGGTGCGCTCTGCCTATCCTTCTGTGTCCCCACATCGTTCAAATGAATTTCGGTGGTACAGGAATCTCAACCTGTTGTCCATCGCCTACGTCCTTCGACCTCGGCTTAGGCCCCGACTAACCCTGAGCGGACGAACCTTCCTCAGGAAACCTCAGATTTTCGGTGGACGGGATTCTCACCCGCCTTTCGCTACTCATGCCAACATTCTCTCTCGTATACAGTCCAG
>JALCRY010000005.1 GCA_022652985.1 Eubacteriaceae bacterium | reverse complement strand
CTACGACAGTCTGGAAAACCGCGAGATCATCGATACTGTACTCGGGACTTTAAGCGAGACAAACAGATATATTTTCAAAAAAAGATTTATAGAAGAAAAATCACAGGCGGAGATAGCGAATGACCTCGGAGTATCGCAGATGACGATCTCCCGGGCGGAGAAAGCTATACGCCAGAGATTCAAAGCCGAATTCGCAAAATAACAACAGGAGCGCATCATGACATTACTGCAGATGATGTATATCATGGAGATCTATCAGCAGGGCTCGATGAACAAGGCCGCACAGGCAATGTTCATTTCACAGTCCACGATTTCTTCTGCCATAAAGGCAGTCGAAAGCGAACTGGGGATCTCTGTTTTTTACAGAGGAAACAAAGGAATAATACCTACCGAGGAGGGCAATGAGCTCATCGCTCAGATAAAGCCGATAGTCGAACAGAGTCAGAAAGTCGCGAGGCACTACGAGGATAAAAACTCGGCCGGCACGGTAAGGCTCTCTGTTTCCACACAGAGATATCCGTTCTGTACAAAGGCGTTTGTTGAATTTATGAAGCTGCATCCGGAGCAGAGGCAGAACCTTCAGTTCAAGGAATGCGAGCTGGATAAAGTGATCAGGGACGTTTCCGGCAGGCAGAGCGAGTTAGGTATCGTTTTCGTTTCGCCGACTACGGAAAAGTATATGAAAAAATTGTTTTCTTCCTACGGCGTTGTCTTCAGTGAGCTTAAACCGATCAGACCGCGGGTTTTTCTCAGAAAGGGGCATCCTCTTTCGGGGCAGAAAGAAATCGAACTGGCGCAGCTCAGGGATTATCCGATCATGGCATATGAAAAAAGCGATACCAGCGCATTCAGTTTTTCTGAGGAAGTCGCACTCCGCGATAAATACAGTTTTGACAAGATTATAATCATTTCGGACCGGGCATCGTTCTACAGCATTGTGGCCAACAGCGACGCGGTGACTACGGGCACGGGGATCATCCCGGAGGGATATGCGGACGACCGCGTCATGACTATCCCGATCAAGGAAGAGCAGGAAGTCATGAAAATCGGGTACATCAAACTGCAGGATGTGCCGCTTTCGGACAACGCCAATGAGTATATCGAAATGCTCGGCGGGATACTTGACGAATACGACTGACAGGTCCGGAACTAAATCAGATTCACATAATCGACATTTTCCAGATAATTGTGCATGAACTCCACGAATTTTGCTGCCGCGGGGTGTTTTTTGCCGCCCGTGCTGAGGCAGTAACAGACAAGATCCGGCGGTGCCTCGGCGAGTTCGTGCACCGTAAAGCCGCGGCTGTTCGACAGGGCGAATGACGCCGAGGCGGGCATGATGCACCACTTTTCCCCTTCCCCCATGAAGTATTCCACCAGAGACATCTTGTTCACTGTAACGCGCGGCTGCGTACTGGCGCCGAACCAGTAATCATGCCACTGCATGAAATTGGTTTCCCAGATCATTTTGACTTCCTGCGACGGATCGAGATCGGAAGGGTGAACGATATCCGGCAGGATCATCGGCCCGGAGGCAAGCAGCACCATCCGTTCACTGAAGACAGGTTTTGTCGCGACTTTTTTGCTGTACTCTGTAGAATTTACAAAAGCGATATCGGCTTTATTGCCGGTAATATAGGAATATGCGTCCCAGTCATGGACCGTCATGATAACGAGATCGGTATTGTGTATCTCGTGCAGGTATTTCTGACAGATCAGCGGCATGACATATGTATTGAAAAAATCGACCGAGCCGATCTTCAGGACCGTATTTTTTGTATTAGTTTTTACACACTGCATTTCGTGCAGAAGATCCTGCCACTTTTCGGCGAGGGCTGCGAATGTCTCTCCCTCCGGGGTCAGCATGAGGCCGCGCCTGCCCTTTTCACGCACAAAAAGCTTATACCCGAGTTCATCTTCAAGAGCTTTGAGCCTTCTCGAAAGAGCGGGCTGGGTAACATAAAGCGCTTCTGCCGCTTTGGAGATACTTCCTTTACTGACAATAGTCAGAAATACTTCGATTTCGGTATTTGTCATAACGATCACCATCAAAATATATTATATATAGGTTATATTATAACGTTGAATTATGCTTTTTTCAATATATTGACAGGCATAACAGGCAGATAGTCTACAAAACGCCGAAAAATGCGTGTTGATTTTGCTATCGATTGAACCGATAACCATCTTCAATTTTAAGAATTATCAGATATTTCCGGCACATGATATACTGAAATCACAAAATACATATACAACTCAGGCTAATAAATCAATTGTTTTTTCGGCGCGTATACAGACGCGCTGCGTATCAACAGGAGGTAAATTATCATGGCAGAAAAAGGATTTGGCACAAGAGCTATTCACGAGGGAAACATCAGAGACACACAGTTCGGCGCACTGACGATGCCTATCTATCAGACATCGACATTCGTCTTTGACGACTGCGCACAGGGTGCGGCTCGTTTCGCGGGCAAAGAAGATGGTTTTATCTATACTCGTCTCGGCAATCCTACAATAAAGATGGTCCAGGATAAGGTAGCTGCACTCGAAGGCGGCGAAGCATGCCAGGCAGCGGCATCCGGCATGGGTGCTATCTCATCATGCATCTGGTCGATCGCAGGCGCAGGCAAGAAAATCGTAGCTGACAAGACGCTGTACGGATGCACATTCGCACTGCTCAGCGCAGGCGTTACACAGTACGGCGTAGAAGTTGAATTTATCGACTGCTCGAATATGGACGAAGTAAAGGCTGCCCTCACGGACAACACCTGCTGCGTATATCTCGAGACACCGGCAAACCCTAACATGAAGATCACAGATATCGCGAAGATCGCTGAAATCGCTCACGGATACAACAAGGACATCAAGGTAGTATGCGATAACACATTTGCATCGCCTTACTGCCAGCAGCCGCTGTCGCTCGGAGCTGATGTAGTAGTTCATTCCGCTACAAAGTACCTGAACGGACACGGAGATGTCATCGCCGGATTCGTAGTAGGAGATGCAGAATTTATTCAGAGAGTCGCTATGTTCGGAGTTAAGGACATGACAGGATCCGTTATGGGACCTTTCGAAGCATTCCTGATCCTCAGAGGACTCAAGACAATGGAAGTTCGTATGATGAGACACTGCGAGAACGGTATGAAGATCGCTCAGTATCTTGAGAAGCAGCCTAAGGTAACAAAGGTAAATTACCCTGGACTCGAGAGCTTCCCTGGACACGAAGTTGCAGCTAAGCAGATGACACGCGGCTTCGGCGGCATGATCTCGTTCGAAGTAGCTACAAAGGCAGAAGGCGAAAAGCTCTGCAACAGCCTGAAGCTCTGCACACTCGCGGTATCGCTCGGCGACGCTGAGACACTGATCGAGCATCCGGCTTCAATGACGCACTCGACATACAGCCCTGAGGAACTGGCTGAAGCAGGCATTCCGGAAGGAATGATCAGACTGTCCTGCGGACTTGAGAATGCTGATGACATCATCGCAGATCTCGACCAGGCATTTGCCCAGATCTAAAAAACAGATAACATAAAACCTTCCAATACATCAAATAAAATCACAATCTTAAAGGCCCCGGAAACAGATTCTGTTGATCCGGGGTCCTTTTTGCCTGACTTTTGCTATAATAGAACCTGGGCAAAAGGAGGAAACCGCATGAGCATCATAAAACCTATGACAGAAGAGTACGAAGATTATCTGCATGACGAATCGAGGACGGGCGGCGGATACGCTGATTCAATATCATTTCCCTGTTCGGAAGAAGATGTCATTGCAGTAATGAAGGAGTGTTCCGATGCGGACACTGCGGTCACGGTGCAGGGCGGACGCACGGGGCTGACGGCGGCGGCCGTTCCGTACGGAGGCCATGTAATGAATCTCTCCGGGATGGACGGGATCGGAGAAATAGAGGAGGACGAGAGAGGCGTGCATGTGAAAGTACAGCCGGGCGTCCTTCTGGAAAAACTGAATGAATATATACGGGAAAAACGTGCGGATCTGTTTTTTTCGCCCGATCCGACAGAGACGACTGCGGATATCGGCGGCATGATCGCCTGCAACGCATCCGGTGCGAAATCTTTCCGCTACGGCGCGGTCAGAGATCACGTAACAGCGCTGAGGATCGTGCTGGCAGACGGGGAGACCGTGGTGCTGAGGCGCGGAGAGCACAGAGCGGAAGGACGCAAACTTGAACTCACAGCGGAAAGCGGCAGACATTACTGCATAGATCTTCCGACATATCGTATGCCCGACGTTACGAAAAACACCTCGGGGTATTACGCGGAGGATGACATGGATGCGGTCGATCTTTTCATCGGCTCGAACGGGACGCTGGGGATCATTACTGAGGCAGAGCTGGAGCTGCTCAGGAAAAAACCTCAGGATATCGGGCTGATGTTTTTCTTCACAGACGAGAAATGCGCGCTCGATTTTACAGACGCCGTGCGGAAGAGCGATATCTGTCCTGTTTCCATCGAGTTTTTCGACCGGCACGCGCTGGAGATCCTCGAGGAGAAGAGCCGGGCCGATCAGAACAGTTCGTATATGAGAGAGATGCCGGCCGGTACGGCTGCGGCGATTTTTACGGAACTGCAGGAAAACAGCGAGGACGAGATCTACGATAAGCTGGAGACGGCCGCCGGGATCGTGGAGGAAACAGGCGGAGACGCCGACAAGATCTGGGTCGCCGATACTCCGGGCACGATGAAGAATATGATGGATTTCCGTCATGCCGTGCCGGAGAGCGTGAATGCGCTTATTGATGTCAGGAAGCAGGAGCATCCGGGGATCGCGAAGCTCGGGACTGATATGTCGGTGCCCGACGACAGGCTGAAGGATGTTTTTGCCATGTACAGAAGAGGACTTGCCGAATACGGATTCGAATCCGCTACGTGGGGACACATCGGCAGCAATCACGTTCATGTGAATATCCTTCCGCGTAACGAGGAGGAGTTCGGGCGCGAGCATGAGCTGCAGGCAAAGTGGGCTGGAGAGATCGCGGCTATGGGAGGCGCGGTGTCGGCGGAGCACGGGGTCGGCAAGAACAAGGCGTTCATGCTCGGGATAATGTATGGTGAAAAGGGCATTGCGGAAATGAAAGCCGTGAAGGCGGCGCTCGATCCGAAGGGACTCCTCTGTCCGGGGAATCTGTTCGGCACGGACGGAGAGTGAGCAGATGAAAGACAGAATAGATTATGAGAAGTATGATATTTTCAAGGGGATAGAAGGCAAGAACCTGGATACGCTGATGACGTGCATGAACGCGTTTCTGCATCATGTCGGAGCTGGCGAAGAGATCGGGATCGTGGCCGGTAAAACGGCGCTGATCGTCGGCGGTACAGTGAGTTTTATCAGAAATTCTGCCGGACGCGGCGTAGGAATGAAAACGCCGGACAGCTCGGGAACTCCTGATACGGCTGAAATCCCGGCTGAGGCTGATGCACCTGATACGGCTGATGCCCCGGCTGCGGCTGAAGTCATCCGCGAAGGAGATCTTCTGGGCGACGGTTTTCTGCGTTCTGCCGAAGTAAAAAAGGTCTGGACAGAAGACGGATGTGATATGCTGGTAATGAACAGTTCAACGATGGGGATGCCGTGCTGGTGGAGCTGCTTTTTCCATTCAGCCTTTATCGACAATCTTGAAAAATACAGAGCGGAACACAGTTAGAGGAGAAAGATTATGCCGGATATAAATGAAATAGAAGTTGTTTTACAGGAAAAAGTCAAGCCGCATCTGCAGGGCCACGGAGGCGATGTGCATGTGCTGGAAATAAACGGGAACGATGTTGAGATCGAGCTGACCGGCGCCTGCGCCGGCTGCGTAATGGCCGATACCGAGACGCTGCCGTTCATCGAAGGGGAGCTGAAAAAAGCGTTTCCGGAGATCGGGGCGGTAACGATCGGACAGCACACCGACGAAGAGCTGCTGGACTTCGCCCGGAAAATACTCAGGCACGAGATCGAGCTTTAGCGGCTATACATTTTATGATATAATGTCAGCATGATAATATTCAGAAACATCCCGACCGTGGTAAAACTGTATAAATCGCTGCCTGAACTCCAGCAGTTCAGAGAGGCGATAGACGGAGCCAGGGCAAGCGGGGACATCGAAACAGAACGTGAAAACATTAAAAATGCCGAGAACTGCTGGGGTCCCAGAATAGTCCGGGAACTGGGCATTGATCTTCACGTGTACGGAGAGGAAAACATTCCTTCCGCAGGACCGGTATGCTATGTCAGCAATCATCAGGGTTACTGCGACATACCGTGTTATTTTACTGCGCTCCAGAAGATACAGTTCGGGTTCGTCGCCAAGGACGATCTCGAGAAGGTACCGAAGTACGGCGACTGGATCAAGAGAGTCAGAAGTTCAATGATAAAAAGAGGCGATCCGCGGGCTTCGCTCAAGGCGATACTCGAGGGGATCGAATACATAGAGCAGGGTTTTTCGATGCTCATCTTCCCCGAAGGAACGCGGGCAATGTGCTCGACCATGGGTGAATTTAAAAAGGGAGCGCTCAAGCTGGCGGTCAAACCGGGGGTGCCGCTCGTACCTCTTTCGATAAACGGGACATATAATGTCTTTGAGAGAAACGGTATGATCAAACCGGCCAGAGTCGACATTATCGTGCATCCGCCGATAGAAACCAAAGGCATGTCGAGACGCGATGAAGCCGAACTCGGCGATAAAGTATACGTTATCATAAAAGGAGGCGTCGAAAAGCTGGCCGCGGATAATCCGGAAAGCATTTTCGAAAAGCCCGTAAAATGATTTTGGAGGATATTATTATGGAACTGAATTCACTGAACTACTTCCCGGGGAAAGAGATCGAATCTCTCGGCGTAGTCAAAGGCAATATCGTGACATCGAAAAATATGTTCAAGGATATCGGCGCAGGATTTAAAAGCATGATCGGCGGCGAGCTGGTAAGCTATACGAAGATGCTGAACGAAGCCAGGGAGATCGCGGCGAACAGGATGGTCCAGGAAGCAGAAAATCTTGGTGCGGATGCGGTCATCATGGTCAGATACGCATCAGGCTCAGTAATGGAAAGTTCAGCCGAGATCATCGCTTACGGCACTGCGGTAAAATTCAAATAGCGGATATTGTTCAGAAAACCGGAAAGAAGATAAATGAGCGAATATAAAAAAGTAACACTTGAAAGCATAGAGAGGAAAGCGTTTATTACTGAGATAGTCTGGCTGGCTATTGCCGTAGTCTGTCTTGCCGGAATGCTCACGGCCGTTCACAGCGGCGCGACGCAGCAGACCGACGAGGCCTGGATGAACTGGTTTTACGGCATCAGAAGACCGGGACTGACGACGCTGCTGACAGCGATAACTTATCTCGGATGCTGGCAGGCGATCGTCATAGTATGCCTGCTCTTCCTCATGTATAAACAATATATCTATACTCTCGGTATACCGCTTTCACTCGGCGCACTGCTGCAGGTAACGATCAATAAAGGTCTCAAGCTTATGATGATGAGGCCGAGACCGGACAGCTCCATGTGGCTCGTGCACGAGGGAGGTTATTCCTGCCCGAGCGGACATGCATCCGTCGCCTTCGCAGTCTACCTGCTGCTGGCGCTCCTGATAATCAAATACATGCAGCCGAGCGCCACCAGAAAACTCTGCACGATCGCCATTATTACAATAGCGGTCGCTATCGGACTGAGCAGAGTTTATCTGGGCGTCCACTACATAAGCGATGTCATCGCAGGACAGTTCGAAGGACTCGCGATCGCCATGATCGTCATGATCGGATACGGCTGGGTCGCGAAAAAGAAAAACTGGAAAATGGCCCGCAGAGTCGTGCCTGATCCTGAAGGCGTCGACCTCAAAAAGATCGAGGCCGGGCAGCTGAAAATGCATAAATAAAAAGAAAGTAAAATGAACTCGTTCGGATGCCCGGACGAGTTCTTCGTTTTTGCGTTTTCCAGATTCTGACAGCTACGGTCGGGAAGGTGGTGCAGATTTTTGATTTCGTCTGATCTGCACCACCATTTACCGGGCTACAGCGACTGAGCGGATACTCAACCGGTGATTCCGTTCATGTTCCGACATCAAGAGCCCGCAAACGTTGAAAAAGGTGGTGCAAATTTCGACTTTTTACAAATCTGCACCACCTTTTGCTCATTTGTAGTTATTCCGCCGACCGCGCACCGCAGTTCCGCCGGCCGCGCACCGCAGTTCCGCCGGCCGCACACCGCAGTTCCGCCCGCCTTATTTATACCGGTCGTACAGCGCCTTCCGCGTCAGGAAAAGTTTAGTGAATTTTTCGCGGGCATCCGTTCCGCGCAGAACGTTGCCGTCTTCGCCGGTCCCGTGCGGCATCATGAACGCGTAGGGGATATTTTCGTCAGCTGAAGCCGCGGCCCAGAGTTCGTCGGGAGAAGCGTTCGGGTCGGCAATCACTATGGTCCCTTTTTCCATCAGGTCCCGGCAGTCGCCGTCGAACAGGGTGCCGTCGCCGCATGCGACCGCAAAGCCCTGCGGGGCAGCCGCCGCAGCCTCCGGGGAATCGAGCCATTGCAGCAATTCGTATTCCTTATTGTGGAGCTCGTGCTCGCCCATG
The DNA here is from genome assembly GCA_022652985.1 of Eubacteriaceae bacterium. Classification (GTDB taxonomy): domain Bacteria; phylum Bacillota; class Clostridia; order Peptostreptococcales; family Anaerovoracaceae; genus JALCRY01. The sequence continues at coordinate 75,860 of JALCRY010000005.1, read as the reverse complement.
GACATGACTATGCGCATCACCGTGCGGCCGTCACGTACCCGGATCTCGTCGTTCATATCCAGGAATTTCAGGCCCTTTTCCGCGGCCAGCTGTTTGGCGCAGCCGATCCTGTTGCTTCCTATGAAGCCCGTAATGTAATAATTCATTGCAGATCCTCCGTAATATAATACGGATTATACCACAGAGTTGACGTAATATCGCTTTAGTTATAAAATATAACGCACGAGCTAAACAGGAGATGAGAGTATGAAAGAACCTGTATTGGTGGTCATGGCTGCCGGGATGGGAAGCCGCTACGGCGGATTGAAACAAATAGATAAGATAACAGACAGCGGGGAAATCATTATGGATTTCTCGCTTTATGATGCGATGATGGCCGGATTCAGAAAGGTCGTTTTCGTGATAAAGGAAAATATGGAAAGTGATCTCAGGGAACTGGTCGACGGCCGCGCCGGAAAATATTTTGACGTGGAGTACGTGCATCAGAGGCTTGACGATCTGCCGCCGGGGTTCGAACTTCCGGAAGGCCGCGTGAAGCCGTGGGGAACGGCTCATGCAGTAATGACCGCGCGCAGCGCGGTGGACGGACCGTTCACCGTGATAAATGCGGATGATTATTACGGCCCTTCGGCGTTTCAGATCATGTATCAGTATCTGACCGGTGAACTCCTGCTGGGAAATCAGAAGGGCAAATATGATTTCTGCATGGTGGCATATAAACTGAAAAATACGATAACCGAAAACGGCTCGGTTGCGAGAGGAATATGCAGCGTTTCCGCAGAAGGCTTCCTGACGGATATCGTCGAGAGGACGAAGATAGCCAGGGTGAACGGAGACATATGTTTTACCGAAGATGAAGGGAAGACGTGGACGGCGCTTGATGAAGATACGCCGGTCTCCATGAATTTCTGGGGATTCTCGCGGGAAATGATGGATGAACTGTGGGATGCCTTCCCGGCATTCCTCGAAGATGCTCTTGCGGACGATCCTCTGGCGAGAGAATATTTTCTGCCGTCAGTAGCGGATCAGCTTATTAAAAACGGAAAGGCAGGAGTAAGAGTCCTCAAGTCATCGGACAAATGGAGAGGCGTCACTTACAGGGAAGACAAAAATTCGGTAAAGGATGCTCTTCAGTCGATGAAAGACAAGGGACTGTATCCGGACAAACTCTGGAAATAAAGGTTATGATAATATGAACGGTATGCTGATGCTGAAGGCCCATATGAAAAAATCAGACAGAGAGCCTGTCAGCAAATCTCAAAAAACCAGAAGAACTATCTGGAAAAGCGGATTTCTTTTTCTGGGTCTGGTAGCGCTTACTTTTTATGTGATATTCAAAGGGAGCGATATGAAAGAGCTTTTGAAGATCCTGGAATCTTCGAAGCTCGGCTTTGTGCTGTGCGGCTGCGCGTGCGTTGCGGTCTATCTGGTGTGCGACGCCATCAATCTGCGCAGGATCCTGGCCAGTCTGGATTATCAGGTTACAATGGGGCAGGCGCTGAAATATGCCGGCACCGGATTCTTCTTCAGCGGCATCACGCCTTCTTCGACAGGCGGGCAGCCGATGCAGATATTCTACATGTTCTATGACAATGTGCATATTTCGCACGGAAGCGTCACGCTCATGCTCGATCTTATCAGCTATGAGGTAATAACGATCGCCTTTGCGGTGACAGGGCTCATAGCGCAGCATTCGATATTGTTCCGCGCGCAGATAGCGATGCGGTCGCTCATAATAGCCGGGATGGCAGTGAATATATTACTACTTCTGTTCCTGATAGCGGCGCTGTTCGCGCCGATCATTTCGCAGAAACTCGTAATGGGCGTGGTGAACAAGCTCATGAGATTCAAGTGGGCGAAACGTTTCGACATCCAGAAAAGGGCGCAGGAGCAGCTTAATGAGTATCAGGAAACCGGCAAGGTCATAGGGCAGGATGCCGCGCTGATCGCGAAAGTCCTTATAACATCGGCCGTGCAGGTCACGGGACTTTACAGCACTACGTTCTTCGCTTTCAGGGCGCTGGGTATCGACGAGTTTTCCTTCTTTACGATCGTCACGCTGCAGGCGGTGGTCTCGGTCGGGATGTCGTTCATACCGCTGCCGGGATCGGTCGGAGCCAACGAAGGAGGCTTTCTGTTTGTATTCAGTGTGATCGTGCCGCAGGCGCTGCTCGAGCCGACGCTGATACTGAGCAGAGGGATCAGCTTCTATCTCATGATGGGGGCCGCCGGTCTGATCATTGCCTATAATTATTTCCGCGGGAATCTGATCCCGAAGAAGGAAGACCGACGCGGCTTTTACGAGAAGCAGCAGGCGGGAGAGAAATAAACTCCTTGCATTTCAAGGGATTTCATGTATAATAAATAAGCGTGATTCTGCAATTCGGCAGAACACTTTCCTGCATCGGAAGTATCCGATGCCGTTAGTCCGCAGGAGGTGAAATAGAATGACAAATTACGAGGTAATGTTCATCGTCAATTCGACTCTCGATGACGCTGCCAGAAATGAAGCGATCGATACGGTCAAAGGTATCATTTCAGACAACGGAACACTTGGAGATGTAGACGAATGGGGCATGAGAAAGCTCGCATATCCTATCGAAAAGAAAAACGAAGGATATTATGTGGTCATCGAATTCCAGGCTGAGCCGACAGTTCCGAAAGAACTCGACAGAAGACTCAAGATCATGGATGCGATCATCAGACACATCATCGTCAACAAAGACGAAAAATAAGGGGAGGTCAAATAATGAACAGCGTACAGTTGATAGGCAGACTTACCCGCGACCCTGAAGTCAGATATACCGAAAGCAATATGGCTATTGCGACATTTACTATCGCGATAGACAGACCGCCGAGGCAGGACGGTACCAGGGAAGCAGATTTTCCGAGGATCACAGTGTTCGGAAGACAGGCTGAGACTGTCCAGAGGTATCTTGCCAAGGGCAGACAGGTAGCAGTCGAAGGACGTATCCAGACGGGAAGCTACACTAACAAAAACGGCGACAAGGTCTATACGACAGACGTAGTCGCGAACAGAGTAGAATTTTTAGGCGGCAGGAATGATAACGCCGGTGCCCCATCGGGCGGCCAGCCGGTACAGGAAAGCAGAAGCGCTGCTCCGCAGCAGCCTGCGGCAGTACCACCTGAATTCCAGGAGATCCCTGACGACGATATACCATTCTAACGAAAGGAGATTGTCAAGATGGACAACAAAAGAAGAGGCGGAGGCGGCGGCTTCAGAAAAAAGAAGGTCTGCCAGTTCTGCGCAGATAAAGACGCTAAGATAGATTACAAAGACGTTGAAACTCTGAAGAGATTTATTACTGAGAGAGGAAAGATCCTCCCGAAGAGAATCACAGGCACATGCGCTGTACATCAGAGAGAGGTCACAAAGGCTATCAAGAGAGCAAGAACAGTAGCTCTGCTCCCTTATACACAGGACTAAAACAGAACATTTGAGGGACCGCTGTCACCAGCGGTCCTGTTTTTATGCCAATTATGTCATATATATGCTATAATATAATGCACAGCATTAAAACGGAGGTGTCCATATGGCGGATAAAAAAAGAGATATGGAAATAACCGAATCGCTGCCTTTCCCGGCGTGTACGCTGGATTCGAAAGGCAAGATCACGAGCGCGAGCCCGCACATCGGAGAAGTCTTTCTTTATGACGGGATCGAGGGCGCTGATATTTTCGCGCTGACGGGGCTCAAGAAAGAGCAGCTGGCGGAAGCGGCGAAGAACGGTTCAAGCAATGTCATTCAGAGGAATGAACGGAATTTCCGTGTCGTACCTTCGTTTATCGACGGCGAATCCCTCGCGGGCGGACTGGCGATATATTTCATGGATGTTACCGAGTACGAAGACCTCGAGAGCAGATATGAAAAAGAAAAGATGTGCATTGCGATCATCATGATCGACAATTACGATGAACTCGTATCAAGCACGGCGAAGGAAGACCAGGCCGGCCTGAATTCGGAGATCGACAAGGTCCTCAGATTCTGGGCCTCCAAGATGAAGGCGTCCATTACGAAATACAGGAACAACAGATATATTTCCATGTTCGAGAGAAAGTATTTCGAAGAGCAGGCGAGATCGAAATTCAGCGTGCTGGACGACATACGCGAGATAGATACCGAGGCCGATTTTCCGGTGACCCTGAGCATAGGCATAGGCGCAGGCGGGGAAAGCCCCGAGGAGAACGACACGTTCTCGCAGGATGCGCTCGATGTGGCGCTGGGCCGGGGCGGCGACCAGGTCGTAGTCAAGGACGGGAACAAGATCACCTATTACGGCGGCAAAACGCAGACCGTGGAGAAGGGCAACAAAGGCAAGTCCAGGATCATCGGACACGCCATGAAGAGACTCATCGAGTCGGCGTCGAAAGTCATAATCATGGGCCATTCGAATCCGGATATGGATTCTTTCGGGGCGGCTCTGGGCATATACAGGCTTGCGGCTCCGATAAACAAGGATACTTATATACTGGTGAACGGGTTCAACGAAGCGCTCGACATGATGTACAACACGGCGAGCGACACGGGAAATTACAACCTCATAAACAATAAGCGGCTCGAGGAACTGACCGGGCCGGGGATGCTCGTTGTGGTCGTGGACACTCACAGGCCGAGCCTGACCGAATGTCCGAAGCTGCTCGACCAGGCGGACAAGGTGGTAGTAATAGATCATCACCGCAAGGCCGAGGAGGCGATAATGACACCGTCGCTGTCGTATCAGGAACCGTACGCATCGTCGACGTCGGAGCTCGTCACGGAGATACTCGAATATACGGTCGACAGAAAACAGCTCACGACGCTGGAGGCGGAAGCGCTGCTCGCGGGCATCATGGTCGATACGAACAGATTTTCGGTCAAGACCGGAGTCCGGACGTTCGAGGCTGCGGCCTGGCTGAAGAGAGCGGGCGCGGACACGGGAGAGGTCAAGAAATTCTTCCAGACTGACAGGGACACCTTCCTGCTGAGGGCCAACTGCGTGGCACGGGCGGAGTTCACGGACGACGGCATGGCCTTCTCGATATGCGAAGGGAACAACAACAACGCGCAGATAATCAATTCACAGGTGGCGGATGAAATGCTGACCGTTAGAGGCGTTACGGCAAGCTTCGTATCAGGAAGCGACCAGAACGGGAGAACGGTCATCAGCGCGCGTTCGCTGGGAGAGATAAATGTTCAGGTGCTGATGGAGCAGTTCGGAGGCGGAGGACATCTCACGACAGCGGGAGCGCAGGTCGATATACCGCCTGAAGAAGCGATAGAAAAGATAAAGGAATTATTGGAGAAAAGAAAATGATAGTTATACTGACAAAAGACGTTAAAGGAACAGGAAAAGCCGGAGAGGTAGTGAAGGTAAGCGACGGTTTCGCGAGGAACATGCTCCTGCCGAAAGGCCTGGCTAAGGAAGCTACGGAAGGCAATATCAGAAACCTCGAAAAGCAGAAGCAGATCATGGCCGAGAAGGAAGCCGAAAGCAGAGCTGCGGCGGAAGCGGCGGCCGACAGACTCGGAAAAGTCACGGTCCAGATCGTGACCAAGAGCGGAGAAGGCGGCAGGCTTTTCGGTTCGATCACATCCAAGGACATCGCGGGCGCACTGCAGGAGCAGTTCGGCATCGAGGTCGACAAGAAAAAAATCGAGCTGGACAGCCCGATAAAGGAAACGGGTCTGAAGGAAGTAGTCGTCAGACTTTATCCTGAAGTCCAGGCGAAGATGAAGGTGAACGTAGTAACGGAATAAGGGGAAGCAGTATGGACAGGATCCCTCCGCATAACGAGGAAGCGGAAAGGTCCGCACTCGGTGCGGCCATGCTCGACAAGGACGCTCTTTACGATGTGGCGGAACATGTGCGGGCAGATGATTTTTACAACAACGGCAATAAGGAAATATACGAGGCGATAACTTCGCTGAACAACAGCGGCAGACCGGTCGATATCGTTACCGTGTGCGAGGAGCTTTCCAAAAGAGGTTCGCTCGAACTCGCGGGCGGAAGGGCATATGTGGCTTCGCTGAGTTCATCGGAAGCGGTGCCCGCAGTTTCGAATGCCGCGGAATATGCGAAGATCGTCGCGGAAAAGGCGGAGCTGAGGAAGCTCATCGCCGCCGCGAACAATATCATGGAAGAGGGATATCAGGACAGCGTTGACGCGAAGCAGGTGCTCGACAGCGCCGAGAGGCAGATATTCAGCATAGTCCAGAACAAGGGCGCGCAGAACCTCGTGCCGCTCGAAGAAGTGCTCATCAAGAACATGGAGGACATCGACAAGCGTGCGAAGATGAAGGGCAGTCTGACAGGAGTGCCTACGGGGCTGATCGATCTCGACAACTGCACGACAGGTCTGCAGAAATCGGATATGATCATTCTGGCAGCGAGGCCTTCCATGGGAAAGACGGCGTTCGCGCTGTGCGCGGCCAGAAACGCCGCCGCCAAGGGCAATGTCGTGCTGATATTCAGTCTGGAAATGTCCAAGGAACAGCTTTCACAGAGACTTATTTCCATGGAAGCCGCAGTAGACAGCGACAGGATCAGAAAGGGCACGCTCGATCAGGCGGAATGGGACCGCATCATCGCGGCCGCGGATACGCTGGGCAGCGCGCCGATAATGATAGACGATACTCCGGGAGTATCGATACTGGAGATGAAAAACAAATGCAGGCGCCTGAAAGCTGAAAGAGGACTCGATATGATCGTTGTGGACTACCTTCAGCTGATGGATTTCCAGGGACGCGCGGACAACAGACAGCAGGAGATCACATCCCTGTCCAGAGGGCTCAAACAGCTCGCCAGAGAGATGCAGTGCCCTGTGCTGGTACTTTCCCAGCTTTCGCGTGCACCGGAGACGAGAACGGACCACAGGCCTATCATGTCGGACCTCCGTGAATCGGGGGCGATAGAGCAGGACGCGGACGTCATACTTATGCTGTACAGGGACGAAGTCTACAATCCGGATACGGAAAATCCTAATGTCTGCGAAGTTAATGTAGCCAAACAGAGAAACGGCCCGACGAAGACTGTCGAGGTCAGATGGCAGAGCCAGTTCACGAGATTCGTGAACAAGGGCGAAGTCAGATAAGAGACTGAACTGAAAACGGAGTCAAAAATGGGGTTCACACGTGAAAAAATAAAGACGACATACCTCGCCGATACCGAGGTGGAGAATCTGTTCATAGGAGAATATATGCCGGATGCACCTTCCGATCATGTGAAGGTGTATTTGCTTGCGCTGATGTGCGCCGATCTCGGCAAATCCATATCCGACGAAGAAACTGCGAAAACGCTGCACCTCGGAGTTCCCGAAGTACAGAAGGCTTGGCAATACTGGGAAAACGCCGGCGCAGTGATCAGGACCGGGGACGTCATCGAGTTCGTTTCGCTCAAGGAAAAGCTGTACGGCGCCAAAAAAGACGATAAGGCTAAAGAAAGAGCAGAAAGCTCCGCTGCCGCCCCGGAGGAGAATAAATCCCCGCTGCTGCCGGACGGCGCGGAACTGAAGGAACTATACACGAAGATCGAGATGATGACCGGCAAGACTATTTCCGGCAGCGAGATGCAGGAGGTCCTCAGCTGGATGACGGATTTCGGCGCCACGGCCGAAACCATTGCGTACGCATACCGTTACTGCAGTGAAAAAGGAAAAATGAATGTCCGCTATGTCGGCAAAGTCGTCATGGACTGGGCGGGGAAGAACCTCGACACGAAAGAGCAGATCGAAGCTCATCTCGGCGAGGAAGACCAGAGGCATTACACATATCAGCGCATCATGAAGGCGCTCGGGTTCAACAGATTCGCAACGGAGATGGAGAAGCAGATAATCGACAAATGGCTTGACGAGCTCAGCTGTTCGATGGACGATATTCTTTACGCGTGCGGAAAGACGAGCGGGATATCGAATCCGAACATCAATTATGTCAACAGCGTCCTGAATAATATGGTGAAACGTCCGGGCAAAGGCCCTGCCGGCGTCAGCCGTTCGCAGGTAATGGCATATTACGACGAGATCAGAGAGAACGAGGAGAAAGAGGCGGAGGACCGCCGCAGCGAAGTTTACGCCCGGGTGCCGCGCATACGCGACATAGAAAACGAGATCATCGGACTTAACTCGGAACTCATGAAGATAGCAATCAGCGGCGGCAGCGGAAAATCGGCCAGGCTCGAAGGCATCAGAGCGAAGGCCGCCGATCTTTCACGGGAAAAGACGATGCTGATGACGGAGAACAATATCCCCGTCGACTATATGGACGTCAGACACATCTGCGCTCTCTGCGGAGATACAGGCGTGAAGGAGGACGGCAGCGTGTGCTCGTGCTATGCAGAACGCGCGCGCGAGGCCGCTGACCGATGAGAAAGATCCCTGTGCCTTTTTTCGGAGTCGGGCTGGCTTTTGCCGGACTCGCGAATCTGTTCTATGCGGAGACAGGCGGCTGGCACACCGCAGCGGCAGTAATATGCTTTGCCGTATCCGCAGCTGTCGAGACTGCGACGGCCGTCCGGGTCATTGCGGACCGCGAAGCGGCAGGAAAAGAAATACATGCGTCAGCGTCATCTGAATGTACAGTCTGTACATTCTTCATGGCGCTGATGATGCTTGCGTCTCTCGCTGCAAGATGGGGATGTCCCTCTGCGGCCGCGGGAGCTGTTTTTATATGCGCAGTAATATTCGATGTTATTTATATCGTGAGATTCACGGCGGCGCGGATGAAAGGCCTGTCGCTGGCGGAAGTCACGCCGGCGTTCCTGATACCGTTCATCGGCATAGCGGTCGCCTCCGTTTCGGCGGCTCCGTTCGATTTTCCGGCGGCGAAGCTGATCGCGGTCTGCGCTTTCGGCGCGGCTTCGTTCTGCGTGATACCGCTCCTTATCGCGGCGACGGTAAGATATGTGAAGGTCCCTGTGCCGGATCCGCTCAGACCTTTCTTCACTCTTTACGCGGCACCTTTCGCGCTGATTCTGTCAGCGTATATCGTCATCTGTCAGAGAGGGTGGCTGGCCGGCCCCGCTCTGTGGCGCGTTGAAGTGCTGTTCGTGATCGGTCAGTGCCTTTACGCAGTGGTCATCGTGAAGATGCCGAAGCTCCTGAAGCTTCCGTTCATGCCTTCATTCACGGCCTTCACATTCCCGCTCGTTCTGCCGGCGATGGCTGCGAAGCAGTTCATCACGTACGGCCTGACAGCGGGCGTGATCGGCGGCGCAGCAATACCGCCGCTGACGATCCTCGTTCTTTTCGAGTACGTGACAGCGGCGGCAGCGGTGATTTATGTATTCGTGCTGTATCTGAAAGCGATCTTCAGATAATAAATTCTATTTCCAGTAAGACGCGACGATGGCGAGAACAGTATCCGGATCATTGGCGTCGACCTGTGTGCTGACAGCCAGGATGCGGCCGTCTGCCAGTTTTTCCGTACGGCAGATGCTCCGGACCTTCTGTCCTTCAGAAGATTCGATGTGATATTTCACCACGAGCTCGCACACCGTGTGCGCGGCGAAGATCTCGTCGGAGATATCGTCCATGGCCCACTTCACGTACGAACTGTTGTTGGTGTGTCTGTTGACGTCGAGATCGCTCCTCATGATCGTGAATTCGCGCGAGGTTTCCTCTGCGGCGTCCGAACATTCCGGGATGTCGAAAGTCTCGTCCCGGTAAGGGCGTTCTTCTTCGAAGCAGTAATGATCCATGATCGGTTTCGTGCTGACAGGGTGTCTCGTCTCCATATCCATGAGCACCCATCTCGTCGACGCGTGGATGAGTTCACTGCCGTCTTCCGCCAGGACAGTAAGATCACGGTGAGCCTGCGTGCGTCTGTATGATTTGCTCCACGTCTCAACGCGAATGATGTCTCCCTCTTTAGGCACATCGTTTATCCATATGTGCCAGAATGAAAGCGCCCAGCCGCGCTGGTTTTCCCTGAACCAGTCAAGATCGTGGCCCGCCGCCGCCGAATGCCTGATGCACTCAGACTGCAGGATATTCACGAGCTCCGCCGGGCTCAGACCGTTCTTTTCATCTATATCTGAATATCTGATGACAAAATCTTTGGTGAAGTTGTCTTTTAACAGTATTCCCTTTGCTTCATAATCTTTCATATGCGGATCCTTTCTGATGCTTCTAGCTCTGCATTTTACCATATAATAACTTGATTGTCACATTATCGCCAAAACTTTGACCGCCATTATGCGTAATGATATAATGTAATCCGATATTGGATTACAGAAAAGAGGCGGATAATGGCAAAGATCCTACTTGTCGAAGACGACACAGATATCATCGCGAATCTTGACGAGCTGCTGAGCAGCGAGGGATTCGACGTATCGGCGGCAGCGACTCAGGCAGAGGCGCTGGCTTTGATAGAAAAAACAAAATTCGATATTGCGCTGCTGGATATCAACCTTCCGGATGGAAGCGGATATGCGGTATGTTCAGCGATAAAGGCGGACGACGCATCGAATGTAAACGCCGGGACACCGGTAATATTCATTACTGCATACGACGACGAGACCACGGCGGTCACGGGGCTCGACATGGGTGCGGACGATTATATCACCAAACCGTTCAGGCCGAAGGAGCTCGTATCGAGGATCAACTCGGTACTGAGAAGGAGCGGCGCGGCGAAATCGATCATAGAAATAGGCGATCTGAAGGTGGATTCGCTGAAGGGGACTGTGCACAAGGGCGATACGGAAATATTCCTTTCGGTACTGGAGTACAGGCTGCTTCTCGTATTCCTGAATCACCAGGGACAGATACTTTCAAGGAACAGACTGCTGGAGGAGATATGGGACATCGCGGGCGAGTTCGTCAACGATAATACTCTGACGGTGTATGTCAAGAGGCTGCGCGAGAAGATCGAAGACGATCCTCAGAACCCGACCATCATCAAGACGGTCAGGGGCCTCGGATATAAAGTAGGCGAGTAAAAAATGAAACTGCTCAGAAATCCGGAGATCAAGAGAGCGCTGGTTATCGAACTGATACTGACGGCAGTGTTTGCTGCCGCCGGATTTTTTATTGGGTTCGACTGCGGGATGCTGATCATCGGGGCCTGCGCCTGCATGATCAGCGTAACGCTTTATACGGCGGGAAGAGATCTGCGGAAGATAGCGGAACTTTCGTCGACGCTCGACAGGATACTCAACGGCGGCGAGCCGCTGGGACTGGAAGACAGCGGAGAGGGAGAGCTGGCGATCCTGAAGAGCGAGGTCTACAAGCTCACGCTGCGACTGCGGGAGAGGACCCATGAACTGGAAGCGGAGAAGGTCTATTTGAACGATTCGATAGCGGATATTTCGCATCAGCTCAGAACGCCGCTCACGACTATCAATCTGATCATGTCGTTCCTGCGCAAAAAGGATCTGACTGAAGAAGACCGCATGAAATACATGCGTGATGTCGATCAGCAGCTCGCGAGGATCGAGTGGCTGATAACTTCGCTCCTCAAGATATCGAAAATAGATGCCGGCACGGCTGATTTCAGGCATGAAAAAGTCGACCTTGCCGATCTGGTGTCTGCGGCGGCCGAGCCGCTGCTGATACCGATGGAGATCAAGAATCAGGAGTTCGAGTTCATTGCGGACGGAGGCGAAAGCTTTGTTGGGGATATCAAATGGTCGACGGAGGCCGTCGGCAATATTATTAAGAACTGTATGGAGCATACGCCGGAAGGCGGCAGGGTCGAAGTCCGGGCGCATGAAAATGAACTGTTCACGGAGATCGTCGTTCAGGATACGGGAAGCGGCATCGATCCGGCGGACCTTCCTCATCTTTTCGAGCGTTTCTATAAGGGGAAAAATTCAGCGGCGTCGAGCGTGGGGATAGGCCTGGCGATGTCGAAGATGATAATAAACGAACAGAACGGCAGCATAAAAGCCGAAAACAGAAAAGACGGACCGGGTGCGAGATTCACGGTCAAATTCTATAAAAAGCTGGTCTGATACGGGGGCGGGCGCCGATGGAGATTTTAGAAGTTAAAAATCTGTGTAAAAGTTACGGCAGCGGCGAGAGTGAAGTGAAGGCTCTCGACGATGTTTCTTTTACTGTGCAGAAGGGCGAATTCGTCGCGATCATCGGACCTTCCGGTTCGGGGAAATCCACATTGCTGCACATGATCGGAGGTATGGATGAACCTACGTCGGGGTATGTCTATGTCGACGGAATGAATCTTTTCGACCGCAGCGAAGAGGAGCTGGCGGTGTACAGAAGGCGGCAGGTCGGATTCGTTTATCAGTTCTTCAATCTGATCCCGGTGCTCAATGTAAGGGAAAATATTGCTCTGCCGATCCTCATGGACGGCCGGGAGCCGGACGAGCGTCTGATCGACGAGATCCTCAAAAATCTGGGCATGAAGGACAGGGAATTCAATTTTCCGAGTCAGCTTTCGGGCGGACAGCAGCAGCGCGTTTCCATAGGGCGGGCGCTGATCAATTCGCCGATGATGGTGCTGGCGGACGAGCCGACCGGAAATCTTGATTCAAAGAACAGCCAGGAGATCGTCGAGCTTCTGAAGCGCTCGAACAAACGGTATAATCAGACACTGATAGTCATAACCCATGATGAGAACATTGCCCTTCAGGCGGACAGGATAATGTCCATAGACGACGGCAGGCTCACATCCGACGAGGTGGTGAGACGTTGAATATATTCCGGAAGATAGTACTGGAAAATATGAAGAGAAACAGGATGAGGACTGTAGTAATGATCGCAGGCGTCATCCTTTCCACTGCGATGCTGACCGCGGTGTTTGTTTTCGCGTCCAGTCTGCAGGGATTCCTCGTGAGATCCACGGAGGCCTCCGAAGGAGACTGGTACATGCGCGCCGATCAGGTGTCGCAGACGAAAATCGCGACGATGGAAGCCGACGGCAGACTGTCGGAGCTGGATGCGGCGGAGGACATAGGCTATGCCAGGGTGAACAGCGCGAACAGCGACAAGCCGTACCTGTTCGTGACAGGGTTCGGCAAAGAGATGTATAATACCGCCGCCGTCAATATCGTCGAAGGAAGAGCAGCGCGGACGAGCGGCGAGATCGTTATTCCGGAACATCTTTTCGAAAACGGACGCATACATTACCGCATCGGGCAGAAGATAACCCTGGAAGTCGGGAACAGGAAAGCGGTCAGAAAATATACTTCCTATGCCGGCAATGCGGTTGCCAGGGGGTCGCTGCTCGGCCAGAGCATCGAATATGCTCACGCGAAGGAAAAGCTGACCGGCACGAAGAAGAAGACGTACCGCGTGGTCGGGATATGCGAGAGACTGAGCGTCGAGGATTACAACGCGCCGGGATATACGGCTATTACTGTACCCGACAATAACCGGAATGCCAGATACACTGTATTCGTCAAGACTTACGATCCGGGCGACATTTATTCGTTCACCTCGGACCTGGTGCCTTCGTCGGTAAATTACACCTATAACGATATTCTGCTGATGTACCTCGGAGCTTCCGGCGGGATAGACGAGATGACTACGCTTCTCGTGGCGGTAATACTGCTGATCCTGCTGATCGCGGCGGGCTCTCTGCTGCTTCTTTACAACGCTTTTTCGATATCGTTCGCCGACAAGACGGGACTTTTCGGGATGCTGTCGGCTTACGGCGCCACGAAGAAACAGATACGCACCTGTGTGCTTTTCGAAGCTTCTGTGATAGGCGCTGCCGGGATACCGCCGGGGATTCTCGGAGGCATCGCGGGGATATATACGGTCATTAAGATCGTCGGGAAAAAGTTCGCGGCTATTTTTACAGCGGGGAGCAATATTACTGCGTTCAACATGCAAATTTCCTGGGGCTTTGTGGCGGCAGGCGCCGGACTGGCGTTTCTGATGCTGGTGATTTCGGCTTATCTTCCAGCTCATATGAGATACAGAGTGAGCGTGAAGGAGGCCATGCGACGCAACGCGATCCCGCAGACCGTCAAGGCCAAACGGCTGAAGACCTCGAAGCTGACGCAGAAGCTGTTCGGATTTGAGGGCGTGCTGGCGAGCAAGAATTTCAAGCGCGACAGGAAGCGTTACAGAGCGGCGATCATTTCGCTTTTCCTGAGCCTGGTGCTTTTCATCTCGGCCAACGGGATGATCCGCTATCTTTCGGACGGGATCGATCAGCAGTATGGAACAAACATAGATTATGATATCGATTATATGAGCGATGTCACGCATGCGGGCTATGAGAAGCTGAAAGATGCGAAGGACGTGACCGCAGGCGCTTACTATAACGCGTATACGATGAAGGTGAAGAAATCTCTGGCCGATTTTTCCAGTACGGACAGGAAGAAGATCGAGTCTTCGTCTTTCCCGGTATCAAAAGGCAAAGCCGAACTCTATGCGGGGCTGATAGTAATGCCGGATGCGCAGTATGCAAAACTGGCGCAGAAGAACGGGATAGCCGCCGCTGACGACAGCGGATTCATAGCGGCGAGAAAAGTCTACGGTTATTCGGACAAAGGGACCGAAAGTTTTACGGCCGATATTTCCTCTGCCCGCAGCGAGCAGATGACGCTTAAAGGAGATAACGGGAGGCAATTTACCGTAAAAGTGGTATACGGCAGCAAACTGCCTATGGGATCCGATGCGTATAATACACTTGTCGGTATATATACTTCCCGGAGCAATGCGGAAAATCTGCTGGGCAGCCGGTATATAAAAAATGCGAAGTCCAACGGAAGCATGAGGCCTGCCGCGTTTTTCCGCAGCAGCGATCCGGCGGTCACATACAGCGATATGGAAAAGATCTGCCGGGCGGAGGGGATATCTTCGTACGCGATCGTGAACATGCAGGGGCAGTACGAAACGGTCAGGAATGTGATCTCGATGATAAAACTGCTTTCATACGGTTTCATAACGCTGATATCGCTGATAGCGGCGGCGAATGTCTTCAGCACGATAGCGACGAACATGCTGCTGCGGCGGCGGGAATTCGCGATGCTGCAGGCTGTGGGGATGGGACCGAAGAGCTTCAAGAAGATGATAAATCTCGAATGTATTTTTTACGGGGCGAGGGCGCTCCTGTACGGGCTGCCGGTTTCCCTGCTGCTGACATATCTTATGTACAGGTTCATCGGCGGCACTTACAGCATCCTGTTTGTGATACCGTGGGGCGCTATCGCGATAAGCATCGTGAGTCTGGGAGTCGTGGTAATGCTGACGATATGGTATTCTATGCATAAGGTGAGAAAGACGGGCATGCTGGATTTACTTAAAGAAGGCTCGTTCTGATTATGGCACTCGTGTATGTATTGTGTTATAATCACAATAAGAAAAATATGGTAATCAAAGGAAACAGATGGCGAAAAGAAGTAAAGGGCGCAAGGCTAAATTCGATAAGAAAAATGGGGTTGTCGATCTGAGGGAATACCGGAAGGATCGTGAACGTCAGAGCCGTGAGGAGCGCCGGGCACAAAAAGAAACACCGGCTGAAGAGACGCCTGTTGCCGCTAAACACGCGAAGAAAAAACGTGTTTCCAGAAAAATGAGCGGCAGGCGTGCATTGGTTTATGCTGTCGTGATCTGTATACTCGCATGTATGGTCGGCTATTCGACATACAATATATACAAGGCGGAAACGGAAAAGAATTCGCTGATAGCGGAACAGCAGAAGCTTACAAAGGAAAAGAAGGAACTCAGGGAAGAACTTAAAAAGGTGAATGATCCCGACTACATCGAGGAGGAAGCGAGAGACAAACTCAAGATGGTCATGCCGGGAGAAACCCTTTATGTTATGCCCGATAAGGACAGCAAATAGATGAAAATAAAAGAAGTGATAGTCGTGGAGGGCAGAGATGACACCGCGGCTGTCAGAAGAGCTTTGGATACAGATACTATTGAGACTCACGGATTCGGGATCTCCGATGCGACATGGGAGATGCTTGAAAAAGCTTACAGCACCAGGGGTCTCATAATTTTCACAGATCCGGATCATGCCGGCGAGACCATAAGGTCCAGGCTGACGGAAAGATTTCCGGATGCCAGGCAGGCGTTCCTGCCGAGGGACGAGGCTGAGAAGAAAGGCGACATTGGCATAGAAAATGCGGGGCCGGAGGCCATACTCGAGGCTCTGGCCAAAGCCAGGGCGACGAAAACGGAAGGCGCCCCGGTATTTGACATGAAAGATATGTACGCGGCGGGTCTTGCGGGAGGCGCGGGCTCGTCGGCAAGACGCAGGGAGCTGGGAAAGGCTCTCGGGATAGGCTACGGAAATGCCGCCGGCTTTCTAAGAAAGCTCAATGATTACGGCATCACGAAAGAAGAATTTGAAAGGCATTTGAATAGATGAGTCAGATGAAACTTTATTCGCATGAAGCGATAAAAAACCTCGGGGCGGCGCATGGTTTTAAGATGACCAAGAGCCTCGGGCAGAATTTCCTGACCGACAAGAATATAATTGACAGGATCATAGATGCGACAGGCATCGGTCCGGACGATCTCGTGATAGAGATAGGACCGGGACTCGGAGTGCTCACCTGTGAGGCGGCACGGCTGGCGCGCAGAGTGATCGCGATAGAAATAGACAAGGCGCTGATCCCGATACTCGGCGTCACGCTCGGGGATTTCAGCAATATAGAGATAATCAACCGTGATGTACTCAAGACGGACATCACGGATATCATAGAGAAAGCGAAGGCGGAGAATCCGGGGATAGCCGGAGTCAAGGTGATAGGCAATCTGCCTTATTACATCACCACGCCGATCATCATGAAGCTTCTCGAAGAGGGAACGCCTGCCGACAGCATTACAGTAATGATGCAGAAGGAAGTGGCAGAGCGCATATGCGCGCCTGCCGGGGTCAAGTCGTACGGGGCGCTTTCGGTCGCGGTGCAGTATTACTGCGATGTGACGAAGGTCGCGGATGTCCCGAAGGAAGTTTTCGTACCGAGGCCGAAGGTCGATTCGGCTGTCCTGCGTCTTGATGTCCGCAGTGAGAAACCTGTGGATCTGATCGATGAAAATATGTTTTTTGTGTGTATAAAAGCGGGGTTTTCTCAGAGGAGGAAAACACTGCTGAATTGCATGACGGGCCTCCGGGGAATGGACAAGGCCGCTATGCGTTCGCTTCTTGAGGAGATAGATATCGACCCGATGAGAAGGGCCGAGACGCTGACGATAGAAGAGTTTGCAAAACTTGCAAACAGAGTAAAAAAGGAAGTTCCGAATGGATAAGTTGAAGACAAACTGGCTTAAGATATGGCACAATTTCATAGCGCAGTACGCAGTCCTGGCGATCCTTGTCAATTTGTTTATTGAGACTTTTGCCAGACTGTCGACATCACCTGCGGCCGGGCTGGAATTTATGATCAGACATCCTCTGATCTTTCTTTTCAACTCACTGATTATATTCACCTGCATGTCGCTGTCGCTCCTGTTCAAGAACAGGCGGTTTTTCCTGATCCTGTTCGGCGGCATATGGGTAGTGCTCGGTATTGTCAACGGCATTATCCAGGCCAACAGAATGACTCCGTTCACGACGAACGACATCATGGAACTCAAGGACGGACTTTCGATCGCGACGACTTATCTGTCGAAGATGCAGATCATTCTTCTCGTTGCCGGCATCGCTGCGATCGTCGCGCTGCTGGTGCTGATATTTTTCAAGAGCAAGAAAGCGGCGGCGAAGGTCGTATACAAAAAGGCGGTCCCGCGCGTTCTTCTGATTATAGCAATTGCAATATTCGCGACTTTCGGGTGTGTGAAAACAGGCATCCTCGACACGTATTTCCCGAACCTCAACTACGGGTACAGAGACAACGGATTCTCCTACTGCTTCCTGGCTACGGGGTTTGACAAGGGCGTGCGCAGGCCCGCGAATTATTCGGAAGCCAATGTAAAGAAGATATTTACCACGAAGGAAATGGAGACAACAGTCGCGGGCAAAGAAACATCCACGAGCGTTACCAAACCGAATATTATCTTCCTGCAGCTCGAATCATTTATCGACCCGAGCTTTGTCAAGGACATCAAGCTTTCACAGGATCCGATACCGTATTACCGCTATCTGATGAAGACCTGCTCTACGGGCAAGCTGAGAGTGCCGGCTGTAGGAGCGGGCACAGCGAACACCGAATTTGAATCGATGACCGGCATGAGCGTGCACTTCTTCGGACCGGGAGAATATCCGTACAATTCGATATTACTGAAAGAAAACTGCGAAAGCATACCGTATGATCTTAAGCAGCTGGGTTATTCCACGCATGCGATCCATGACCACAGGGCGGCGTTTTATCACAGGAACGAAGTCTTCGGGAATCTCGGCTATCAGACATTTACATCTGTGGAGTATATGAACAATGTCAGCAGGACACCGAAGGGCTGGGCGCGGGATTATGTTCTGACGAGCAATATCATGGATGCGCTGAAGTCCACGAAGGGCAGCGATTATATTTACACGATCTCTGTTCAGGGACACGGGAAATATCCGACGGAAAAAGTCATCAACGATCCGACTATCACCTGCACGTCCGCGCCGACGGATGAGCTGAAGTGGTCGTGGGAGTATTACGCGAATCAGATATATGAAATGGATCAGTTCGTGAAGCAGCTGACGACGACTCTCAAAAAATATGACGAGCCGACGATTCTTGTCATGTACGGCGATCATCTGCCGGCCCTGGACAATCTGACCGAAGATAACCTCAAGGGCAACAGGAGCGTATACCAGACGAATTATGTCATCTGGAGCAATTACAAGTACGGGAGCAGAAAGGTCGAAGACCTAACCGCGTATCAGATCGGTTCGGAACTTCTGAACAGGATAGGCATACACAACGGCACGATGGTCACATTCCAGCAGGATCACAGAAGCGATAAAAATTACAGGGCGGAGATGAAAATGCTGCAGTATGATATGCTCTACGGCGAGAAATATATCTACGGCGGGACGAATCCGTTCAAACCGATATCGCTGAAAATGGGCGTGAAGGAAATAAAGATCAAGAAGATCGTCAAGATCGGAGAAAAGTATTACATCAAGGGACAGAATTTCACGGAGTACAGCAAGATCACGGTAGGAGACAAGGTGCTCAAGACGACGTATCTCGGACCGACTATACTCGGCCTGAACGAGGATGTCGACCCTTCGGATATCTCCAAGATGAAGGTGAGTCAGACGGATACGAAGAACGATACGATCCTGAGTACGACGGAGTAATATGAGTAAAGACAAGAATAAAAAAACCAACGCCGCGAGGTTTCTCGACGGCGAAGGCATTGAATATGAGATCATCGAATACGATATGTCGCACGGGTTCACGAACGGCATGGATGCCGCGGAGATAACGGGACGGCCGTACGAGCAGACGTACAAGACGCTGGTGACGGTCGGACAGAGCGGCGGGCATTATGTCTGCGTTATTCCGGTGGACAAGCATTTGTCGCTCAAGCGCGCGGCCAGGCATTTCGGGGAAAAGAAGATCGAGATGCTGAAGACGGCCGATATCATGAAGGTGACGGGCTATGTCCACGGCGGGTGTTCTCCGCTGGGCATGCGTAAGCCGCTGCCTACAGTGGTGGATGCAAGAGCCGCCGCGCAGGAAAAGATCTGCGTGAGCGCGGGGCGCATCGGGATGTCGCTGGAGATAAGGACGGAAGATCTTCTGCGCGCGGCAAATGCCGAGCTCGACGATGTGGCAGATGATGAGGAATAAGATAAATTTAACGATACAGCCATGTGTGATATGCATGGCTGTATTTTTGTGCGGCGGGAAAGCGGCGTCAGGACCGGACTGACCATTTTTTGGTTTCAAATCTGAAATGGTTTCATCTTTGAAAAACAAAAAAAAGAATATCATTTAGATTTTCACATCCCGGAAGTTTTGATTGGGGGACGCTGAATCGGGCTTTTTCCCGATAATTATCGCCTGCGGAGGCCGGGATGCCGCGCTGCAGGAAAACTGGCATAGAAATTGCTTTAACAATAGACAGAGAATATATCGATTATTTTGATAATTGCATATAACTAATCAATCAAAGTCCAAATAATGAATGGAGGTAAACATTATGTCGAATACTTTGACAGTAACAAACCCTTGCAGCAATGAAGTTGTAGGAACAGTGGCTCTGCCGACAGCGCAGGAAGTCGATGCTATGGTCGAAAAGTCAGTCGCTGCACAGGTTCTTTGGGCGAAGCAGCCGCTTTGGGCAAGAACAAAACTGCTGTATAAGTTCTGTGATGCTATTACAGAGAACACAGAAGATATCGCAGTTACACTCTGCAAAGAAATGGGGAAACCAATCGAGCAGGCACGAATGGAAACCGGCGGAAGCGCGAACATTGCGAGAGGTTTTATTGAAAGAGCCAATCACTTATACGGTGAAGTTCTGTCAACAGAAAATCAGCCTGGATTTGAGAACGATCTTATCTTCACGATGAGAGAACCGCTTGGTGTGATCGCCTGCGTTATCCCGTTCAATTATCCTATCGAGTTATTTGTTCACAAGGTTGTTCCTGCACTCATAATGGGCAATTCAGTCGTAGTTAAGGCGCCTACAGATAATCCGCTGGCTATGCTCAAACTCGGAGCTTTGTTTGAGAAAATAGGAGCACCGGAAAATCTTGTACAGTGCATGGCATGTGAGAGAGATATCGTCACCGAGCATCTCCTGCAGAATAAACACATCGCAGCAATAAGTCTTACGGGCAGTTCGGGTGCAGGCGTGCAGATGGCACAGTGTGCAGCTCCTACTTTGAAGCATCTTTGTCTTGAGCTCGGCGGAAACGACGGAAATATCATTCGCCAGGATGCTGATCTGGACTATGCAGTAAGCGAAATGATCGCCGGACGTATATTTAACGCAGGTCAGACATGCTGCGCATGCAAGAGATTTATCGTTCATGAATCGATCAAGGACGAACTGGCTGAAAAACTCGTGGCAGCATTGAAGAAGTTAAATGTCGGCGATGCGATGGACCCGAAGAATGATATGAGTACTGTTGTTTCGGCAGTAAGAGCTAAGAAAGTCATCGATCAGGTAGAATACACTATCGGCCAGGGTGCAAAATGCATCTACGGCGGTACCAGAGACGGAGCATTTGTAACGCCTACAGTTCTTGTCGATGTAGATAAGAGCTATGATATTGCTTCGGATCTTGAGATTTTCGGACCTGTTTTCCCAATCATTCCGTATAAAACTGATGAAGAGGCACTGGAGATCCTTAACAATTGCTCCAACGGACTTTCGTCGGGAATCATTACAAAAGATTTGAAGCAGGCTATGCGTATGGCGGCTGAAATCAAATCCGGCGCATGTGTTCTTAACGGACAGAGCAGCTACCGTCACATGGAGCAGCCGTTCGGCGGATATAAGATGACTGGAATAGGAAGAGAAGGCGTTTCCGCAACTCTGGAAGAACATTCGCAGATCAAATCTTACATAGTAAAAGGGGTTTTCAATAAATAGAAAACAATTATTCAATATCGATCTATATGATATGAAAGGAGATTGATTATGGCTTACCCTAAAGAATACTACACATATGGCCAGAAGTGTCCGGTTTATGAGGGACCCGGAGTAATAAAAGAGCTTGGCCCTCAGGCAAAAGCATTTGGATGCAAAAAACTTGTAATAGTAACCGATCCGGGACTGGCAAAAACGCCTGTTATCGATGCGGTCAAGAAATCGCTGGAGGATGCAGGAGTTGCTTATGCACTGTTTGATAAAATCAATGTAGACCCTCTGGATACGATAGTTTACGAAGGCGAAGATTTTGCCAAAGCTGAAAAGGCTGACGGTCTTGTCGGAGTAGGCGGCGGAAGCTCGATGGATGCTGCTAAGTCAATAGCGATCCTGATGACGAATCCGCGCCCGTTATCTCAGTATTATTACAGCTGGGATTACAAACCGGGCCCGCCGCTCTTTGAAGTACCTACCACAACAGGAACGGGCAGTGAATGTACTTCTTACAGCGTTATTTCGGATACTACCCTGCACGTTAAAAAAGTCCCGCTTAAAAATGCAGATATGGCATTCTGCGACGCGGAATTAACATATGGTTTACCGCCGTCACTGACAGCGGCGACAGGCCTTGACGCCTTTGCACATGCTGCGGAAACGATGACGGGTCTCATTCAGAATCCTCATACTGATGCGCTTTGCAGTTTCGGGATCAAAGAGCTCTGCAAATATCTCGTAAGAGTAGTCAATAATCCGGGCGACAAAGAGGGAAGAGAACATCTTATGAGAGCCAGCAATCTGATAGGTATCGGGTTCGGCGAAATGGGATGCCATTTAGGTCATGCGATCGGTCAGTGCATAGGAGCGAAATATCATACGACTCATGGAATTTCATGTGCATGGGCGCTGCCTGTAACAATGGAATACAGCGCAAAGACAGAAGCCGATAAAGTCAAGATGGTAGCAGACAGTATGGGACTTGAATATCCTGAAAATGTTTCCGATGAAGAAATCGGCAAAATCGTATCTGACGGTATAGTTCAGATCATGCATGATGTTCATCTTCAGCCGATGTCGGAATACGGAATCGACCGCGAAGGTCTGATCGGAATTGCTGATATAGTCATGGGTGATAACTGCTGGCCGGTAATACCTAGCCCGCTTACAAAACCTGAACTGGAAGAATTACTCGGCAAATGCTTCGACTCTTACCAGTAATATGATGATATTAAACAAGGAGGTTTAATCATATGTCTTATTATACAAACTTTTATGAACAGACATGTTATACATATATGGGTCCCGGATCTGTTAAGCAGGTCGGAATATCCGCCAAAGAAAAAGGTATAACAAAAATGATGATAGTGACCGATCCGTTCCTGGCAAAGCAGGAGAATGTGGTTGGCAAAGTAAAAAAGTCGCTTGAAGATAACGGAATAGAATATGTTGTTTTCGATAAGATAAATGTAGATCCGCTGGATACTATAGTTTATGAAGGAGAAGAGTTCGCCAAAGCTGAAAAAGTCAACGGACTTGTCGGGGTAGGCGGCGGAAGCTCAATGGATGCTGCAAAATCGATCGATATCCTGATGACAAATCCGCGTCCGCTTTCACAGTATTATTACAGCTGGGATTATAAGCCGGGCCCGCCTGTGTTCGAAGTACCTACTACGACGGGGACAGGAAGCGAAAACACATATTACAGTGTAATTTCGGATACGACGCTTAATGTCAAAAAGGTACCGCTGAAGAAACCGGATCTCGCGATATGCGATCCTGAACTCACGTACGGACTCCCTGCGGGACTGACCGCTGCAACAGGCATGGATGCTTTTGCACATGCGGCAGAGACTATGACAGGCATGATCCAGTGCGCATTAACAGATGCCCTCTGCGGATTCGGCATCACGCTGCTGATGAACAATCTTCCGACTGCGGTCGAGCAGCCTGACAATAAGGAAGCAAGAGATAATCTGATGATAGCCAGCAACCTGATCGGCAGAGGATTCGGAGTAATGGGATGCCATCTCGGACATGCGATCGGCCAGTGCATAGGCGCAAGATATCATACGACACACGGTATTTCGTGCGCGTGGCCTCTTCCTGCAACTATGGAATACAGTGCGATCTCAGAACCTGAGAAAGTTAAGATGGTAGCAGATTATATGGGACTAAAATATCCTGAAAATATTTCTAACGAGAGAATAGGGAAACTGGTCTCGGAAGCAATCAGTGATTTCATGCATGTAGTTCACATCAAGCCTATGTCAGAATACGGCATAGACCGCGACGGCCTTATCGGAATAGCCGACATAGTAATGGAAGATAACTGCTGGCCTGTTATTCCAAGAGAACTTACAAAGCCTGAACTGGAAGAGCTTCTCGGAAAAGTCTACGATTCATATCAGGGATAAGAGGTGACAGTATGAATGCAGTGACAACATTGAATAAGCCGCCTGTAAGAAGATGGTATGCTCTGCTGATGAATGCGCTTGCCTATGGATATTTCTTTATGACAGTCAATGTAATAAACGCTATGACATCGCAGGTGCAGACAGCATTCGGCATCACATCGACCGAACTGACATTTATGACTACGGCTGTAATGATATCATTTGCGATAGTTCCGACATTCGGCGCACAGCTAGCATCGAAAATCGGCGGCAGAAACATTGTATCGTTTTCATTCTTATGGAATGTAGCAGTGACGTTACTGTTCCTTCTGCCGGCTGTAAATCAGCATTATGCAGCAATAATAGTTATCAGACTGCTTCATGGAGCAACAGGCGGACTAATGACAGGAACTGTTGTAGGCAGTACTCCGCTATGGTTCCCGATACGTGAAAGAGGACTTGCATCCGGCTTGAATCTGGGGATTTTAGGAGTAGGGTTTGCAGTGGACCAGTTCTTCGCACCGAAGTTGTTCGCTGCAGGACTGAGCTGGTCGACAGCACTCGTGCTGATAATAGTTATTCCGGGAGTTATTCTGGGATTGATATATTATCTCACTATGCGTGACATCAGAACTTTATACGGTGTGGACGCAGTTGCAGATGCACTGCCTGACGAAGATACCAGCGGGCATAGTACAGAGACATTACAGGATGACAGACCGGCAACGATGTCTGAAGCATATAAAAGCAAAACTTTCTGGGCAACGGCAGTTTACGGGTTTGTAAATGGCTGGGTGGTGTACGGATTTACATCATTTCTTCCGAGCATGCTGACTAATGATATGGGCATTGCGGGCAGCGCAGCTACTAATATTATCAGCGCAACATATTTTGTGACATTTATCGCTTCACCGCTCGGAGGCATAATATCAGACAAGGTATTCAAGGGGAAAAGATATCAGCTTCTGGCACTTGGCTGTATGCTGACAGTTATCACACTTCTGGCGATACCGCATCTTAGATCCATAGGAGCACTGACATTGATGTTTATTCTGGCATACGGCTCGACATCTATAGTCTGCGGAACATTCTGGACCCTGCCGACTGAGATAGTAAAACCTTCTATTTCAGTCAAGAGCAGCGCTTCGGTAATGACTGTAGCTAACATCGGCGGCGTTATCGCAGCACCGATACTCGTATCGGTCACTGCGGCGACAGGTACGAATATGATGTCATCATATATTTGTATAGTTCTTGCCATTATTGCAGCAGCAGCGGCATTAGTAATCAAAAAGTAACAATACTTATGGTCAGACAGCCGTCTTATCCCGCAGTGGCAGATAAGATGGCTGTTTGTTATAATAAACGACTGAGGAGGTCTTCATAATGAGAGAATTATTTCTGTTTCCGGAGGTGCAGAGTTACGGAAGCTTTGCGGAATTTGCCGGTGATCATCAGATCGGAAAGCATGACCTGATCGTTACCAGCGAACCGATACTTCCGAATTTCAAAAAAGATATTCCACAAGGAACAAATACTATATGCGTTGAAAAATACGGTAAAGGTGAACCGACTGATGTCATGTTCGAAGAGCTTCAGGCAGACGCAGCGGCAGCGGGATTTGACAGAGTCATTTCTGTAGGAGGCGGTTCCTGCATAGATATCTCCAAGATGCTCTGCGTGGCTGACGGACGCAACCTTGATGAAGTATTCGAAGCGGATCCTTCGGAGCTCAAACATAATAAAACACTGATAGTAATACCTACGACATGCGGCACCGGCAGTGAAGTCACTGTGACAGCGGTATTTGACCGCACAAGAAAAGGAACTAAAATGGGCCTGACCAGCTATGCGCTGCATACTGATTTTGCAGTCATGATACCGTCGCTTCTGAGTACGCTTCCCGCATCTGTATTTGCTACAAGCAGTATAGATGCGCTGATACATGCTGTTGAAAGCTATACGGATGCCGCGCAGGCGACAAACGGGAGCCGCATGTTCGCAGAAAAGGCAATTTCAATGATACTGCCGATCTACAGACATATTAAAGATGAGGGCATGGATAACAGAAGCAAGTACATTTATGAAATGCAGCTGGCGTCACTGTATGCCGGCGTCGCAATTGCTAATGCGCTGCCATCCGCATCGCATGCCATGGGATATCCTTTTGCGGGGAAATTTCACAGGCCGCACGGTGAAGCGTGTTATGTATTTCTGGATGTAACATTAAAGAAATATCTCGCGGATGTCCGTGTGGATAAAGTAGATAACCAGCAGAAAAAGGATTGGAGCAACATGATGCAGATCATTGCTTCAGGTATGGGAATGGAAGGAGCAGATGATGAAGCTGTGCTCAACAGCATGGATGAACTTCTCGGATTCATCTGTCCGAGAAAGAGACTAAGTGAATACGGCGCGTCTCCGGAAGACTGCATCGCATTCGGCAAAAGCTGCTGGGAACAGCAGCAGAGACTGCTTTCATGTGCTTTCAGCCCGTATACGGAAGAAGAATTGATAGAAGCATTCAAATCGGTTTACTAATCAAAAAGGTGTCATTGAATTTCATATACACAGAAGAAGGATATTATTTCATGGTATCCTTCTTTGTATTATAATAAGCGTATATGTAAAGCGTAATACTAAAGGGGTGCAATGATGCGTGATCCGGCGAGGGAATTTATCAGGAGCCAGAGGCTGGCTCTGATAGCGACATATCCGAAGATGTCAAAAATATTCATGAAGGTTACTGAAAAAAATGGAACGGATGCGGTCAATATTTTTGCTTCGTTTGATGATGCCGTAAAAAAGGCGAAGGAAATAGAGCCGAAGGTCGATGCTATACTGAGCAGAGGCAGTACGGCGGCGCATATACAGGATGCTGTGGATATCCCTGTAATATTCATACCGATCACACCTTTCGATGTTTTAAAAGTAGTACATTCGCTTCCGGAAGAAATTAAAGAAATAGCTTTTCTGAATTATGTCAGACTGCAGAATATCGATGATATTGAGCAGATGTACGGAATAAAAATATACGAATACACATTCAGCAACAAGGACGATATTTACAGCAACATAAATGATATCAGCGAGCGGGGCATAAAAACTGTTGTAGGGGGGAATGTGGCTGTGAAATATGCTGTTTCCCGCGGGCTTACCGGCATAGAAGTCAGTTCCGGAGAATATGCCGTCACACAGGCTTTTAATGAGACGATGCAGATACTTTATGAAAAAAGAAAAGAGAAAGAAAGCGCGTACAGGCTTCATACAGCATTCGAATCATTGTCTGAAGGAATAGTGGTAGCTGATCAGGATGAAAACATTGTTTTATGCAATCCTTCCGCTGCGAAGTTTCTGTATGATCCAATCAATAAGCCTGTTCCGGAAAAAATCGATTCAGTTATTTCGGATGCGCATTTTCAGAAAGTGTTCGGGCAGGAGGAGCCGGATGCGAATTATATCAAAAAATATGAATATGGGCTTATTGCCGCCAGTCATCGTCAGATAAAAGGCGACGGCTTATTTCTGGGGACTGTCAGTACATTTGAGGATGTAACTAAGATACAGGCGCTGGAAAAACAGATAAGACATGAGATACACGATAAAGGCTTTGAAGCCAGATACACATTCGAGGATATTCTGACAAACGACAAGGAAATGCAGGCGGTAAAAGATATGGCCGCAGTAATTGCCGAAACGAATGCCAGCGTTCTGATAGAAGGTGAATCCGGAACAGGCAAGGAGATGTTTGCCCAGGGACTGCATAATGCAAGCGAGAGAAAAACCGGGCCGTTCGTGGCCATAAACTGCGCGGCTATACCGCAGGACCTGCTGGAAAGTGAATTGTTCGGATATGAGGCGGGAGCATTTACCGGCGCCAGAAAAGAAGGGAAAAAAGGCATGTTCGAATTAGCGGACAGAGGCACGATTTTCCTGGATGAAATAGGAGAGATACAGCCGGCGCTGCAGGCAAGACTTCTGCGTGTGATACAGGAAAGAGAAGTTATGCGAGTCGGCGGCAGCAAAATAATACCGATCGATGTAAGGATAATAAGCGCGACTAATCATAATCTGCTGGAGAGGATAAAACAAGATAAGTTCAGAGAGGATCTGTACTACAGGCTGGCTGTTTTCAATTTAAAGATCCCGCCGCTGCGCAGAAGAAAAAATGACATCAGTCTTCTGGCCGGTAATTTTATTGCAAATTATAATGACGGAAAGCTCCCGAAGTCGTGGGACAAATATCTGGACTGGATGTCGCATTATGACTGGCCGGGGAATATCCGTGAGCTGCAGAACGTAACCGAAAGAATAGCGGTTTTAAGTCAGCTGGAGGATACCCACAGCCTTAGTATAGATGAAATTATTGCCGCGCATGACCAGTTATATACAGAGGGGACGGAACAGGCTGTCTCGGCGGACGTGACGTCCTCAGGTAAGAGCTGGAATATCAGTGTGGATTTGTCGAACGGCCTGAAAGAGGCGACCGCTGTCTTTGAAAGAGAAGTCATCAGACACGAGCTGAACGGCGGGGACAGCGAAAACGCGGCGGAAAAGCTTAAAATAGGGAAAACCACACTCTGGCGGAAAGCAAATTACAACGGGGGAGATAAGTAAAGACCCGGAATGTGTATTATCGCTATCCGGGTCCTTGTATTACAGAGCATGAATAAGAGTGTAAAAACCGAATGCGGCGAAAGCTGCGCAGGTCTGTGCCAGCACGGGACACCATCCGTAACTCCATTCTGAACTTCCTTTCTCATATACAGGAAGTATCCAGTGTGCAAGTCTTGGACCGAGATCTCTGGCCTGATTCAGGGAAGCGCCTGTAGGGCCTCCCATGCACACTGCAAGGCCGAATACCAGTGCACCGATCATGCAGCCCTTTAATATATAAGGGGATGGCAGATCGACGATTTCGTATACGCCGAATACGAGGAAAGATGTGCCGATGAATTCTGTAAGGAAATTGGCAAAGTAATGTTTTTTGGCAGGCCTCGTTGTAAATGCATTTAGTTTCAGGCCTTTGTCGCTCGTGCCTTTGAACTGATCGAGGAATGTTAAATACATTAGTGCCGATCCTGCGAATGCTCCGAGTATTTCGGAAGGAATATATACTAAAGCGCTGGACAAAGGCATAGTCCCCCTGAGCATATAGGCGATTACTATAGCGGGGTTGAAGAAAGAACCGCTGACGCCCATGAAAATGTATGCCGGGATCGCGACGGCAACGCCCCATGCGATGTCTATAGCCAGTACACCGAGTCCTTTGGCATTATTGTCATCTAGTATGTTGTTGGCGACAACACCGTCGCCTATGTAGATAAGTATCATAGTGCCGACAAATTCACCTATTGCTTTTGTGATCATTTTTGAACCTCCATTATTAAATATGTAAAATAACTTACTATAGTAATAAGCAATTACGATGCCAGAGAAATCGACACGAAATAAGGGTAAAAACACGTGTTTCGACATACAGCAAACAAACTGTTTTTTCCGCTAAACAGAATGAAATAAAAGCTGTTTCAAATTGCAAAAATGGAATCGGATCGTTTCTGATAGTCCTGCAGATCATGATCGATTCTTATAACAATATGCTAATATTTTTGACACGGAAAACAATTTACAGTATGGCCGGTATGTCCACTTATGAGGAAAAGATACTGGATAATAATTCTGAAAATGCTATAATTTAAAGAAAACAGAAAGGAAAGCAGAAAAATGGGGAAAACACCTGCCAAGCAGCGCATTGCTGAAACTGTTAATCGTATGATGCTTACAGATTCGCTGGAAAATATGACTATTGCTTCCATCTGTAAAGAATGCGGCGTAAGCAGACAATGCTTTTATAATAATTTCAAAGATAAGTATGATGTCATTGACTGGATATACCGTACTGAAGCAGTCGATTTCTTTTCGCTGATCGGCACGGAATATTCCTGGTATGAGGCTGTGATCGCCAAGCTTCATATGGTGCAGAACAACCGGAAATTTTATCGACAGGCGTACCGGCAGGAGTGGTTTCTGAATTCTTTTTTCAATATCACCAAAACGCTGTATAAAGATTCCATCGCCAAAAAGATAGGGGCGAAGGAAACTGAAAAACTTGATGCCGAGCTTGATTTCTACTGCACTGCCTGTGTAAGAGTGACGGGCAACTGGGTCATGAACGATTTTGCGGAAAGCCCTCAGAGACTTGTGGAAACATTTTTGGACTGTATTCCAAAATCTCTGCGTCAGTATCTGGTTACAGAAGAGGAAGAAAAGATGATTCATCGTGAAGCAGACAGGAGCGAGCGCAGAACAAACAGATAGAAAAAAGGACAGGTCCGGCTGAACACCCGGACCTGTCCTTTTATTTTATTGTAGCTTTAGCGGTGATTCCGAGCCGAATAGGTGAGGAATAAAAAACCACCTGCTATGCAGGTGGATTAATCCACTTGAGTTTTAGGCAAATAAAACCTCCTATGCTATGATAGCAATGGTTCGCCAACCAAGCTATCAATTGCAAAGGAGGATGTCTATGAAAGACAAGAATAGTTTAGCACACACATCCTGGAATTGTAAGTATCACATAGTGTTCGCACCAAAGTACAGAAGACGTGTGATATATGGACAAATCAGGGAAGACATTGGAAAAACATTAAGACTGCTGTGTGCAAGGAAAGAAATTAATATCATCGAAGCGGAATGCTGTCCGGATCATGTTCACATGCTTGTTGAAATACCACCAAAATACAGTGTTTCCCAAATCGTAGGATATCTCAAAGGAAAGAGTTCGCTGATGATTTTCGACAGACATGCGAATCTGAAATACAAATACGGAAACAGACACTTCTGGTGTCGAGGTTACTATGTTGATACAGCAGGGAAAAATGCAAAGAAAATCGAGGAGTACATACGTACACAACTTCAGGAAGACATTGCTGATGACCAGTTGACAATGAAAGAATATATAGATCCGTTCACCGGAGAAAAGAAAAAGTAGCCCTTTAGGGCTGGTAGAAAAGATGGTGCGGTTGGCGGATTATTTCGGCGCGTCTTGAGACGCTGCAGGTAATGGGCCCTTCTAGGGCCTAAAACAAACCACCGGCTGAGCCGGTGGTTATGATTATATCGTCATCTTAAGCGTTCATCGTTAGCCATTGATTTTTCTGACGATTTCCAGAGCTTCTTCCGTGGCCTTGTTGGCAGTGCCTGCCCGGGAAGCGTCACCGATCACGTAGAGATCAGAGACTTTATTCTTAAGCTCTTTTTCCAGCGGGTTATTGGAGACAGTACCCATAGCCAGTACA
The DNA here is from genome assembly GCA_022652985.1 of Eubacteriaceae bacterium. GTDB lineage: Bacteria > Bacillota > Clostridia > Peptostreptococcales > Anaerovoracaceae > JALCRY01. The sequence continues at coordinate 44,776 of JALCRY010000005.1, read as the reverse complement.
ACGCTGTCAAAGCCGTTAAGCGTTACCGTATCTGACTTGTTGTCATATTTGACGCCGTCATCCATAAACTCGGTGATTTTAGCATTGCCGATAAACTGTACGCCTTCATCCTTAAGTTTAGGGATAAGGAATGCTCTTACAAAGGCATGCAGATCTGTTGCCCAGTCAGGGAGCATATCTATAACTGTTACGCTGCTTCTGCGTTCTGCAATAAATTCGGCTGTTTCTACACCGATCATACCGCCGCCGCAGATAAGCACGTTCTTGCCGAAGTTCTTTTTGCCTTCGAGTATATCAGCCGGCTGTAAGAATTTCGGATTGTCCATGCCTGAAATAGGCAGTGAGATAGGTTTGGATCCTGTTGCGAGAATAACAGCATCGGCTTTCTCCGCGATGATTTCCTCAGCCGTGATTTCTTTTCCGGAGATGATTTTTACTCCGAATACATTACACATTCTGATCCAGTATTTCAGCAGACGGATGATTTCCTGTTTTGTTGGAGGAAGTCCGGCGATCCTGAATGTTCCGCCTAAAAGTTCCTGCTTTTCAAATAATGTTACATCATGGCCTGATTTTGCCAGACGCCATGCACTTTCCAGTCCGGCAGGGCCGGCTCCCACTATCACGACCTTTTTCTTCGCCGCGGCGGCAGGCAATGTCTCCTCTTTGCCGAGCAGAGGATTGGCGAGGCAGCAGATCGGTTTCGCCAGGTCGAGATAAGCGTGGCATGATTGTTCACATGCTATGCAAGGACATATTTCATCGATTCTTCCCGAAGCGACTTTATTAGGGATTTCAGGATCGGCAAGTGATTCGCGTCCCAGCGCGCAGAGATCCGCTTCGCCGGAGGAGATGATACTTTCCACAAGATAAGGGTCATTGATCTTGCCTACTGCGATGACAGGAACATCAACTGCTTTTTTGATCTCACCTGCGGCAAAGGCATTGAATCCGCCCGGAACAGCTGCCGGAACAGACATCCATTCGAGACTGCCGTAAGTGCAGAGTGATGCATGGATTGCATTTACACCGGCGCTTACCATCATTCTGGAAATAGCCTTAGCCTGTTCGATATCAACGCCGTCCTGCACCAGTTCTCTTGTACTCATTCTGAAGAGTACCGGGAATCCGTTTCCGACCTTGCTTCTGATGTTTCTCATAACTTCGAGAGGGAAGCGCATTCTGCTCTGCAGATCTCCGCCGAATTCATCCATACGTTTATTCGAGTGGGCGGACATAAACTGTCCGATCAGGTATCCGTGTGCTCCGTGTACTTCGACTGCGTCGAATCCTGCGATCATTGCGCGTCTTGCGCCGTCGCCGAAATCCTCGATCAGATCCCAGCATTCCTGATTTGTAAGCTCTTTTGGTATGATATTGAGCATAGGGCAGGAAACTGCGGATGGAGCGACAGGCCACGATCCCGTTGTTTCTTCAGATGTCTGACGACCTGCATGATGCAGCTGCAGGCATATTTTCGCTCCATAGCGATGGACCGACTCAGTAAGTCTTTTCAGACCTTCTATATGTTCATCATCCCAGACTCCGACTTCATTTGGGATCGAACGGCCTCCCGGATGAACAGCTGTTACCTCGAGTATGATCAGGCCGAATCCGCCTTTTGCACGAGCCGTATAGTAATTGATAAGTTTATCAGTTACAAAGCCGTTTTCATCAGCAAAGTTTGTGCCCATAGGCGGGACCACGAAACGATTGCGCACTTTCATTCCGCCGATATCTATCGGCGATAATGATTCTTTAAAATCATAATTACTCATAATACTACAAAACCTCCTTATTGTTTTTGCTTTCAGTATAGCGACAAAGATAAAAGGACGTAATTTACAATGCTTTTGAAATGTCCACTTTCAGCAAAATTATAACGGAATGCTTCCGCCGGCCGTATTGCATAATTGAAAACGATTTCCGTTATTGAAATGCGGACTGATGATGGCCGAAAGTTGGTGAATGCCGTAACCGCACTGAAATTCTAACCGCTGACCGGATCTTCAGCCGCGGATAATCAGATGGCATGATATTTGCTTTTTAATTCAGATATATATGTTTTATACCGTTGATGCAAAGGAGCAGATAATGAGAGAATTGTGTTTCCTGCCTGAAATACAAAGATTTGATTCTTTTGGAGAATTCGTCCGGGCTCACAGAGCAGGCGACAGAGATATTATTCTGACAGATAATTCATCGCTGCAGAATTTTCGCGCAGAGGTCCCGCCGGGCGCCGCAGTCGTCTGTATTGAAAAATACGGCGAAGGCAAAGTCACCGATACAGGTTTTGAGGCCCTGCGGCATGATGCGTCAAAAATGTGGTTTGACCGCGTGATCGCCATAGGCGGCGGGGTATGCATCGACATGGCGAAGATGCTCTGCGCCGCAGGTGAAATAAGACTTGATGAAATACCGGATACAGATCACTTTCCGTTTTCACATAATAAAGAACTGATAGCGATACCGACGACCTGCGGAAGCGGAAGCGAAGCCGCCGAGTCAGCGGTTATCTGTCGTTCGGGAAACGGCAGCAAAATATGGTTCACTGATCATGCACTGCGTGCGGATTATGCCGTAATGATCCCTTCGCTTCTGTATTCTCTGCCTGAAGCGGAATTCGCAGGGGGCTGCATCGATGCGCTGATATATGCGGTCGAAAGTTTCAGCAACATGCTGCAGTCGACGAAAAGCAGCAGGATGCTTGCCGAAAAAGCCCTGGAAATAATACTTCTGGTATTTGAACATCTATGCGCCGAAGGAATGAACGCACGGATCAAATACATTTATTTTATGCAGCTTGCTTCATTATATGCCGGCGCGGCTGCGTCAATTGCACCGCCGTCGGCATCCCATGCTCTCGGGAATCAGCTTATGGAAAAGATAGACATACCGCATGCAGAAGCATGCCTTTCCTTTCTGGATGCAGTCCTGAAGAAATATCTTCGCGATATAACAGGGGAAAGGGTCACGGAAGACCAGGCTGCGGTCTGGGGAGATCTAATGGTGATAATGGCAAAAGGCATGGATATAGAGGGCGCCGATGATGAAGAAATTATAGAAAGTCTGAATGATCTTCTGAATTGTATTTATCGGCGCAGCAGATCAGGAGAACGCGGGCTGACAAAGAAGGAGTGCATCAGGCTGGGAACAGACTGCTGGGAGCAGCAGCAGAAACTGCTTTCGTGTTCGTTCAGTCCGTTTTCCAAAAAAGAATTAACAGCAATCTATCAATCAGCCTGGGGATGTTCGTGAAGGGAGAACAGATGATGAAAATACAAAGCAAAGCAATAGAAAACGGTTTCTTTTCTGACCGATTCGGGTCACACGGAGATGATTTCAATACCTTGGGTGTTCCCAGCAGATCCATACCGTTCGAGATTACAGATCCGCCGGATGGAACAATGTCGTATGCACTGATACTCGATGACAGCGATGCTATACCGGTCTGCGGACATATATGGACGCACTGGACCGCAGCAAACATCACCAGAACGGTCGTCGGAGAAAATGAAAGCATTACTGCCGGAGATTTTGTGCAGGGTGTAAACAGCTGGTATCAGGGCGGAAGCAAAGTGGAATTTACGGGGTACGGAGGGATGGCGCCTCCCGACCGTACACATGTATATGATCTGCATATATATGCTCTGAATGACATGCTGAATGTTGAACAGGGATTTACGGTCGAAGAAATGCGCGCCGCCATGAAAGGACATGTTATAGAGTCTGCCCGCATATCAGGGGCCTATCGCCGATATAAATAAATTACCGTTCCATAATTGAAAACAATGTTTCTTTTATGGAACACCGCAGGACGTTACGGGTGAACAGAAATTTCCTGAATGCTCCAAAACGGCGAATTTGCAGTATTTGATCGTTTGCAATGAGTTGGCACAGAACTTGCTAAACATATAGTAGGAGGTATTGATATGTATACAACAATGAAAAGCTATCCGTGTTCTATAGTACGCGGTGGCACTAGCAAAGGAATATTTTTCATGAAAAACGAGCTGCCGTCCGATCCGGAGGAGCGTGATAAGGTTATTATGGCTGCTTTCGGAAGTCCTGACCCGAGAGAAATAGACGGACTGGGAGGGGCAGATGTGCTTACGAGTAAACTGGCAATAATCGGGCCGTCGGATTCGGATGACGCTGATGTGGATTATACATTCGGACAGGTGAGTTTTGAAAGGAAGTTCATTGATTATAAAGGGAACTGCGGCAATATTTCATCCGCCGTCGGGCCTTTTGCCATAGATAACGGACTGGTTCCGCCGAAAGAGCCGATCACAACTGTAAGGATCCGGCAGACAAACAGCAACACTATATTAACGGCCGAAGTGCCGGTCAGGGATGGAAAAGCCGAGGTCGACGGGGATTTCCACATCGACGGAGTTCTGGGCACCGGGGCCAGGATAACTATGGACTGGTCGGATACTGCGGGATGTTTCTCGGGGAAATTACTGCCTACTGGAAATACAAAAGACATCATCCGTGTAGGGAAAAATAATTATGAAGTTTCTCTGGTTGAGGCCGGCAATCCGCTGGTATTTATCGCTGCATCATCACTGGGAATGGCAGGTACGGAAACGACAGCTGAAATAGAAGCGAATGAAAATCTTCTCAGGGAAATACAGCTGATAAGGTCACAGGCGGCAGTAATGTTCGGTTTAGTGGATGACGCTAAAGACGCGGAGGAAAAAAGCCCGTATAATCCGTTTTTTGCAATCGTGAGTCCGCCGGCTCCTTATACTGCACTGGACGGGAAAAAGATCACGGCTGACGATGTCGATGTCGTAGCAAGATTATCGTTCATGCTGAAAATGCATAAAACATATCCTATTACAGGGACTGTGTGTACAGGTGCAGCAGCAAGGATCCCGGGCAGTATTGTTTATGACATGATAAGCGAAGAAGCAAGAAAAAACGGAGTTCTGAGAATAGGACATCCGGGCGGCGTTGTCGAAGTGGAGGCTGATGCCGAAGTCGAAGACGGACATGTCTGGATGAATAAGCTTGCGGTATACAGAACGGCCAGACGGATCCTTGACGGACAGGTCTATATACGGAAGTCAGTGCTTGAAGAGGAGGACTGATCATGGGAAAAACAATGTCAGAAAAGATAATTGCCCGTGCGGCAGGCGTTGATTCGGTATCAGCGGATGATATCGTCTGGGTAAATGTCGACAGAGCTATGATGGATGATATTCTAGGTCCCAGAGTACAGATAGCAGACGGTATGAAAGAGATCCACGATAAGGTATGGGATCCTGAGAAGGTAGTCATCATTTCTGATCATTATACGCCGCCGGCCAGTGAAAAACAGGCGGAGATAGTCAATTTCACGAGGAAATGGGCCGCTGCGCACGGCATAGATAAATATTACGAATTTCAGGGTCCGTGTCATCAGATCATGGCTGAGACCGGGAATGTCATTCCGGGAAGCATAGTCCTGGGTACCGATTCGCATACCTGCATGGGTGGTGCTTTCGGAGCATTCGCCAGCGGTATCGGTTCGACAGAAATGATGGGGATACTGATCACAGGAAAAACATGGCTGAGAGTTCCCCGGACCATTAAGGTCAGATGGGAAGGGATACTCGGAGAAGGTGTAATGGCAAAAGATGTATCTCTTTATACGATAGGATCTATCGGCCATGCCGGAGCAACATATATGACTGTGGAGTATACAGGCGATACGATTTGGAATATGAGTCTCGATGAGCGTATGTGCATATCGAATATGGCGGTGGAAATGGGCGCTAAGGCCGGACTTATGGAAGCCGATGAAAAAACTATTGATTTTCTTAAGGCGCATGACGCCGATCTGACAAATATGATGGCAGTAACAAGCGACCGGGATGCATCTTTTTATACAGTAAAGGAATATGCAGCCGACAGGCTTGAGCCTATGGTCGCATGCCCGCATGCAGTAGATAATGTACATCCGGTTTCGGAATTAACAAATCAGAAAGTCGATCAGGCGTATCTGGGGTCCTGCACAGGCGGTCGATATAATGATCTGAAAGCCGCCAGCCGGATACTGAAAGGCAAAAAGATACACAAGGGTGTAAGACTGCTGGTTTCGCCGGCATCGACAGAAGTGTGGAAACGTGCTGATAAAGATGGTATTCTTGCCGACCTGGTTGAAAGCGGGGCAACAGTACTCGGGCCGACATGCGGTGTTTGTGTCGGAGTTCATTCCGGTCTGATCGCCGGCGGAGAAACATGTATTTCTTCCTCGAACAGAAACTTCATAGGCCGTATGGGAAGCAAACAGGGGAACATATATCTGGGATCGCCGATGACAGTTGCAGCGAGTGCACTGCAGGGACAGATAGCGGATCCCCGGGATTATCTGTAAGGAGATGCGAATATGATAGATATCAAAGGAAAGGCGTTAAAATTCGGCGACAATATCAACACCGATATTATTTCTCCACCGCAGTATATGGAAATGGGTATTGAAGAGGCGTCAATACACGCGATGGAGGCTGTCGACAAAGATTTTGCCAAACGCGTGAAAAAAGGAGATATTATTGCCGCCGGCAAAAATTTTGGATCGGGGTCAAGCAGGGAAACTTCTCCCCTGGCACTGAAATATCTCGGCGTGAGCGCTGTTGTGTCAGTGTTTTTTGCCAGAATCTTTTACCGCAACTGCATAAATGTCGGTCTGCCGGTCGTTGAATGCGAAGAAGCTGAAAAGATCGGTGAAGGAGACAACATTGAGATCGATATCGAAGAAGGAACAATCAACAACATTACAAAACAGGAAACATACAAATGCAGCAAATTGCCGCCGCATATCATGAAAATACTTGAGAGCGGCGGACTCAGAAATATGCTGATGCAGGAATATAAGGAGAATAACAATGAGTAACGGTGCGCTGGAAGGTGTAAGAGTCCTGGACCTCAGCAGGGTCCTGGCAGGCCCGTTCTGCACTATGATGATGGCAGATATGGGAGCCGAAGTAATAAAAGTCGAAATGCCGGAAAAAGGCGATGACAGCCGTGCTTTCCCTCCATTTATAGAAGGCGAAAGCGTTTATTTCATGAATCTGAATCGGAATAAGAAAGGCATTACGTTAAATCTAAAAAGTGAAGAGGGCAAAAAGATTTTTCTTGAGCTGGTAAAAAAGGCCGATATCCTGGTCGAAAATTACAGGCCGGGAACAATGGAAAAACTCGGACTCGGGTGGGAAACCCTGAAAGAAGTTAATCCGAAGCTGGTATATGGTGCTGTTTCCGGATTTGGTCATACAGGCCCGTATTCCAAGAGAGCGGGATACGATATTATCGGTCAGGCGATGAGCGGGCTGATGAGCGTGACAGGATGGCCGGACGGTTCCGCAACAAGATGCGGCGGACCGATGTCGGATGTAATGGGCGGAATATCGCTGTGCGTCGGAATTTTATCCGCGCTTCATTACAGTAAGGAAACGGGCATCGGGCAGAAAGTGGATATTGCGCTGGTCGATACATTAGTGGCCAGTCTGCAGATCATCAATCAGATATATCTGGCTACGGGAAGGATCCCGGATAGGATCGGAAACCGGTATGAGTCATCATATCCGTATGACACATTCCCGACAAAAGACGGGACCGATGTTGTGATCGGCTGTGCAAATGATAAGTTCTGGAAACTGCTCTGCGGATTTATGGGACGCGAGGATCTGATCAATGATCCGAGGACGAAAGCCAACAGGGAACGTGTGCAGAATCACGATTTTGTCAGAGACGTTGTTATGGAATGGACAAAAACACAGAACAGCGGAGAAATCGTTGACAGGCTGCTGTCCGAAGGAATTCCTTCCTGTCCGATATATAACATCAGACAAGTGACCGAGGATCCGCAGATAGCAGGTGCACGGAACATGTTCATTGAAGAAGAATATCCTAAGGTGGGAAAATTAAAAGTGACAAATACGCATATAAAAATGTCGGAAACCAAACCGGGATTCCGTACTCCTTCACCGGAGCTCGGCCAGAACAACGAGGAGATATTGAAATCGCTGGGTCTGGATGAATCAGAAATCAAAGAGCTCAGGAACAAGAAGGTGATCTGATGACAGATATGTGCGTAAATGATAAAGTCGATCTGATTGAAGTGGGTCCAAGAGACGGTTTCCAGAATATCAAAAAATTTATCCCTACGGATATCAAGATCGACATTATCAAAAAGATAATCGCTTCAGGCGTTAAAGAAATAGAATTGACATCTTTTGTTCATCCTAAAGCCATCCCTCAGATGGCAGATGCCGCTGATGTAGTGAAGGCGGTTCTGGCCGATGCGGAGGATGACAACGGGTTTATTGCTCTGATACCAAACAAGAAAGGCGCAGAGAATGCGCTCAAGGCAGGAATCAGGACAGTCAGCTGCGTGATCTCAGTCAGTGAATCTCATAATCGGGCCAATGTTTCCAGGACCAGAGAAGAATCAAAAAAAGAGCTGAAAGATCTTATAAAAAGTTATCCGGAACTGAATGTCAGACTGGATCTTGCCACAACATTCGGATGTTCGATAGAAGGCGCGATATCCGAGGACGAGGTAATGAGGATGGCGGCAGAAGGTCTGGAAATGGGAGTATGCGAACTGGTTCTCTGCGATACGATCGGGATCGCGGATCCGAAGCAGGTCTGCCGCATAAGCCGCAGAGTCCTCGATATGGCGGGAGACATTCCGGTGGCGCTGCACCTGCACGATACAAGGGGCATAGGAACCGCAAATGTACTGGCCGGATATCAGGCGGGCATCACACGTTTTGAAGCCTCAATAGGCGGTCTGGGCGGGTGTCCGTTTGCGCCGGGCGCGGCAGGAAATACAGCCATGGAGGATCTTCTGAATATGTTCGATTCCATGGGTGTGAAAACCGGCATAGATTTCGGGGATTATTATGAGGCAATCGAAATAGTCAAGTCGAACATCAAAGAGGATCTTACAGGACATATGGGACATTTGTCAAAAGAACTTTGCCTGACAGGAATCGCTTCGGAAGCCGTCTAAAGGCGTAAGGAGAACAGCAAAATGAAAGTAAAAAAGAATCTCGAACAGATGATATGCGTTAACAGATGCAGGCAGCACGGCGCTGCACCGATCCCGCAGGAAGGGAAATTTACTTCTGTAAAAAGCATTGATCAGATAAACGGCTTCAGTCACGGCGTGGGCACCTGCGCAATGAAACAGGGCGCGTGCAAACTTACGGTGAATGTGAAAGACGGCATCGTACAGGAAGCGCTCATTGAAGTGATAGGATGCAGCGGAATGACACAGTCGGCGGCTATGGCTTCGGAAATATTACCGGGGAAAACACTTCTGGAGGCAATCAATACAGATTTAGTCTGCGATGCCATAAACGTGGCTATGCGCGAACAATTTCTTAATCTGGTTTATGGAAGGAGCCAGTCGGCCTTTACGGAAGATGGACTTGAAGTAGGTGCGGCGCTGGAGGATCTGAGCAATGACAAGATCTCAATGGTTGGAACCAGTTACGGCTCGGTACAGACGGGTCCGAGATATCTGCAGGCGGGCGAGGGGTATATCCGCAAGCTTGCGCTTGATGAAAAGGATAGAATAATCGGCTATGAATATGTAAATATCGGGAAGATGATGAGCGCTGTCAGTGACGGAGAAAATGCCGAAAAAGCACTTGCAGATGCGACTGATACATACGGCAGATTCGACGAAGCCGTAAGATATATCGATCCGAGGAAGGAGTAAGAGATGGCTGTATATGAAAACTCAGAGAATAAGAGCGGTCAGGTACAAAGCTTTTTAAATAAATACGGCATCAGATCTCTTGAAGAAGCGGAGCAAATTTGCTGCGGCGCGGGCATAGATGTCAGGGCAATAATAAAAGAGATACAGCCAATCAGTTTTGAGGATGCCGGATGGGCATATACCGCGGGCGCGGCGGCGGCTGTAAAAAGCGCCGAAGTGAAGAATGCCAGAGACGCGGCTGTAATAATAGGAGAAGCATTGCAGGCTTTCTGTGAAAAAGGTTCTGTTTCGGATCAGAGACAGGTCGGAATATCGCATGGAAGACTGGCGGCAATGCTGCTTTCCGAAGATGTGAAGTGTTTTGCGTTTGTAGCCGGACATGAATCGTTTGCCGCTGCAGAAGGCGCTATCGGCATAGCAAAATCTGCTAATCAAGCCAGAAAAACACCGCTTCGTGTAATATTAAACGGGATGGGGAAAGATGCCGCCGATATCATAGCCAGGATAAACGGATTCACTTATGTGGAGACGGAATACGATTTTGAAAACGACAAACTGAGCATTGTTGATGAAATCAAATATTCGGACGGAGAATGCAGTAATGTAAGATGTTACGGCGCCGACGAAATGCGCGAAGGCGTGGCGATAATGATAAAAGAGAAAGTTGATGTTTCAATAACCGGCAATGCTACACATATGATCAGATTCCAGCATCCGGTATGCGGCGCATATAAAAAATATGCCAATGACAACGGGCGGAACTACTTCGCCTGTGCTTCGGGAGGAGGCATCGGCAGGACGCTTAATCCTGATGACACCTCTGCGGGACCGTCGTCTTACGGGCAGACGGATCTGATGGCGCGCATGTATGCGGATGCTGTTTTCACAGGGTCATCATCAGTTCCCGCACATGTGGAAATGATGGGGTTTATTGGCATGGGTAATAATCCAATGGTCGGCGCTACAGTATATATTGCTGTGGCAATAGAAAAAATCAAAGGCTGATCATCCCGGGAGTGTGTTCAGAGAAAGCGCAGGCTGCTGTGCTTTCTCGTTTTAGTATCAGCGCAGAGGAGATAATTAATATGGATAATAAAAATAATTTTATGCAGAAACAGACACTGGCGCTGATCGCGACATACCCTATGATGTCGGAAATATTCAAAAAAGTCGCTAAAGAAAACGGCGTTGAGGCACTTGATTATTACGCGTCATTCGATGATGCTGCGGTGAAAGCTCTGGAAATAGAAACGAAAGTAGATGCTATATTGAGCCGCGGCGGGACAGCTGCATTCATACGGAAGGTAGTAAATATCCCGGTCATTACTATTCCGATAACCCCGTTCGACGTACTCCAGGTGATCGATCAGCTGCCGCCTTCAGTCAAAACTGCCGCGTTTATCCATTACAGAGCCGACATACCGAATATCAGAGATATAGAAAAAATGTACGGGGTAAGGATCGTACAATATACATTCACAAATGAGGGAGACATCTTTAAAGCGGTAAATGATGCCATGGAAAACCATATCAGGACAGTCATAGGAGGAAATGTCGCTGTCAGGTATGCCAATTCACTCGGTCTGAACGGCCTTGAAGTCAGTGCAGGAGAATATAGCGTTCATAAAGCATTTGAAGAGACGATCGATATCCTGAGGGAATCACAAAATCAGAAAGATAATGCGGCGCGTCTGGAAGCGGCTTTCAATTCATTGTCGGAAGGCGTGATAGTTACGGATGATAAAAAGAATATCATTATCTGCAACGACCCGGCTGCTGCATTTCTGGATGCGCCTAGGCAGAAGAACGATGACACCATGGGAAGCAATGCACTGGAAGATGAGTCATACCGGAAAGTTTTTTCGCGGGAGCTGACGGAGATAAGCTATGTAAAAAAGCATAAGAGGGAACTTCTGGCTACAAGCCACAGGCAGATCATACGCGATAATAAATTTGTCGGCGTCGTGAGCACATTTGAAAATGTTACGAAGATCCAGGAGATGCAGAAACAGATACGTCATGAGATCCATACAAGGGGGTTTGAAGCCAGACATTATCTGGATGATATCATCACCTGCGACAAGGGGATGAATAAGGTCAAAGATATGGCTGCTCTGATCGCGCATTCCGATGCCAGTGTTCTGATCGAAGGAGAATCTGGTACCGGCAAGGAAATGTTTGCGCAGGGCATTCATAATGAAAGCGGCAGGGCCGACGGACCTTTCGTGGCCGTAAACTGCGCGGCCATACCGGCGGAACTTCTGGAAAGTGAACTATTCGGATATGAGGAAGGTGCTTTTACCGGTGCGCGGAAACAGGGCAAGAAGGGCTTATTCGAACTTGCGGACTGCGGCACCTTATTTCTTGATGAGATAGGAGAAGTCCCGCTTGAACTTCAGGCCAGACTGCTTAGGGTGATCCAGGAGCGTGAAATAATGCGGGTCGGAGGCAGCAAAATCATTTCTATCGATGTCAGGATCATCAGCGCAACCAATCATGACCTTTTGAAAAAAGTCGGCAAAGGAGAATTCAGAGAAGATCTGTACTATCGGATAAACGTGTTCAATCTTATCATTCCGCCTCTGCGCGCGCGCCGCTCTGATATAAAACCGCTGGCTGAGAATTACGCCGTCAATTATATGAACGGTCTGCCTGATGGCTGGGATGAATACCTGCAATGGCTTATTGATTACAGCTGGCCGGGAAATGTCAGAGAACTGCAGAATATAGTGGAACGGTTAGTCGTTCTCAGCAGCGTGAGCAAAGGGATCAAGCTGGAAAAAGAGCAGATCTTTACATCTTTTCTTTCGGAATTTGATGACAGCATTGAAAAGACTTTACTGGTAGAATCGGCGCAAAACCAGCCGCAGTGGAGTGTGAATATTTCTTTTGAACACGGGCTGAAAGGCGCTGTGGCGCAATTTGAGAAATCCGTGATACAGCAGGAGATGGACAGATGCAGTGATCAGGACGAAGTTTCAAGAAAGCTGGGCATCGGGAAAACGACATTATGGCGCAAGCTTAACGAAAAATAATCAGACATATAAAAAACATCCGCCGGTGAATAGCAGCGGATGTTTTTTGTGATACTGGAGTGAAACTATGTACAGTTAAACTGAAACCAATTAGTTATTCATTACACCTGTATCTCCGAAGAGCTCTTCGTCTGTCGGAGCCTTTCTGTCGATACCGGTAGCGAGCCATGTGTTGTTCATATAGAACTTGAGTGTAATATTTTCTGAAGCGATATTGCCGCCCCATGTGCCGCATCCGAGCGACGGTGAGAACGGATGTCCTGCCATCCAGTTGCCTGTGTTGACAACACTGTTCGGCAGGTTATTGTTTACACGCGCCGTCTTTGTTTCCAGAGCGAACTTGAGGATATTATCCTGATTGTTGGAATAGATACCGCATGAATGTCCTGCTCCTGAATAAGCGTGGATATTATTGAGAAGTTTTATAGCTTCATCAAGTGTTTTGACGCGGTATACTGCCAGCGTCATGCACATTTTTTCACCGGAAAGCGGATAATCGAATCCGGCGCCGGTTTCCTCTGCCATGATAAATTTAGTCGCCTTTGGAACAGATATTCCGGAAATCTTGGAGATCACGTCAATAGGCTTAGCCACTATGTTACGGTTGATCGTGTTGTTGGAAGGCCATTCCGGGAATATAGCGCTGCGGATCTTATCATGTTCTTTCCCCTTGCACATATATCCGCCTTCTGCTTCCAGAGCTTTGATCATTTCATCGTAAACGCTGTCGAAGATGATCAGAGAATTGTCGCATGAACATCCTGCTGCCAGATCTCCGGTCTTGCTCATCATGATCTTATGCGCGGCATCTTTAAGATCTGCTGTATCGTCTATGCACATTACTGCATTGCCGGCGCCTACACCATATGCAGGTGTTCCCGAAGAATATGCGGCTTTTACCATGCCTGCGCCGCCCGTAGCGATTACCAGATCAGACTGCTTCATTATTTCATTTGTTACATCGACTGTGACATGATCCGGATCACAGCAAACAAGAATATCTTCCGGGCATCCGTTTTCTTTCAGGATATCGCGCATCATGTTGATAGCGAGTTCCGAAGTGTAACGGCCGCGCGGATGCGGTGCGATAACTACAGCATTTCTGCTTTTTACCGTCATCATTGCGGTTGTAATAGGGATCATTTCCGGCTGTGTGCTCGGGATAAGAGCGCCGATGACGCCTACCGGCTTGGCAATGCGTTTAAGACCGCGTTCAGGGATCTCTTCGATCACGCCTACGGTTTTTGCATGTTTGATTTCAGAATAAACGCCTTTGACCTTGATTTCGATTTTCCCGATTTTTGAAGGGATATCACCAAGCTCAGTATCCTTGAGCGCGAATTCAGCCAGTTGTTTTTCCACATCCGGACGCGTCATTTTATAAGCTATGATGGAAACAAGATTATCCACCTGTTCCTGCGTATAGCCGTTGATGACTTCCTGTGCTTCTTTTGCGCGGCTTATCAGGCCGGCAACATAAGTCTGTACTTCTTCCTCTGAATATTTATTCGACATTATTTAAACCTCCGTTTCTGTTATACGTTCTACTATATGATATAAGCAAATACCGTGCCAAAATAATAATGGCACGGATGTACAGAAAAATCCCCAAATTTCAAAGATCATATTTACAGTATAATATAAGAAAGACAGAACGTCATAAAAATACGATTTCATATTTGAAATATGAAATTCAAAACAGAACATGTCATCAGCCCAGCAGAGCGATGACTGCTTTTGCGGTTTTTTCCACAGAGCCGTTGTTGTCGACTGTATGATCGGCGGCGTTCATGTACATAGGCAGCCTTCTGCCGTACAGCGCGCGCCGTTTTTCCAGGTCTCCGGACAGCGGCCTTTTGTCGGCGGCCAGATTCTCAATTTTTCTTTCTATGAAGAACACGGTCCCGTTCTGGCGCATAGCGTCGACATTTTCCTGCCGCAGGACCGCGCCGCCGCCGGTCGATATGACCAGGCTGTTTTCCCGGCAGATGTCTCTGATGATCTCTGTTTCGATTTTGCGGAAAGCGGCTTCGCCGTCTTCGTTTATTATTTCGGCAGGATGCCTGCCGGTGCGTTTCTCTATTTCTTCGTCAGTGTCGATCATTTTACGGCCGAGCAGGTCTGCAAGCGCGCGGCCCACAGTAGATTTTCCGCATCCCGGCATCCCGGTCAGGACAATATTACCGAGCTCGCGTTTAAGCTCCGCGATAATAGCGGCGGTTTTGTCCATGAGTTTTCTGCCGGTCCAGAGTTCAGCGGATTTCACAGCCTGCGCGACCAGCATAGGGAGTCCGTTGGAGCTGGGAATATGATGCGCCTCGGCTTCGAGGAGCAGTCTGGTCCGGAACGGGTTGTAGATCAGATCGAGCACTCCCGCGCATGACGGATAATCGCCCGGATCCAGGACTGAGGCATAGTTGTCCGGGTATGTTCCGACAGGCGTCGCATTCACGATGATGCCGACAGACCGGCGCAGCGCGCTGTCAGCGGAAAGTTCATCATATGTGACCACACCTGCGTGCTGCGACCTTGAGGCGACAGTGATCGACTTCGCGTTCTTGTCCATTACTGCCTTCTGCACCATGAGACTCGCACCGCCGGTGCCGAGGACCAGGACATGCTGTCCCGCAAAATCGATCCCGGCCCTGTCCGCCATATAAAGGAAGCCGTAATAATCTGTATTGGCCCCGGTCAGAATATCTCCGGCCGCGGTCCCGTTTGCGCTGAGGAAGCAGAGCGTGTTCACCGCGCCGATCTCCTTTGCCGCCGCGTCGATGCTGTCCAGATGGCTTATGACTTCCTGCTTGTACGGAATTGTGACATTTAGTCCGCTGTATCCGCGCGCGTCTATGAAAGCGCCGAACTCACTGCGCGGCACCTCAAAAAGCCCGTAGCTGTAGAGCCCGAGCTTTTCATGTATTATTTTCGAATAGCTGTGTCCGAGTTTTTCACCGACGAGTCCGTAAGACATTTCACATCCCTCTGCTTTCATATTCTCTGCAGACTCTGAACATCGTGCGGTAAAGTTCCTGCGCGTATTCCGCGTATTCCGCACCCGCCTTTTCCGCTATCTTTTCGAGTACCTTCATTTCGCGTTTCTCATCGGCTACGGGCAGTCCGTTTGCCTTTTTATATTCCGCGATGCGGCCGGCCGTGCCGAGACGCCTTTTGAAGAGCTCGATCAATTCAGTGTCGATCGCGTCTATTTCCTCGCGGAGGAGGTCGAGATTATTTTTTTCCATGTGCATTCTCCTCTGACATCAGATCAAGTATCGCGAGCGCCGCTGCCGCTTCGGCCACGGGCACCGCGCGGAGTACGACGCACGGATCGTGCCTTCCTCCGATAACGAGTTTTGCGGGTTCCATCTTATCGAGATCCACCGAATCCTGTTCGATAGAAATCGACGGTGTCGGCTTGAACGCCAGCTGGGCGATTATCGGCATGCCGTCTGTTATGCCGCCGAGTATCCCGCCGCAGTTGTTGGTCATCGTCGCGACTTTGCCGTCTCTGAGGCAGAACGGGTCGTTGTTCTCGGAGCCTCTCATAAAGGCGGCTGAGAAACCGGCGCCGAATTCCACGCCCTTCACAGCAGGTATCCCGAAGAAAACAGCAGCCATCGCGGATTCGACGCCGTCGTACATAGGTCCGCCGACACCGGCCGGACATCCGAGCACATAGACCTCAACGATGCCGCCGACGGAATCTCCTTCGGCCCTTGCGGTCCTGATCTCGTCCTTCATCTCCATGCCCGCTTCGTCGTCAAAGACAGGAAAATCCTTGGCAGCGATCTCCTCGAGCACTGCCGCGGTAATGTTCACGGGGTCGAGCGGTATGTCGCATATGCCGTGTATGGCGTTTATCCTTGCGCATACAGTAATGCCTTTCTTCTTCAGCAGCTGTTTCGCGATCCCGCCCGCGATGCACAGCGGGGCCGTCATGCGTCCCGAGAAAGGGCCGCCTCCCGACATTTCAAGTGCACCGCCGTATTTTACGCGGGCTGTGAAATCAGCATGTCCCGGTCTCGGGACCGAGGCAAGCTTCTTGTAATCGCCCGGATGCTGATCTTTATTGCGGATGACCAGCGTCAGGGGATCCTCGGATCTTACCAGCGGTACGTCGGACTCTTTTCTCTGCGTAGAGAATTCGTTCCGGCCCGGAGCGCGCCTGTCGAGGAACGCCTGCAGCTCGTCCATGTCTATTTCAGACATGACACCTGCGGGAAGACCTTCTATGATACATCCGATCTCAGGCTCGTGGGAGCCTCCGAAGATTGTAACTTTGACATTGTTTCCGAACTGCGACTGCATGCCGTGACCTCCTTAAATCCGTTCCGCAATGCCGCCGAGCTTCCGGAAGTCCCTGAAAAATCCCGGGTATGATTTGGCGACCGCTTCCGCGCCTTTTATGATGACCGGACCGTCCGCAACAGTTGCGGCTATCGCCATGGCCATTACTACCCGGTGATCCCCGCATCCGTCCGCGGTCCCGCCGGTCAGTCTGCCGGCGCCTCTGATAATAAGTCCTTCCGGACGTTCTGTTATGTCAGCTCCGAGCGCGCTCAGGCATTTTGCCATGGACGCGAGCCGGTCGCTTTCCTTGAGGCGCAGTCTGGCCGCGTTGGTAATCGTGCGTGTGCCCGGTTTCACAGCAGCCAGGACCGCTATGATCGGTACGAGATCCGGGATATTTTTCGCATCGATGACGTCGCTGCTTTCGATGTCTCTGATCACTCTGAGTATTTCTTTATCGCCCTGAGACGAGCCGAGACTGAGGCCGGTAATGCCGATGTCCGACCCGAGGCTGTCGGCCGCGAGCCAGAATGCCGCGTTTGACCAGTCTCCTTCCGGTTCGACTGTTCCCGGCGAAACGAAATGCTGTCCGCCGGCTGCAGTATAAGTATTGCCGATGCCGTCAGGGCCTTTGTTTGCGAGCTCGATCACGATCCCGAAGTCTCTGAGGACATCCAGCGTCATATCGATGTAGTGCGTGGATTCCAGTTCGGTCGTAATGACGACGGAGCCTCCTTCTTTCAGAAGCGGCAGAGCAAAAAAGAGCCCGCTGATGAACTGCGAGCTGACATTGCCGGCCAGCCGGAATTCTCCGCCGCTCAGTCTGCCCTGTATCCTGCAGATAGGCGCAGCTGCGGATGAACCTTTGTCGTCGGGGTCGGAAAATGTCACACCGTGCCTTTCCATCTCTTCTCTGAGCGGAGAAAGCGGCCTTGCGGGCAGTCTGCCGTGTCCGGTGAATGTCGTGTCTATTCCGAGCGCCGCGCATACCGGCAGAAGGAATCTCAGCGTCGTGCCGGATTCGCCGCAGTCTGTAAGCAGAGGTTTCCGGGGAATTGCCGCCGCCTCTCTGAGCGCTTTTATACACCGTGCTGTCGTCCTGACGTCTTCGGAAGTCCCGCTGATGCGGAACCCAGTTTCCTCACCGCTCTGCATTGCTGCTAGAGCTGCTGCGAGAAGGACTCTGTGCGCCTGGGACTTGGAAGGCACGGCCTCTATATTTCCTTTAAGTACATGTGGTGTTATCCTGATGTTCATTTATATACCTGCTTTGAAAAAATCGACCAGACCGGAGGCCGGGATGTCCATGAGCGCGCATTCTCCTATGTCGAGCGGAATGACGACCGATATTGTGTCGCCTCTTCTCTTCTTGTCGACGGATGCTGCCGCAGCCATCTGTTCCGGAGTGAATCTGCATTCCGTATCATAACCGTATCTCACGAGGAAAGTTTTTATCTGAGAATAACAGTCTGAACGGGACCATTTGTTTACGAGCGCGGCTTTGGAGGCTATGAGCATGCCTGTCGCGACGGCATGTCCGTGGCTGATGTCGTAATTGCTCAGCCTTTCGATGGCGTGCGCCGATGTATGCCCGAAGTTGAGGAGCTGCCTGACTCCGCCGTCGTGCTCATCCTGTTCTACCAGCTTCGCCTTTACCCTGACCGAGCTGTCGACGAGTCTCATCACAAACTCGCTGAACGGCGGTTCGTCAGCTGCCAGTATGTATTCAAAAAGCTCCCTGTCTTCAATGACTCCGGATTTGGCCGCTTCCGCCAGCCCGTCCAGGAAAATATCGTGCGAGAGAGTTTCCGCGGTCGCCGGGTCGTAGATGACCAGCTTCGGCTGGTGGAAGGCACCGGCCAGATTTTTCCCCGCGACCAGGTTGATCGCCGTCTTGCCTCCCACAGAGGCATCGACTGCCGCCAGAAGCGTGGTCGGGATCTGTATGAAGCCTACGCCTCTGAGATACGAAGCGGCGGCAAAACCTGTCAGATCGCCTATCACTCCGCCGCCGAGTGCAACGAGCATGTCGCTTCTGGTGAACTGGTTTTCGGCGAGGAATTCGAGCAGAGTGCTGAAATAGTCGATCGTTTTTGTCATCTCCCCGCCCGGGAAAGTTATTTTGTAAACGTCGAATCCGCTGAGCGCCATAGATTCCGCGACGGTGTCATTGTACAGCCTGTGCGTGTTTTCATCGGTGACGATGCACACCTTGCACTGGTCCGAAACACCAAGCGCGAGTTCGCCCGCTCTCGACAGCAGACCTCTTTCCATTACTACATCGTACGGTACAGCGGTATTGATCGTTATCTTGTTCATGCAATATCTCCAATCAGAACGTTTCTTTGTCTATAAGGGTCTTGCGCTCGCGTCCTGCTTTCAGGAGATCGTGGAGGCGTGTCTCGTCATTGTCTCTGATCGCGGCGCTGTATTCGTGCAGTCTTTCGATCAGTCCGTCGATCTCGTTGGCGAGATTGTCGGGATTCTCGAGAAACAGTTCCGTCCACATGTCCTCGTTCAGATTGGCCACACGCGTCATGTCGTTGTAGCTCCCCGCAGAAAAACCTCTGTGTTTTTCCGCCGTAGGGCTTTTGATGTACGCGCTCGAAAGCACGTGCGCAAGCTGTGAAGTGAAGGCGATGATCTCATCATGTTCGTCTGCTTCCGTGATCTCGACGTTAGTGAAACCGATCTTTTCGACCAGCTGCTTGATGATGTCGACGACCTCGATAGGCGTGCGTTTCATCGGCAGTAATATCATCGAGGCATTCTGGAAGAGGGCTTTTTTCGCGTGGTCAAAGCCGGCGTGTTCTATGCCCGCCATCGGATGTCCGCCGATGTACCAGAAACCTTTTTCTCGGGCGATCGGTTCAATGCCGTCACATACGCATTTCTTCACTCCGCATGTGTCCATTATAACAGAACCTTCCTTGATATCATCCCGGTATTTTTCCACGAAAGCTACCGCGTCCTTCGGATAGAGCGCGATGATTATCAGATCGCACAGAGGGATCATATCCGGTTTCAGTTCTTCTTCTATGGCGTTGACCAGGACAGCTTTGCGGATGACCGTTTCATCTATATCGTATCCGTATACCGAATGGTCCTGCAGACTGTTTATTGCTTTTGCCATCGATCCGCCGATGAGGCCGAGACCGACTACTCCTATCATCATTTCACTTTCCTCCGATATTACTGCTGTACTCCGAATGCGAACGGGCGTATCGCCTCGACCGCTTTGACGACGTCTGCGAACTGCTCCGGTCTGAGCGACTGAGGTCCGTCGCAGAGCGCGTGTGCCGGGTCATTGTGCACTTCGATCATAAGTCCGTCCGCGCCTGCCGCTGTGGCCGCCATGGCCATAGGCTTTACAAGGCTGTTGATGCCGGTAGCATGCGACGGGTCGACGATGATCGGCAGGTGTGTCTTTTCCTTGAGCACCGGAATGGCGGAAAGGTCGAGAGTGTTTCTGGTCATTGTTTCGAATGTTCTTATGCCTCTTTCACAGAGGATGACATTCTGGTTCCTGCCCGACATGATGTATTCCGCGCTCATGAGGAGCTCTTCGATCGTGCTGGAGAGTCCGCGCTTGAGCAGGATCGGCTTGTCGAGATGACCGAGTTCCTTCAGGAGTTCGAAGTTCTGCATGTTCCTCGCTCCGACCTGGATGACATCGACGTCTTCGAAGAGATCGAGCTGGGACAGATCCATGATTTCAGTTACGATCGGGAGACCGGTTTCTTTCTTGGCCAGGCTGAGAAGATCGAGTCCCTCACCGCGCAGTCCCTGGAACGAGTAAGGCGAAGTCCTCGGCTTGAAGGCGCCGCCTCTCATCAGTCCCGCGCCCGCCTCTTTGACGGCTTTGGCTACTTCGATGATCTGCTCTTCACTTTCAACCGAACACGGGCCGGCGATGATCTGGAAATTTCCTCCGCCGATCTTCACTTCGTTCTCGCCGCTGCCGACGGTGACGACTGTGTCCTGCGGATGGAATTTCCTGTTGGCGTTCTTGTAAGGCTCAGTGACTCTCATAACCTTTTCGACGATGTCGAGCGCCTGGATCAGATCCATGTCTACAGAAGCGGTATCGCCGATAAGACCCATGATGGTTTTGTTGACGCCCTTGCTGTAATGGATATCAAGGCCCATGCTCTTCAGCCATGAGACGAGATTTTCCAGCTGCTTCTGTTCGGGATTCTCCCTCAGTATTATTATCATTTTACTTTCCTCCTGCCGGCTTCCCCGGCTTTATATAATGGTTTGTGATGACGTAAAAAAATCCGCAGGCTGAGTTCGCCTGCGGACAATGATCTCAATTATGTTATCGGGACGACAGCATACGTCATTTCACAACAGCCAAACTCTTCTTACCGAAATAGTAGTAAGAATAATAGTAAGCGTATGCTGCTGTAAATGCTGAAATATGCATTTGTAAGTGCGTCCTTTCTTTAGTGATTGTCCCTATATTAACACTTTCGGCAGGGGATGTAAAGAAAAAGTTTGATAATCACATAAATAAGAGGCATTATATTGTGTGTAGAACACAAAAAGAAAGGATACGGAGATGAAAATTGCAGTAATAGGCACGGGCGCGATGGGGATGCTTTTCGGCGCGTGTCTCGCGGACGGAGGCGAAGACGTGACGATGGTCACCGCCGGCAGAAGAGAAACTGAAGAGGCGATCCGCCTGCACGGCATTCATATGCTGTGGGATGAGAAGGATATATACGTAAAGGTCAGAACTGCGATGGCGGGTGAGCTTCATGATCCGTTCGATCTGGTGATCCTGTTCACCAAGGCGCAGGACTCGTCCGCTGTGCTGGAAAAATGCCGCGGGATGATCGGCGGCGATACTTATCTCATGACTCTGCAGAACGGGCTCGGGAACGTTGAACGCACGGAGAAGTTCGTTCCGCGTGATCATATAATCTGCGGGGCGCTCACGATGCCGGGGGCGGTCACAGGCCCGGGGGAGATCAGAACGATGGGCACAGACAGAAAGGCGTACATAGGCATGGCCGATGAAAGTGACTGCGCATTACTGCACGAGGTGTGCGGCGTGATGAACGCCTGCGGACTGACTGCGGAAATCGCGGATGATGTGTACGGCGCCATCTGGGGGAAGGCCGCTCTCAACAGCGGGTTCAATCCGGTGTCCGCTCTTACGCGTCTGCCGCAGAGCAGATTCTGTGAAGTCGAAGACGGGGAAAGGCTCGTGTTCGATATCATGGAGGAGACTCTGGGACTGGCGGAAAAGCTCGGCGTGAATGTCGACCGGGAGGCGGCTTTCGCCCGCGCCCGCACGATAATGGTCACGCATAAAGGGCATTTCCCGTCGATGGCTCAGGACATAATGAACGGCAGGCGCACGGAAATAGACTGCCTGAACGGCGAGATCGTCCGCCGCGCGCGGGCAGCCGGATATCCGGTGCCGAGAAACGAAACAGTCTGCACACTGGTCAGACTGCTCGAAAGAAATTTTTGATCATACGTTGGAAAGGTCGTAAAGAGCTTTCGCATATATCTTGCCCATCAGCATGAGGTCGTCGATCTTGACGTACTCGTCCACTGTATGGGCAACTTGTTTTTCGCCCGGGAATACCGGCCCAAAGGCGACGATGTTGGTCATCGATTTGGCATATGTGCTGCCGCCTATGGCAATAGGTTCGGTGACATCTCCGGTGATCGCGCGGTAGGCTTCCACGAGAGGCTTGATCGCGAAATGATCGCGCGGAGGATAATATATCGGCTTCAGGCTGCAGCAGATCTTCAGATCGAAGCCGGCCTTTCCGAAAGCTTCTTTTATTACTTCCATAGACTCTTCAAAGTCGCAGGTGACCGGATAGCGGAAATCGAGGTCCACTCTGATGAAGCGGTTGTCGAAATCTATCACGCCGAGATTGTGCGTGAGCTTGCCGGAAAATTCGTCTTCGTATTCGATGCCGAGGCCCTCGCCGTAGATGCCGCTCCCGAGCTTGTCGATCAGGAACTGCATGGTCTCCGCCATATCGCTCCCGCCGAAGCGTGTTTCGGCCAGCAGTCTGATGATCATGAGCGCGGCATTTTTGCCGGACTCGAGCCAGCCGCTGTGAACTTCACTGCCGAAGGCTTCAACTATTATACCGTCCTCTTCCATGTCGACGTTGAAGTCGAGCATGTTGTCGAGAGCGTATTTTCTGATTTTTTCAATGATGGCGCTGCGGTCGTTCGTGATCAGCTTGGCTTTGCAGTATGCCGGCACGGTATTCGGCTGCACGCCTCCTTTGATATATAGAACTTTTTCATCGTCAGGCTGCATGATCTTTTTGGTGAACTGCGTGAACAGCAGTCCCTTTTCCGCGTAGACCGCCGGGAAATTAGCTTCGATGGTAAAACCCATCAGCGGCGGAGCTTCTTTCTTCAGGTAATGCATCATATCGCGGTAGAGAGAGTCGGTGCTGAGGCCGCCTTCTTCATCTGTCCCGAAGATCACGCGGATCTTTCTGCCGGGCTGCACGCCGCTGTCGGCAAGCGCTTTCAGCGCATACAGAAGAGTGACTGCCGGACCCTTGTTGTCGATGGCTCCGCGGCCGTATATTTTTCCGTCTTCGATATCGCCGCTGAACGGGTCGTGTTTCCAGCCGCGGCCTTCCTCAATAGTATCGAGGTGCGTGACCGCGCAGATATATGACGGGCCTTCGCCGTATTCGGCATATCCGCAGTAACCGTCGATATTTTTCGTTTTGAAGCCCATGGATGACGCGAGGTCAAGACAGAAGCCGAGAGCCTGCGAGATGCCGTCGCCGAAAGGCGCGCCTTCTTTTCCCGTCTTTTCTTTGACGCTTTTTATTGCTATCAGTTTCTGAACGTCTGATATGATATCGTCTTTATACGACTCGACTTCCTGATTGAAATCCATGATGTGTCTCCCTCCGTAAAAAACTCTGACATTAACATTTTATAGGCTGGCAGGCGGTGTGTAAAGTGTCTTCGGCGCTAAAATCTTGTAATCGGGTCTTTCCAATGATACAATTTCAGCAGGAGAAATATACTATGGCGGATGAAAACACATTCTTCAAAAATATAATAGACACACTTCAGGTGAGCGTGTGTGTATTTGACACGGAACGCAATATCATTTACTGCAACCGCGGTTTTGCCGATTTGTTTATGGAAGGCGCCGCCTCATATGAAGGAAAAAGTCTTTATGATACCGATCCGGTGTATGTCGACCGGATAACGGCGCTCCCCCGCGTGCTTGAGCTGAAAAGGACTGTAATTGTGGAAAAGCAGGACAAGTCCGGGGAGGACTACGCCATCATTACTACACCTGTCACGGACAGCGACGGCGATATAAAGTATGTGATCGAAGCCATCTACGACGACAGAAGGACTTCCGACGAGCCTGCCGATTATTTCTCCGGCGAAGAACGGACCGGCGACAGCATGGTCTTCATCAGTCAGAAGATGAATGAAATAAAGATGACGATAGAGAGGATCTCGACATTCGACTCCACGATACTGATCACCGGTGAAAAGGGATCGGGAAAGAGCACTCTCGCAAAATTCATCCACGAGAGCAGCAAAAGATCGAAGGGAGAATTCGTGGCGATCGACTGCGCCGCTGTTCCCGAGAATCAGATGGAGGCAGTTTTATTCGGCTATCTTCCGGGCGCCGGGCCTGACATAGGCGGGACCGGCAAAGCGGGACTGGCCGAGATCGCGAACGGCGGGACTCTGTTTATAGATGAAATCGGGATGATGCCTCTGTCCGTGCAGGGAAAGATCCTGCGGATGATACAGGACGGGACTTATGTGCCGCTCGGCGCGGCCAAGGAGAGGAAAGTGAACGCGAGGATAATATCCGCCACGAGCATGAGCCTCGAGAACCAGATCAAAGACGGACGGTTCAGAGAAGACCTGTATTACCGCCTCAGAGTCATCGAGTTCAACATACCGACGCTCAAGGAGCGGAAGGAGGATTTTGATGTTCTCCTGGATTATTTCGCTGCCAGGTTCAATTACCAGTATCACATGAACAAGAGTTTTTCGGACAAGGCGCGGTACGCGCTGCGGAAATACGAGTGGCCGGGCAATGTCAGCGAACTGCAGAATGCGGTCGAGCGGGTGATAGTCACTTCGAAGGAAAACGTCATTGAAACAGCGGATCTGCCGGATACGATAATAGCGCCGCTCGGCAGTTTCGACGCGCAGCTGCCGCCGGATTTCGACGATGCTGTGGAAACTTATGAAAGGCGCATGCTTGAAGAGGCGTACCGGCAGTACGGAAGTTCGTACAAGATAGCCGGCGCGATGGGAATGTCGCAGACAAAGGCGTCAAGGCTGATGCGCAAATACGGCATCGGCAAGATGAAAGAGAAGGGAAAATGAACGGATTAAAGAAGAAAATGAAGGATAATATTTATATGGGTCCGAAGAGGTGCGTCATCTGGGCGGTGCTTTTCGCGGCGCTGATCTGGATAGACTACGGTCAGATGGGCGGACCCGGAAATGTGCAGTGGGCGCGGATATGCTATGCGGTAATGGTCGCATGTCTCGTCTATTACGTATTCTACTGGCTGTATCTCGCTTCGCTGGCGTCAAAGGTGCAGAAAACCGGCGGACTGTCTGAAGCGCAGGAAAGGTCGTTCGACAAAGTCGCGAATATTTCGCTTGTCGTGCTCTTGGTCCTGGCTGTGACTTTTGCCGGGCAGCTCGTATATAACGTAATGAATACGTGATAAAGTACGTGATAAAAATTGCCGGTGCCCGGATACTTTGAGCACGAATTCCAAAAAAACAAAAAAAAACAAAATTTAATTTCTGAGTCATAAATAACTTAAAATTGGGCATATAAGTTGGATTCGACTTAAAGCAAAAGTTGCTCGACAAAAGTCAAGTCAAAAATGACTTAAAGCGTGGAAACGCCTGTTTTTCAAGGGGTTGACACGCTTTTTTTATTGGATATAATGACACTTGCCGGAGAAATCCAGGCAAAAGTGTATGTATTTAATATAAAACCACCAAATGATTCAGAGGAAACATAACTATGGACGAAAGGATCAATAAGCTGTCGAATCTGCTCGTAAACTATTCGACGAATGTGCAGCCGGGCGAAAAAGTTCTCATTGATTATGAGGGCGAAGCTACCAAGGGTCTTGTCACGAAGATCGTGGACGATGTATATGAAGCGGGAGGGATACCGTTCGTAAGGAACAGAGATTCACGCATCATGAGATCGATCCTCATGCAGGCGCCGGATGAACAGATCAAACTCGAAAACGAGATACAGCTCGCACAGATGAAGCAGATGAACTGCTACATCAAAGTGAAGGGTACAGACAACGTATCCGAGCTGTCAGACGTACCGGGCGACAATATGAACAAGTATCTGAAGTATATGTCGCCGACGCTGAACTACAGAGTCAACAACACGAAATGGGTAATACTCCGTTATCCGAATCATGCTATGGCTCAGCTCTCCAACAGCAGTCTGGAAGCTTTCGAGGATTTCTATTTCGACGTGTGCACGCTCGACTACGAGAAGATGGGCAAAGCAATGGAAAAGCTCGTGAGTCTCATGAACAGGACCGACAAGGTCAGGATCACGGGACCGGGAACAGACCTGAGATTTTCCATCAAAGGCATACCGGCGGTCAAATGCGCAGGCACGATGAACATTCCGGACGGAGAAGTTTATACCGCACCTGTCAGAGAATCGATGAACGGAACGATAGCTTATAACACCCCTTCGGAACAGCAGGGATTTACCTTTGAAAACATCAGATTCCTTATCAAGGACGGCAGGATCGTGGAAGCTACGGCTAACGACACGGAAAGGATCAACAAGATCCTCGATACAGACGAGGGCGCGAGATACTTCGGGGAGTTCTCCTTCGGGATCAACCCTTATGTACTCAATCCGATGAAGGATACGCTCTTCGACGAGAAGATAAGCGGCAGCATCCACCTCACACCGGGACAGTCATACGAAGACGCTCCCAACGGAAACGATTCCGCGATACACTGGGATCTCGTGCTGATACAGCGCGAAGATTTCGGAGGCGGGGAGATCTACTTCGATGATCAGCTCATCAGAAAAGACGGCAGGTTCGTCATTCCGGAGCTGGCATGTCTGAATCCGGAGAATCTCAACTAGTTCATCGCACTATTACCACTATTCTATAACATTATTCATTATTAGGAGGAAAGTCACAATGGCAAAAGTTGACGCGAAAAAACTCGGACTCATGTCGCTGATCCTGATGATCTTTACATCAGTTTACGGCTTCAACAATATTCCGAGAGCATTTTACAAAATGGGTTATGCATCAATTCCCTGGTTCATACTCGCAGGCATCACATTCTTCATTCCATATGCTTTCATGGTAGCTGAATATGGTTCCGCATTCAAAAAAGAAACAGGCGGTATCTATTCATGGATGGAAAAATCAGTAGGACCTAAATACGCATTTATCGGCACATTCATGTGGTACACATCATACGTTATCTGGATGGTAAACGTAGGTTTCGGACTCTGGGTACCTGTATCGAACGCACTGTTCGGCGCAGACACAACACAGTCCTGGCATCTCCTGGGGATCCAGGCTCTTTCCGGACCGAGAGCACTCGGTGTGCTGGGTGTACTGTTCATCATACTCGTAACATTTACATGTACAAAGGGACTCGATAAGATAAAGAAAGTTACATCGATAGGCGGTACTGCTGTAGTACTGACAAACATCATCGTACTGGTCGGCTCCATCGTTATCGTGATCGGAAACCACGGACAGTTTGCTGAACCGTTCCACGGCATCAGCTCACTCGCTCATTCGACCAACCCTGATTATGCAGGAAACCCTATCCTGATGCTCGCATTCATCGTATACGCACTGTTCGCATACGGCGGCCTCGAGGCAGTCGGCGGACTCGTAGATAAAACAGAAAACCCTAACAAAACATTCCCTAAGGGCGTGCTCATCGCTGCAGGCGTCGTAGTTGTCGGTTATTCGCTGCTCATCCTCCTCGTAGGATCGTTCACGAACTGGCAGAACGTTATGGCCAACC
The DNA here is from genome assembly GCA_022652985.1 of Eubacteriaceae bacterium. Taxonomy (GTDB): domain Bacteria; phylum Bacillota; class Clostridia; order Peptostreptococcales; family Anaerovoracaceae; genus JALCRY01. The sequence continues at coordinate 16,684 of JALCRY010000005.1, read as the reverse complement.
CGATGGTAAACCTCGGAAACTGCTCATATATAGTAATGACAAACTTCGGTGTAGGACTCGGCAAGGTGTTCGGCGCGACAGTCGCTACTCAGGTAATGCTGGGACATCTCGTTGCCAGACTCTATGGACTGGCAATGTCGCTCGCACTCTTCGGAGCATTCTTCACACTGACATATTCACCGCTCAAGCAGATCATCGACGGAACGCCGGATCAGCTCTGGCCGGGCAAAATGGGTAAAGTCAGAGAAGAAGACGGAATGCCTGTAAACGCTATGTGGGTACAGTGCATCGTAGTATGCATCATGATCTTCCTCGTAGCTTTCGGAGGAAACTCCATGGCGAAGTTCTTCCTCATCCTCACAGCTATGGTAAACGTAGGAATGACTATCCCTTACATGTTCCTTTCGGGCGCATTCCCGAGATTCAAGACACTCAACGATCTCGACAGACCTTTCCAGATGTTCAAGACGAAGACAAGCACAATGATCTGGTCGATAATCGTTACAGCAATGCTCGGTTTTGCCAACCTGTTTGCAATTATTGAGCCTTGGATAGACGGCGATAAAATAACAACGATCTGGTCGATCGCAGGTCCTGTCCTCTTCGGAATAGTCGCTGTACTTATGTACAAGAGATATGAAGGCATCGTGGCAAAAAACGGAAAAAAAAATAACGATGGGAACGACGAGGAAAAAAAAGACAAAATAGCATAATTAAATAAGTTAAGATTTCACTTTTCAATATAATATAATGTAAAACTACCAAACCGGAACCGGCGGACCATATGGTCCGCCGGTTTCGGTTGTAAATCAGTTATATCTATAATATCTTCGTAAGATATTGTGATCAGATGCCACAGTTATTCTACCGGAACTACCCAGCCTTCCGGAGCCGGGATATCTCCGACCTGCATGTCAGTGAGCGTCTTGCGCATCTTCGCAAGTACAGGTGTGATCTCTGAAGACGATCCGTAGATGATCTCATCGCTGCCCTTGGTGATCTTATATACAGGCGCGATGACCGCTGCTGTTCCGCAGAGTCCGCATTCCGCAAAATCTTTTATCTCGTCGTATCTGACGACTCTCTCCGTGACCTTCATGCCCAGAGTATCCTTCGCCATGTCCACGAGCGACCTGCGCGTTACTGACGGAAGTATGCTGTTCGATTTAGGAACAACAAGCCCGCCGTCTTTGTCGATGAATATAATGTTCGCGCCGCTCGCTTCTTCGATAGTGGTCTGCGTTGCAGGATCGAGATAAATACAATCGTCGAAGCCCGCTCTGTGCGCAGCCATTACTGTACTGAGACTCATCGCGTAGTTAAGTCCCGCCTTGATGTCGCCCGTACCTCTCGGAGCTGCTCTGTCCGAATCAGCCACCATTACTGAAATAGGCCTGACGCCGCCCTTGAAGTACGGCCCTACAGGCGTTGAGAAAATCCTGAAAGTAAATTCAGGAGCCGGCGCTACACCGATCATAATGCCGCTGCCTATCACAAACGGCCTGATATAAAGGGAAGCACCTGAACCGTAAGGCGGTACCCAGTCCGCATTTGCTCTGACCACGGTCTTGACCGCGTCAACAAACTGGTCTTTATCGTACGGCGGAATTTCCAGTCTCTTCTCAGAATCGTACATTCTCTGCGCGTTCAGATCCGGACGGAAAATAACAATATTGCCTTCCTTTGTTTCGTACGCCTTCAGGCCCTCGAAACAGCACTGAGAATACTGAAGCACCTGCGCGCACTCATTGAGATGCATCGTCGGATCATCAGTAAGCCCGCCTGCATCCCAGGCGCCTTCCTTCCAGTGCGACTCGAACCTTTTATCCGTTACCACATAATCAAAAGGTATATTTGACCAATCTAAATTTTTCTTGCTCATTTGTTTTCCCTCTGCTTTCCCTGTATTCGCTATTAACCATTCTGCTACTAAAGAATATAATGCAAAATCACACAAAAATCTATATAAAATTGTGAGAATATACAATTATTTTATCCAAGCAGGTATTCACACCTGCAGTATCTGCACGTTTGCAGCATCCGTGCGCCTGCGCTTGCGTTGAGTGGGACGGACCGGCACGCTGCTGGAAATGCTGGGTACGGCGCCTGCCGGAGCAGGTTGAGCTGGCGGGTATCAACGACGTGCGCGTCCGCGTTGAGCGGGCTGGACTGGCAAATCGTTGAAAGGGCTAGGCACGGCGCCTGCCGGAGCAGGCTGAGCTGGCGGGTATCAACGACGTGCGCGTCCGCGTTGAGCGGGCTGGAGTGGCAAATTGTTGAAAGGGTTAGGCACGGCGCCTGCCGGAGCAGATTGAGCTGGCGGGTATCAACGACGTGCGCGTCCGCGTTGAGCGGGCTGGGCTGGCATACTGTTGGAAAGCGGGGTACGGCGCCTGCCGGAACAGGCTGAGCTGGCGGGTATCAACGACGTGCGCGTCCGCGTTGAGCGGGCTGGAGTGGCATACTGTTGGAAAGGCGGGGTACGGCGCCTGCCGGAGCAGGTTGAGCTGGCGGGTATCAACGACGTGCGCGTCTGCGTTGAGAGGGCTGAACTAGCAAATTGTTGAAAGGGTTAGGCACGGCGCCTGCTGGATGTGTTCACGGGTGGGGAAATGAAAGAAAGTCTTTGGGGTCTCAGCAGACTTTCTCACGATCTGAGAATGGAAGAAAGTCTTTGGGGGTATGGTGGACTTTTTCACGACTCTGGAGACGGTGGTATCCGTTCCGCCTGCGGAACGGATACCTGCATCTTGTGGCGATGATAAAATCCGTTCCGGGTCGCGGAACGGATTTTTACAACTTATTATAGTGTGGTGAGGAAGAAAGTCCCTGGGGTGATGGCGGACTTTCTCACGACAGGGGGATGGAAGAAAGTCCCTGGGGTGATGGCGGACTTTCTCACGATCTGGGAATGGAAGAAAGTCTTTGGGGTCTCGGCAGACTTTCTCACCGCTTTGAGAGATGCGGCGGCTTTAATGGACCGGAAAAATAGAATCATTTTCAAATTATGCAAAACGCTGTATTTCAAGGAGTCGTTTGCATAATTTTTGTGAAATTCACGCAGATGTGTGACTGGATTATGCAAATAAGGAAAGATATCTGTTGATTTTGCATAGCAATTGTCAGAATATGGAAGCTGCCGGCAGAAATTTTAAATGAATATCGAAATATATCGCAAAAACGAGAAGAAATTATGCAAAGCACCTTCTGAAAACAGTACTTTTGCATAATTGAGCGATTAACTTTTTTTGAGCCGTGTTGGAAAAGCTGGATACACTTACTCAGAGCGCAGTAAGAGCAATAACGTGTACATACAATGCCACAAGTGTGAGAGCATGAGTAGTAATGCGGACATACATTGCGCGGAAGCGCCTCACGGGGTGCGAGTGGTGTGAACGGAGCGTGATCCTGAGGTACCCGGAGCCCCGGCAGGCAGGCCCAACGCCCCGGCAGGCAGGCCCAACGCCCCGGCAGGCCCCTGTGCTCCGGGACGGCCCCACACCACAGCAGGCCCAACACCCCGGCAGGCCCCTGTGCTCCGGGACGGCCCCACACCCCCGGCAGGCGCCGCGCTCCGGGACGGCCCAACACCCCGGCAGGCCCATGCAGCCTGCGTTGAAATATTGTCACATGAAATTATGACCTTTTTCAATCGCGGGATGCTGTGGTATAATGAAAAACACATTATATTCAGCAAGAAGGGGAAAGTTCTATGAATAAAGCAAAAAGGATCATAGCGGCGGTATCCATGATCGCAGTTGCATTTGCGATGACTGCTGCACCGGCTGCGTTCAGTGCGCCGGATGTCCATGCTGCTGTGACCGCCAAAGCGACGAGCTCAACATATTGGATAAAAGTAAACAAGTACAGAAATGTCGCTACGGTATATAAAAAAACCGACGGAAAATGGAAAGCATTCCGCGCGATGCTGGTTTCTACGGGAGGATCGAAGACGCCTTCGGGGACCTTCAGCATCGGGAAAAAGCAGCGCTGGGGACTGCTTATGGAAGATGTCAAAGGGCAGTACTGCTCCAATATCACGACTTCGGTACTGTTCCATTCGGTATGGTATTACCAGTATACGAAATCTTCGCAGCCGACTTCCGAGTTCAACAAGCTCGGCACGGTGGCATCACACGGATGCGTTAGGCTGGCATGCATAGATGCGAAATGGATATATGACAACTGCCCGGCCGGCACGAAAGTTTCCATATATTCCAGCAAAAAAGCGGGGCCGCTCGGAAAGCCGAAAGCTATCAAGTCGTCTTCGAGCACGGGTCTGAACTGGGATCCGACAGATCCGGCGGCGGGAAATCCGAATTTCAAGCTGCGCAAGCCGGTCATCAGGATCTCGTCCGCAAAGAAGACGTCGGTGAAATACGGGGCGTCATACGATCTTAAAGCAGGAGTGAAAGCGAAGAACACGAACGCGCTTCAGAATATCACGAATGAGCTGAAAGTCTCAAGTGTTCAGATAAGAAAAGACGGTGCGTGGGAGACGGCAGCTTTCTCGACGAAGAAGCCGGGCACATATAAGATAACTTATTCGGTTACCGACAAGTACTGCCGCGGAACGACGAAAGCGACATTCAAGGTCACGGTCAAAAAGGCCGATACACCGGTCATTTCGGCGGAAGACCGGACAGCGACAGTCGGAAGTACGAATGCAGTAACAGGCGTTACCGTGAAGATAGGGTCGAAGGATATTACGGCAGACGCATCGGTTTACATCATGGAGCCGGGTAAGACCGAATACAGCAGCGCGTACACATATGCGCAGGCGTCGGAATACAAGTTCATGGCTGCAGGCGAATACAAGATCAAGATAGTCGCGCACGATCCTTCTGATACATCGAAGATCAGCAGAAAGGAAATAACCGTTACTGTGACTGAAGCGTCCGCCACGGGAACGGGCGCATAACGGGAGTATAAAATGAAAGAGATAAAGAAGGCCAGGCCGCGTTCGCTGGCGAATGCGGAAACTCTCACCGATGATGTGAGAGCGATCATAGAACGGGTGAAGGCGGAAGGCGACAGCGTCATACACGAGCTGAATGAGAAATTCGATAACTGCAGAAGAGATTCGCTGAGAGTTTCCGCGGAGGAGATCCAGGAGGCGTACGAGGTTGTCGACGAAAAAGAAATAGAAGACATCAAGGCGGCGGCCGCGAATATCGAGGCGTTTGCCGGGGCGCAGATGGGCGCGTTCAGCGCGCTGGATGATTTCCAGCCGCAGAAAGGGATCCACCTCGGACACAGAGTCATACCGGTAGAAAATGTCTGCTGCTACGTGCCGGGCGGAGGGTATCCGCTTTATTCGACGGCGCTGATGCTCGGGATCCCGGCAAGAGTTGCGGGCGTGAAGAGGCGCATCGCCTGCTCGCCGATGATGAAGGGCACGGGCAAAGTGCATCCGAAGACACTTGTCGCGATGGATATCGCGGGCATACAGGAAATATACGCGATGGGCGGAGCTCAGGCCATTGCTGCGGTTTCCTACGGGACGGAAGAGATCGTTCCCGTGGACATGATCGTGGGGCCGGGGAACAGTTTCGTCACCGAGGCGAAGCGTCAGTGCTACGGGAAAGTGGGCATAGATTTTCTGGCGGGGCCGAGTGAAGTAATGTGCATCGCCGACAGTACAGCGGACCCGGAGATCATTGCCGCGGACCTGCTGGCGCAGTCGGAACACGACCCAGTCGCGAAAGGCATTGCCGTAGTAACGGACGAAGCGCTCGGACGCGCGGTGGTCGATGCTGTCGAGAAAGAACTCGAAACGCTCGATACAAAAGATATTGCCGCGAGATCATGGAACGATTACGGCGAAGTGCTTCTGGCGGACGATCTGGACGAGGCGGTGCAGTACGCCAACGATTATGCGCCGGAGCATCTGGAAATATGCGTGGCTGAAAAGGACGCGGAAAAAACGGCGGCTGCAGTGCATAATTACGGTTCGCTGTTCATAGGTCAGAACACGGCGGAAGTGTTCGGGGATTACGCTTCGGGCACGAACCATACACTGCCTACTCTCGGCGCGGCCAGATATACCGGCGGCGTGTGGGTCGGCACATTCCTGAAAGTCTGCACACACCAGAGCATGAGCTCGCAGGCGAGCAGGGAACTGGCGTCGCTGGTGGAAAACCTGGCGAACGGGGAAGGCCTTTCCGGGCATGCCGTGGCGGCTCATATCAGGCTCGTCAAATAACGATTACAATAGTGTAATAACGCTTGAAAGCAAGGCATCTTTAAGATATGCTACGTATTGTAGAAACGGAGAAAGCAATGCGGGTTATCGGAAAGATGCTTTTATTTATAATAAAATTGATAATTTTTATCGTCGCGGCGGTGCTCATCGTCAATTTTGTGGTGGTCATTTCCGGCGGTTCGCAGATAGAGGCGAACGTGACCGACTCATCGGTATCATTCTCCAAGGATCAGATCGAAAATCTGAAAAGCGAAGATGCCCAGTGCATCCTCGTGCTCGGGGCGGCGGTGAAGCCGGACGGATCGCCGAGCAAGATGCTCAAAGACAGACTCGATGTCGCGATATCGCTCTATAAAAAAGGCATAGCGCCGAAGCTTCTGCTGTCCGGAGACAATGGATCGGCCTACTATAATGAAGTGAAATGCATGAAGGATTACGCGGTCGAACAGGGCGTGCCGAAAGACGACATTTTTCTCGATCACGCGGGCTTTTCCACGTATGAATCCGTGTACCGCGCACGCGACATTTTCGGCGTATCCAGGATGATAATCGTAACGCAGAAATATCATATGTACAGGGCTCTTTATATTGCGAAACACCTCGGCGTATCCGCGGTCGGCGCCTGCTCGAATCAGAAGATATACAGCGGTCAGCCGTTTTACAGCGCGAGAGAAGTTTTCGCGCGCGACAAGGATTTCGTGCAGTGCATAACAAAACCGGAGCCTACCTATCTCGGTGAAAAAATAGACATCTCCGGTTCGGGACTTTCCACACAGTAATACCTCAGACGATTTTCAACTGCAGAAGTTTTTCTTTATCCGCGGGGCTCAGGCGGAAAGACTCCCGTGCTTTTTGGATGGCCTTGTTCTGCGTGACGGCATCGAGGCATCTGCTTTCAAGGAGACTGAAAGCCTCCTCCGGACATTTCGCGCAGGCTTCGGCGAGACACCAGGCGGCGCCCATCATCGTGTAATACGCGTCGTCCGGAGCAGCGCCCTTTTTCAGACGCAGCTTTTCCGGCGGAGTCTTCGCGAGGAAATGCCTGCTTATATCCGTGATCTCAGCGAGCACGCGCGGGATATATTCTCCATCCAGGTAATAATCCAGACAGACGATGCACCCGAAGCGCATGGTGAACTCGCTGGCCGAACGCAGGCAGCCGGCGATGAAATCCCATGTTTCGGCACGCTCTTTTTTTATGCGTTTCTGTGTGGTGACAGTGCTGTCGCACAGCGCCCAGTCATGAATGAACGGAACGAACCCGCGCATCAGTTCCTGCCACTCGTCATGCGGCATCTTGGCGTAGCCGATCACCATGCCGTGGATCAGACGCTCCTCCCAGTAACACTGATGCGGCAGTTCGCCGATGTAGCGCAGATAGTCGCCCCCGGCGATTTCCTTCGCGATGATGCGCATCGCGGGTTTCCTGACACCGATGGTCAGCGCAGGATCGGCGCCCGGCGTGAGTATGTCGTTGAACTTTTTGTATTCCGCATCCTGCGCGGCAAAAAGTCTTTTCAGAATCTCGTCTCTCATCGCAGTTCGTCCACCCCTTCGTTCGCCAGCTCGTCGCAGCGGTTGTTCATGGCAGTAATGTATTTGAAGTCGTCGTAGGTGAATCTTCCCCCGTTCCAGTCTTTGAATTTGGCATAGGTTTTCTTCAGTACCGTCTCGGTGCTGTTAGTGCTGACGTGTCCCTTGACGCGGAAAAAACTGATGTCGTGGCGGTCGAGGAAAGGCAGCAGAGCCTCCCACAGATCGCGGTTCTCGACGTCTTTTTTGCCGGATGTCTGCCATCCGTTCACTCGCCATTTCGCATACCATCTTTCGCGGAAACAGTTCATCAGATACGAGCTGTCACAGAAGACCTCTATCGTCTGACCGTCGATTTTTATGGCTTCGAAAGCCTTCAAAAGCGCGGTCATTTCCATCCGGTTGTTAGTGGTGTTTTTCTCCCCGCCGTGGAGTTCTTTTTTATGCTCTCCGTATTCGAGCACGGCTCCCCAGCCTCCGATATTGTTCTCGTTCTGGTTCCCCGAACATGCTCCGTCAGTATATATCTTTAAAACAGCCATGTGTTTCTCCTTTCTGCAATATTAACAGTATCTCATATCATTGAAAAACAAGCAACAGGGTCGAATGTTAATTAAATAACAAGCACCGCCTTAAAAAGTCGCAATTCTTCAAACATACTTGAAAAATGGCATGAAGTATAGTATTATTAAGCCATGCGTGAATCAATAGGGAGACAGGAATGAGCTTGAAATTTTGCTCGTTTTCCAGCGGAAGCAGCGGGAATTGCTATCTTATAAGAAGCGAAACTTCAGCAGTACTGGTAGATGCGGGAATAAGCGGCAAGAGAATAATGGAAGGACTGGCCGAGACGGAAACGGATCCGTCAATGCTCAAGGGGATAGTCATTACGCACGAGCACAGCGATCATATAAGAGGACTGCGTATCGCGGCGAAGAGATGTCCGGGAGCATCGGTTTATTCCAATGAGAGCACCTGGGAAAAGCTAGTAGGATTAGTAGAAGAAGACCGACAGGAAATATTCGAAAGCGGCAGCATGTTCGATATCGGCGATATCGGCGTGAAGTCGTTCAGGACGTCGCATGACGCCGCGGAACCGGTGGGCTTCTCTTTTTATTGTAATAACAGACAGATAAGCATAGTTACGGACACCGGATATGTCAGCGATGACATCATCAGCGAGATATGCGGAGCGGACATACTGTCGCTCGAGGCGAACCATGAACCGGACGTGCTGAAGTCGGGCAGGTACCCGTATTACCTCAAGAGGAGGATCCTCGGAGACAAGGGGCACCTTTCCAACGAGGCGGCGGCGGAATGCATAATAAAGATCGAGGAGCAGCAGCATAAGGACAGAGAGATCCTGCTGTCGCACCTCAGCAGCAACAACAACACCCCGGAACTTGCGGCCATTACTGTAAAGAACATCCTCGAGGATGCGGGACTGCAGGTCGGAGCTTCGCTGAAAGTCGACGTGGTCATGAGAGACCGCCTGAGCAGGCTGTACGAGGTGTAGTCATGATGAGGATAAAGATCGTCTGTGTCGGCAGGCTCAAGGAGAGATACTGGACCGAAGCGGTGCGTGAGTATGAGAAAAGGCTGAGGCCTTACTGCGAGCTGACTATTGACGAAGTGAAGGAAAGCCCTGCGGATGATATTGATGAAGAGGGCGTAAATATACTGAAAAGAATAGGTGACCATGATCATGTGATCACTCTGGAGATAAAGGGAAATGCTCTTACGAGCGAGGAGCTGTCCGCAAAGCTGGACGATCTGGCGCTCGGCGGAACGAGTGATGTGACTTTTGTCATAGGCGGATCGAACGGTCTGTCGGATGAGGTCAGCGCCCGGGCGGCGTATAAGCTTTCGTTTTCGAAGATGACATTTCCGCATCAGCTCATGCGCGTGATACTGCTTGAGCAGGTGTACAGGAGCTTCAAGATATCGAAGCACGAACCGTATCACAAATAGGAAGAGTTCTGAATAAAGTATTTAAACTGCATAACGCGCGGTTGATGGTCAAGGGCAAATGCGCCGGCAGTGAAATACCATTCAGGGGAATCAGGGGAAGACTCTTCTGCAGGAAATCGTCAAGGATGCTGACATCCTGGACTTTTACCAATACGGGTATGAGTTTCAGAGACAAGAGCAAAAAGATAGATTAACTAAATTAATCAGAAAAGAGGAGAGCTAATTAGTTATGTTTAAAGTTATGTTTCAGAAAAAGTACATTAAAATGTTCTTAGCTGTAGCATTGCTCGTACTCTGCAGCGGGCTTCTGGCCCAGGCTGCGGGACATCCGGAACCGGGTACCGTAGAGATAGGCAAATCACTTCCTATCTGGAGTATCATTCCGTTTGTGGGCATGCTGCTGTCGATCGCCATTGTACCTCTTGTAAAGGGAGACTGGTGGGAGAAAAATGAACTCTGGGTGGCAATTTTCTGGTCGCTGACATTCCTCGTTCCGTTCGCTGTGGCATACGGATTCGGAGAAATGTGGTATCAGACACTGGAAATGCTGCTGCTCGACTACCTGCCGTTCCTGGGTTTGCTGTTCGGACTGTTCGTAGTAGCCGGAGGCATAGTGCTTAAAGGTACTATCGTCGGCAAGCCGAAGACGAACCTCATACTCCTTCTTATAGGTACTGTGCTCGCCAGCTGGGTAGGAACAACAGGCGCTGCTATGCTGATGATCAGACCGCTGATCAGAGCAAACGCATGGAGAGAAAAGAAAGCACACGTTATCGTATTCTGCATCTTCATGGTAGCCAATATGGGCGGATGCCTTACTCCTGTAGGAGACCCGCCGCTGTTCATGGGCTATCTGAGAAACGTTCCGTTCTTCTGGACAATGAAGCTTTTCCCAATACTGCTTCTGAACGTTGTGATCCTTTCCGCAGTATTCCTTATCATTGATACGCGTTACTACAAGAAGGATCTGGCTGCAGGCAAGAGCCCTCAGGATATGACGGGAAACCAGATGGAGAAAGAGCCTATCAGGATCGAAGGCGCACACAACTTCATCTTCCTGCTCATGATCGTCGGCGCAGTTCTGCTTCAGGGATTCGTAACAAAGCTTCCTGCATTCATGAATCAGGCTACGGGCGTACTTACAGGTATTCATATTTATCATGATATTGTTTTCCCGTGGAATGATGTCCTGGAACTGGCAATCATATTGCTGGCCGCCTTCCTTTCGCTCAAGACGACAAAGCCGGAATGCCACGAGGCCAACGAGTTCAATTACGGAGCTATCGCAGAAGTTGCCAAGCTGTTCCTGGGAATATTCCTGACGATGATTCCTGCGCTGGCACTGCTCAAATCGAACGGAGCCGCACTCGGGATCACGCATCCTGCACAGTTCTTCTGGGCATCAGGCGCACTTTCATCGTTCCTCGACAATACACCTACATACCTCGTATTCCTTACGACTGCAGGTGCTGTCGGATTCACACAGGGCGTTGCGACAAAGGTCGGCATCGTACAGGCTATCGACCTGATGGCTATTTCGGCCGGTTCTGTATTTATGGGAGCTAACACATATATCGGTAATGCTCCGAACTTCATGGTTAAGTCCATCGCGGAGGAGAACGGCGTCAAGATGCCTTCCTTCTTCGGATACATGGGATGGGCCCTGGCCATACTCGAGCCGGTATTCATCATCGATATGTTCATCTGGTTCTGGTAGACTATAGCCGGATAAAATATAGTTAATCTATTGCACTTGAAAGCCCCGGGCATTCCGCCCGGGGCTCTTCTTTTAGACTGCGGACAGATGGTGCGCCGGCCCGCGAAAAAACTGCCGCCTCAGAGCGACAGTTCGAACTTCCTGGTGATGTCGAGATACTTTATCAGCATCCCGATATTCGCGTAGTAATATGAATATTTGTCTTCTTTTTTAACGTCGACGAGGCCGGCGGATGAAAGTTTGTTTATGTGCTGGGAGATCGTCGCCTGGGCGTAGTCGAAGGCCTCGACGATATCTTTATTGCAGACTTTGGTCCTTTCCGTATTGCATTTCATTATGAAGCGGAATATATATATCCTCGCCGGGTGCGCGAGCGCATCGGAGCATTTGGCCATCAGCATTACTTCCTGCTCGTTCATGTCGTCAGTGTCTTTTCGTATTCTCATGTTTAAAGTCCTCCTGTTCGGGTCGAGTTCATGTCATATCCGCGGTGCAGGCCGCGAGATGTATCGCCTAATTACGATATAACGAATGAGTCACTTTGTCAAGCATAAACCCGATAAGTGTTGAAATATAAACAAAAATATGTGATAATAAAGCGTCGGAGGACTATTATTGAGTAAGCAGGGACACTATTTAACGGGACTGAAACTGATATCAGCGGGTATATTTATTATAGCGCTTGAACAGGCGGCGCTGGCTGTTCTCAGAGCATGGAAGTATTATGCTTTCGGAGAGTTCGCAGCTCAGTTTCTGGTGCTTATAGGATGGCTTTTCATTTTAGGCGGGATCGTTTCCGCGGCCTCGTACAGACCTGAATTCTCAAAGGTAAGGACGGCAGCGGTCTTGTGTACGGTTTTCAGCGCGGCTGCTATTGCGCTGGCGGTATACAATTACAGATCAGGGATGGCAAACCAGACGTTTATTGAAGTCAAAGTACTTTTTCTCGGATACCTTTCGACGATAGGTCTTGTTTTCGTGTACGCACAGCTGATGAAAGGGCTGGCCGCGCTGGGAGGAAAATCCGGACACGGCGATTATGCGGGGACATGCCGGCATACCTGGAAACCGGTGACGGTGACCGTGCTTCTGATGATGATACTGGAACCGGCGGTCTCAGTGTTTCCGCAGATGGTCGAGTGGATCGGCACCGCAGCATTTGCGGCCGTTTCGTTTGCCTATCAGATGCGCATAGTATGGCTGCTGGGCAGGGGACGAAAATTAATGAATGGCAGGGGAAGAGGATAGTGACAATGAACAGAAAATATGATTTGAGCGGATTGGGTTTTTTCGGAGCCGGGATGATAATTTTTGCCGGCACGGAATATTTTATCGATCTCGATGCAGGGAAAATCATCAATTTTTCGGCAGCGCTTATCAGCCTGGCCGCACTGGCGATCATGCTCGTTGGATCATTCAGAACGGTAAATTACAATGCCTGCTTCAAACGCAGCGAGATATTTGTGATAGCGGCGATCATTGCCGATGTCGCATTCATGGGTTCGATGGCCTTCGGGCTGCGCGCGGGAACGGCAGCTGCCGGGTATGCGGCTCTGGGAATAGATCTGGCGCTTTTCGTTTTTGAACTTCTGGCCGCGGCGTTTATGCTCGGTGCATGTTCAAAACTCGCCGAACAGAGCGGAGAGGAAAGCATGAGCATAGCCTGCACGAATACGAAAACAATATTTCTCGCAGTCAGCATTATCGCCTTTGTCATCAAGCCGTGCATCGCATTTATTCCGGGGAACAACAACAGCGCGTTCCTGGTGCTGATAATAATGTCGGCCGTTGCCGTGCTGGGAGTCAATATCATGGCGTCGCTGCGGTTCGGCAATGTCTGTGACCTCCTGGACGGCAGCAGGCTCAAAACCGAAAACGCAATATAATATAAAGGAAAATTTATGACAGAACAAAACAACTATTATGTGCTGAGAGGATTGCTGCTTATGGCTGCCGGCATGCTTTTTGATGCCTGCGCAAGCATCATACTTGAACTTGCCAGCGGAAAAGCGCTCGTCTATACAGGATACGGGATAAGCGTGATTTCGTCTGTACTGTACATCATCGGCATAGTGATCATAAAAACGCAGTTCGAATATTTCAGACGCGCGAAGATATGTATCATCTGGATGCTCGCGCTGTCCGTGGCTGTGTTCCTTATGACGGCTGCGGCCTACTACTTCAGCTTTATTGCGCTGGGGTCGGCGGCGGCAGTGCTGGCGATAGCCCTGGTAGTGGTATCTCTGCTGATGGTTTATTATCTCCTGCGGGGGTGCGCTGATATCGGCGAAGATCAGGGCGACGAAAATCACGAGATATTCTGCAACCGTTCCTGGGTAATATACCTGGCGGCATTCGGAGTGTCATACGTCGTCGGCGGGATAGCGTCGAACATTCTCGGCTCGACATCCGGAGCGGGCGCAGCAATAAGCTCAGCTATGACATATCTCGGCATGGCCGCCAAACTCCTGGTAGGTTATGTGTGCTGGAAGACGTACAAAAAATTCAACGATAAAAAGATCAACGCCTATTGATCTCCGTTGATAAGAGCTTCCTTCTGTGAACGTGAAAGTTTCTTGATAGCGATCTCGCGCGAGAGCGCTTCGCTTTTAGTGGCGAATTCTTCGACATGGACGAGCTCGACAGGCCCTCTTCCGCGCGTGTATTTCGCCCCGCGGCCCGCGGCGTGCGCGGCGACCCTGTGCTCGACATCGGTGGTCCATCCCGTGTAATAACTGCCGTCACCGCATTTCAGAATATAAACAAAATGCCCGGACATTACTGCGCCTCGTCGACATGGTAATACCTGACCATGTACTTCTCGATGCCGTTGGCAATGCCCCTTGTGATCCTGTCCTGATACTTCTCGGTACTCATCTTTTTCGCTTCGCTGTAATTGCTGAAAAATCCCATTTCGATGAGTGCAACAGGTATCCTGCTCCAGTTCTGCCCCGTCATATCGTTCCGCGCATCGTTATACCGCTTCGCGAAACCAGTGGTCCGGCATTCACCGTTCAGCATATAAGAGGCCAGCACTTTGCTGCGCGCAGCATCGGCGGTGCTGTAATAACTGTTGTGCCCCGGCTTGTATATAGTCGATACGCCGTGAGCCGAGCTCCCGTACGAGTCGCAGTGCAGACGGACGCATATCTTCGAACCGCTGGTGTTGACCATCCTGGCGCGTTTCTGGCAGCTGAGATCGACATCGTTGGACGTCCTGACCATATAGACCTTATAACCGCGCTTCAGCAGATCAGCGCGGAGTTTCTTCGCGATGATCATAGTATATCTGTATTCGCCCATATGATTATAGACGGAAGAACATCCGCCGGCCATTTTGTATTTTTTGCCGAGCTTGGCATTGTCAGGATCCACGCGTTCCATGCCGAGATCCTGCTTTTTCTGATGCCCGGGATCGATAGCCACCGTTATCTGCGATCTGGAAAGGACCGCCGCCTGCGCCGGGACGGAAACCGCAGCCGGGAGCAGACAGGACACAGCGGCCAGCGCCGCGCAGCAGATGACGGCTGTGATTTTAGCGATACTGTTTTTCATTATCAAGCCTCCGTAATATGCGTATATGCCTTGTCAAATGTGATCACGACGAAATAGTGCGGGTCGATCCTTCTGAGATGCCTTTCCACGTGTGCAGTGATCTCCTCCTGGGAAATTTTACAGTCGGGGCCGACAACGACATCGAACACGACGTTCGTGTGCGTCGGGCCGGGTACGATACGCAGATCGTGGAAGCTGATCACGCCGTCCATATCCTTCAGCGCTCTCGCCACTTCTACCTTCAGTTCATCTATGATCGGATCATGCAGCTTGACAGGATCCATATGTATTACAAAATTGATGCCCAGCGCCGACGAGACCTCTCTTTCGATATTGTCTATCGTATCGTGCGATTCCATCATGTCGGCTTCGCAGTCGACCTCGATATGGGCGGAAGCGAAAATCCTGCCCGGACCGTAGTTGTGGACCATCAGATCATGTATTCCGTGCACGCCGGGATGAGACTTTGCCATGCGGATGATCTGATTCACGAGTTCCGGATCGGGAGCTTCTCCCAGCAGCGGACTCATAGTCTCCATTACGAGCTGGACTCCGGAAATGATGATGAATATCGCGACGCCGCAGCCGAGCAGGCCGTCGAGGTTATAGCCCATGAGCTTGTTGATGATAACGCCGATAAGCACGACAGACGTAGTGATGACATCGTTGCGCGAGTCGGCCGAAGCCGCCATTACCGTAAGCGAATTTATAGTTTTGCCGATCCCTCTGTAGAAGAAACACTGCCAGAGTTTGACCAGTATGGATATGACGAGCACGAGTATCGTGACTGCATCATAAGTCTGCTCTTCAGGATGTATGACCTTGAGAACGGACGACTTGAGCAGCATTATGCCCACGATAAGGATGACGACGGAGATCAGCACGCCGGTAAGATATTCTATGCGCGCATGCCCGAAAGGATGCTCGCTGTCTTCAGGCTGCGAAGCGAGTTTGAAACCGACGAGCGTCATAATAGATGACGATGCGTCGGTGAGGTTGTTCACGCCGTCGGCGATTATGGCGATACTGGATGCGAGCCATCCGATCGCTATTTTCATAACACAGAGAAGAAAGTTCGTGAATATGCCGACAGTGCCTGCGAGCTTCGCATAATTTGTGCGCACTTCCGGTTCATGAGCATCTTCCCAGTTCTTTACAAATTTTTTTATCAGCCAGTGACTCATTTTTATTTTCCCATTATTTCCATAATCATTATAAAATAGTATAATATCCACATATTATAGCACATTTGACAGAGGACAAGAAATATGAAACTGGTATGCATAGGCGACAGTATGATAGACGGATATCCGTATGCGAGATCAGAGAGTTTCCCTGCTGAGCTTGAACGTCTGACAGGGTGGAAAGTCATCAACGCCGGCATATCCGGACAGTCGTCCTCCGAAGTGCTCGCTCGTTTCCCGCGGGCGATGAAACAGCGGCCTGATGCAGTAATGATCCTGTGCGGTACGAATGATTACATTTTCGGCATATGCGGCAGTGAGGAAACGTTTGAAAATATCGCGGAGATGGTGCGCGCGGCAGAGCGCGGCGGGGCGGCGCCGGTGATATGTTTCCCGATCCTGTGCGATCCCGTAAGCGCGGCGGCAAGCTGGGCGGGGATCACCGAGGGCGAATTTGCACAGGCAAACGAAGAACTGAAAAAGCTGCGGGAAAAGCTGAAACATTACTGCGGAAAAAAC
>JALCRY010000004.1 GCA_022652985.1 Eubacteriaceae bacterium | reverse complement strand
ACCCGCTGAATCAGCAGATAGCCTGCGCGCTGCTCGAAGAAAAGGGCGCGATAGTCGAATCAGCAGATGACGGCTCTGCGGGAGTGGAAAAGTTCAGAGAATCGGGCGAGGGTATGTATGATGTGATCCTCATGGATATCAGGATGCCGGTAATGAACGGTTATGACGCAACGCGCATGATACGCGGTCTGAAACGTAAAGACGCGGAGACTGTGCCGATAGTGGCAATGACCGCGGATGCGTTTGTCGATGATATACAGAAATGCCTGGATGCGGGTATGGATGCTCATATTTCCAAGCCTCTCGACCCGGAAAAAATGTTCAGGACCTTAAAGGAGGTTATGAAATAATGTTTTATGTTAAGAAATATAAATCGCCGGTCGGCGAACTCACAATAGCTTCAGACGGACTTAATATTACGGGACTGTGGATGAAAGGGCAGAAACATTTTGCTGTTACGCTCCCGGCAGAGCATGAAGAAGGGAAAGACCTGCCTGTGTTCGCCGCGGCTGAAAAATGGCTCGACGATTATTTCAGCGGCAGGAAACCTTCGCCGTCGGAGCTCCCGCTGGCTCCTGCGGGCAGCGAATTCAGACAGACAGTATGGAAGATACTGACGGAAATTCCTTACGGCGAAACAATGACATACGGCGGGATCGCCGAGATCACCGCTAAGCGCCTCGGCAGAAAAACAATGTCCGCGCAGGCTGTCGGCGGTGCCATTGCGCATAATCCGATCGGGATAATAATTCCCTGTCACCGCGTGATCGGTACCGACGGAAGCATGACAGGATATGCGGGGGGAATAGATAAAAAAATAGCATTACTGCAGCTGGAGGGCGCAGAAAAATAAGCTGAAAAACATTCTGATTTTTTTATTGAACTCAAGGTTAAATGGTGTATAATAAGTACATTGTTCGCAATCATGCGACGGATCGAGGAGATACTGTTCACACAGAGCCGAAGGTGCAAAACTCTCAGGCAAAAGGACTGGATCCTGATGATACTCTGGAAAGAAGCCATAGAGCTCGCCGACGGGGCATTCCTTTTCAAGGATAATCTTTCAGGCAAAGAGGACAGAGATGCTGAAAATAAGCAGAAATCACCTGCTCATTTACAAGCATCTTTTTTAATGTTTTTATAATTCAGGAGGGACAGAGATCGATATGGAAAGAAAAACAACACTGTATGACACACACGTTAAATACGGAGGGAAAATGGTCCCGTTCGCGGGATATCTGCTTCCGGTACAGTACGGGACAGGGGTCATCAAAGAGCATATGGCCGTCAGGACCGGATGCGGCATGTTTGATGTATCACACATGGGAGAGATCACCTGCCAGGGAGCCGACGCAGAGGCAAATCTGAACAGGATACTGACCAATCATTACTGCAATATGTCTGCCGGACGCGCAAGGTATTCGCCGATGTGCAATGAACACGGAGGGGTCGTCGATGACCTTATCGTGCATAAGCTTGGAGAAAACAATTATTTCATTGTTGTCAACGCCGCGAACAAAGACAAGGATTTTCAATGGATGCAGGATCACACAGAGGGAAGATGCGTCTTCTCCGATATTTCCGATTCGATCGGAGATATAGCCCTGCAGGGTCCTCTCGCACGCACAGTGCTCGCGAAGATCACCGATGAAAAGGATATACCGGAGAAGTATTATACCTTCTCTGACGAAGTACACGCGGCCGGTATCAGATGCATGATAGCGCGCACCGGCTATACCGGAGAAGACGGATTTGAGATCTATATGCCGGCGGAAAAAGCGCCGGAAATGTGGGAAGTCCTCATGAAGGCAGGCGAGCTGGAAGGACTTATCCCCTGCGGGCTCGGAGCGAGAGATACGCTGAGGCTGGAAGCTGCGATGCCGCTCTACGGCCATGAGATGGATGATGATACGACGCCGCTCGAAGCGGGACTCGGCTTTGCGGTCAAAATGGACAAAAAAACCGATTTCATCGGGAAACAGGCGATGCTCGAAAAGGGTGAGCCTCAGATCACGAGGGTCGGGCTCGAAGTCACAGGCCGCGGCATACTGCGTGAAGACCAGGATGTTTTCATCGGCAGCGAGAAGATCGGAAGGACGACATCAGGAACACATGCGCCTTATCTCAAAAAGGCGATCGCGATGGCTATGGTTAATAAGGACAGTGCTGCTGAAGGCACAGAAGTTGAAGTTGATGTAAGGGGCAGGCGCGTTGCAGCAAAAATAACGGCGCTTCCTTTCTATAAAAGAAACAAATAACGGAGGTAGAAAAATGAATATTCCAGAAGAATTACTGTATTCTAAATCACATGAATGGGTGAAGTTTGAAGATGATGAAACGGCATTTGTCGGCATCACTGATTATGCTCAGGAGGAACTCGGCGATCTCGTATTCGTGAACCTTCCTGAAGAAGGCGACGAATTCGCCACAGGTGAAGTATTTGCCGATGTGGAATCTGTAAAAGCAGTTTCCGATATCAACAGCCCGGTAACAGGCACGGTCGCTGAAGTCAATGAAGCGATAATGGATGCGCCGGAGTCGATAAACAGTGATCCTTATGAAGCCTGGTTCGTCAAGTTTTCAGGCATAAGTGAACAGGAAAATCTTATGGATGCCGCGGCTTATGAAAAATTCGTTGAAGAAGAGAAAGCCAAAGAGGAATAGGAGCAGTCATGGGATCATTTATTGCAAATACAGACGAGCAGCAGCAGGAAATGCTGTCTGCAGCGGGATATGACAGCTATGACGATTTGTTTGCACATATTCCTGAAGCGGTCAGACTGGGCAGAGACCTTAGCATACGCCGCGGACTTTCGGAAATGGAAGTCATCCGGGAAATGGAAAACCTGGCTGAAAAAAACACGGTTTTCAAACATATATTCAGAGGGGCGGGATCATATGATCATTTCATACCTTCGATCGTTAAGGAAGTAGTTGCCAAAGAGGAATTTGTGACGGCGTACACGCCGTACCAGGCCGAGGTAAGTCAGGGCAATCTGCAGACGATATTTGAATATCAGACGCTGATGTGCGAACTTACGGGCATGGATGTTTCCAATGCTTCAGTATATGACGGCGCGACCGCGGCGGCGGAAAGCGTCTTCATGTGCCGGGACAGGAAGAGAAAAAGCGTCGTTATCTCCGGGACTGTCGCTCCGGCCGTAATAGACGTAATCAGGACTTACTGCAGCGGCAGGGAAACCGAGATCACTGTGGTTCCGGCGAAAGACGGACTGACAGATAAAGAAGCGGTCAGCGCGGTTCTTGACAGCGGAACGGCATGTCTTATCGTGCAGCAGCCCAACTTCTTCGGTAACATTGAAGATGCCGACGAGCTCTGTGAAGCTGCGCACGCGGCAGGCGCGAAATTCGTCATGAGCGTTGATCCGATCGCCATGGCAGTTCTGAAAACGCCGGGCGAATGCGGCGCCGATATTGCTGTCGGTGAAGGCCAGGCCCTGGGAATGCCTATGGGCTTCGGCGGTCCTTATCTCGGATTCATGACAGCAGCACAGAAAATGATGAGACAGCTTCCGGGCAGGATAGTGGGCCAGACTGAAGACAGCGAAGGCAATGTATGCTATGTCCTCACGCTGCAGGCCAGGGAACAGCATATCAGACGTGAAAAAGCCAGCAGTAATATCTGTTCGAACGAGGCGCTGTGCGCTCTGACTGCGACAGTATATCTTTCCGCGCTGGGTCCCGACGGTCTGAAGCAGGCTGCCGGACTATCCGCTGACAAAGCTCATTATCTGCAGCAGGAACTGGCAAAAGCAGGATTCGCTCCGGCATATCCGCAGGCCGAATTCTTTAAGGAGTTCGTAACGGAATGTCCTGTTCCTGCCGACAGACTGATGGCCGAACTGGAAAAACACAGCATTCTCGGAGGCCTTCCGCTCGCAGACGGGAAGATACTCTGGTGCGCAACGGAAAAAAACA
This sequence comes from Eubacteriaceae bacterium, assembly GCA_022652985.1. Taxonomy (GTDB): domain Bacteria; phylum Bacillota; class Clostridia; order Peptostreptococcales; family Anaerovoracaceae; genus JALCRY01. Next base: position 81,740 of record JALCRY010000004.1, on the reverse strand, counting down.
CAAAAGAAGATATCGATGAACTTGTCAGACTGGCAAAGGAGGTGATCTGCTGATGAAAACTATCTTTGAAAGTAGCGTCAAAGGAAGAAAACTTACTCTTCTTCCGGAAAGCGATGTACCGGCGGCAGATCTTAAAGCAGCAAAGCGTGAAACTCCGCTGGGCCTGCCTGAGGTATCGGAGAACGATATCAGCAGACATTTCTCGGAAATGGCCAAAGCCACTCATGGCGTGAACGACGGATTCTATCCTCTCGGTTCCTGCACCATGAAATACAATCCGAAAGTGAATGACGAGGCGGCTTCGCTGCCGGGATTCACCAATATACATCCTCTTCAGCCGGATCACACAGTTCAGGGATGCATCGGTCTCATGAAGGAAGCCGAAGCAACACTCTGCGAGATCACGGGCATGGACAGGATGACATTCCAGCCGGCTGCCGGCGCTCACGGCGAATTTACAGGACTGCTCCTGATAAAGGCTTATCATCGCAGCAGGCACGATTTGCAGAGAAACAAGATCATTGTACCGGACTCCGCACACGGGACTAACCCGGCAAGCGCAGTCATGGCAGGCTATGAAGTAATAAACATACCGTCGCAGGAAGACGGCTGCGTCGATCTGGAAGCTCTCAGGAACGTGGTCGGGGACGATACCGCAGGATTGATGCTGACGAATCCGAACACTGTCGGACTATTCGACAAGAACATCCTTGAGATAACGGAAATCGTTCACAAAGCCGGCGGACTCTGTTATTACGACGGTGCGAATCTGAATGCCGTCATCGGCATAGTAAGGCCTGGTGACATGGGTTTCGACTGCATGCATATTAACCTGCACAAGACATTTTCGACGCCTCACGGCGGCGGCGGTCCGGGCGCAGGTCCTGTAGGCTGCAAGGCTTTCCTGGCTGATTTTCTCCCGGGCATGCTGCCGGAAGGAGACGATGAACTGAAGCTGGTGAAGCCGGAAAAATCGATCGGCATGATGAAGGCCTTCAACGGCAATTTCCTTATTCTTGTCAGAGCTTACGCCTATCTCATCATGCTGGGACGCGAAGGCATTCCGGAGATCGCGAAAAACGCTGTCCTGAACGCCAACTATCTCAGAGTAATGCTGGCGGGCAAATATGTGATGCCTTACAAAGAGACCTGCATGCACGAGTTCGTCATGAGCCTGGAGCACGAAAAGGCCAGCATGGACGTCACGGCAATGGATGTGGCGAAAGCGCTGCTTGATTACGGCATCCATCCGCCGACAATGTATTTCCCGCTGATAGTGCATGAAGCACTGATGGTGGAACCTACAGAAACCGAATCTAAAGAAACGCTGGATTCTCTCATAAACGCTTTTACGGAAATATACGACAAGGCGCTCGAGGATCCGGAGTATATAAAGAGTGCGCCGCATAAGACGATAATCGAGAGGCCTGACGAGGTCAGCGCCGCGCGTCATCCTAAGCTGCGCTATATACCGGAGGATAAATAAATGGCGGAAAGATATGATCTGGCAGTCATCGGGGGAGGCATAGCGGGCTATACCGCAGCGGAAAAGGCGGCCTCGCTCGGCAAAAAGGCGGCAGTAATAGAGAACCGCGATATAGGCGGTACGTGTCTCAACCGCGGGTGCATCCCGACGAAGACGCTGCTGCACAGCGCGGAGCTGATGCGCAATATGAAAGCGGCCGAGGAGATCGGTGTCGATATTGCTATGGCGAGAGTCAATATGAACGCTCTCCAGGACAGAAAACAGGAAGTCACGGCACAGCTCAGAAGCGGCATCGAACAGATGCTGAAAAAGAAGAAAATCGATATCATCCGCGGAACGGGAAAAATCACAGCGCCGCATCATATCGAAGTATCGGACAGAGGAGATATTACTGCGGTAGAAGCAGAGAACATCCTCATAGCCACCGGCTCGAAACCTGTACAGGTGCCGATCCCGGGCGCAGATCTCGACGGGGTGATGAACAGCGATACTATCCTGGAAAGAAGGGAGCAGCCGTTCAGAACGCTGATCATTATCGGCGGCGGAGTCATCGGCATGGAGTTTGCGACAGTATACAACGACTTCGGAACGAAGGTTGTCGTGCTGGAAGCCATGGACAGGATACTGCCTCAGATGGATAAGGAATTTTCGCAGAATCTCAAGATGATAATGACGAAGAGAGGGACTGATATTCATGCCGGCGCTGTCGTGAAGTCGATAAAGCATCTCGACAATATTTTGCCGGCAGGCGGGGATGTGATGCCCGGCTATGAAGTCGCGTTCGAAGCCGGCGGTACTGAGAATACTGTCAGAGGAGACGGCGTTCTCATCAGTATCGGCAGACGGACGAATACGGAAGGACTGTTCGACAGCAGTCTCGGACTGGCCAGCGACAGAGGGATAATTCTGGTGGATGATTCGTGCCGGACGAATATCGAAGGCGTCTATGCAGCCGGCGATGTCATCGGAGGCATACAGCTTGCGCATGTCGCGGCCGCGGAAGGGTGTCGAGCAGTAGAGTGCATGTTCGGAACTGACACCGGTCAGGATATTTCACTTATTCCGAGCTGTGTTTACACGAGTCCGGAGATAGCTTCGGTAGGAATGACTAAGGAGGATGCTAAAGCGAAAGGCATCGAGGTGAATGCCGGGAAATATATAATGTCGGCGAACGGAAAGTCCGTACTCTCACAGGAAGACAGAGGGTTCATCAAGATCATTGCCGATGCAGAGACGGGAGTTGTTCTCGGCGGACAGATCATGTCAGGCCGCGCAACTGATATGATAGGAGAAATCGCGCTGGCTGTCGCCAAAAAGCTGACGGTCGCGGATCTGGCTTCTGTTGTGGCCGCGCATCCTACATTCAGTGAAGGGATCAGGGAAGCCGCTGCATCGATGATTTAGCGGGAATAATGCCGCGTCGGGGAATTGTTTGTTCCTGATGCGGTTTTTCTTTTTTTGATTTTCTGCATAAACACTCTGAAATTTTTTATTGTATTTATAATATGGTATAATATTGCCGAAGTGAAAAAATAATATGCAAACTGTATTTTTCTGCTATAATGGGAAGATAATCGTTGAATCAAACTCATTGAATATAATATGAGAGGCGGAAATAATGCAGCATTTTGTAAATGAATATGAATATACCAGGGAACTTGCGGTCGAATCTGCCAGGATATGGATCGCGCGCAGGCTGAAGATAATGCGGATCATCGAAATCGTGATGGCGCTTCTGATCGCGGCGTTTGCACTGTGGCAGAAGAACATCATACTGCTGATGGTGGAGATAATCCCACTGATGGGCGTAGTGACATCTTTCAGGACAAGAAAGCATGTCATAGAGCAGGAGGAGGATCATGTGGATGCTCTGAATGCCAACGGAGAACCGCCGATAATACATATCGAGATCGGTGAAAATGTGACTCTGACTTCGCCTGAGGCAGACCGGGTCTTTGAATACTCTGATTTCAAAGAGATGTTTGAGACAGAGCATCTGCTGATAGTCACAAGCAAGGGCGGTATGTTCATCGGGATCGCCAAAGATGGATTTATCGAGGGGAATTTTGCAGACTGCAGAGCGTTCCTGAAGGAGAAAACCGCAGCACATTAAAAAAACCGAGGAGAGGGTGGATGTGATGGAAGATGAAGTCAAACAAAAGAAACTGACCAAAAGGCAGCAGCAGGCGCTGGAAACGGAGGCGCGGATCTATAAAGCCGCGACCGAAGTCATCAACGAAAAAGGCCTGAACAATACGAGCATAGAGGATATTACTTCCCGGGCAGGTGTTGCCCAGGGCAGCTTTTATACTTATTTCAAATCAAAAGAAGATGTCGTATTATATACATTCAAAAACGCGGATAATGTTTACGAGCGCGCATTTGAGAAGATCCCGGAAAAGGGATTTGTGGAGCGCATCGTCATGTTCACAAAACTTTCCTCGCAGGATTATGAGAAGAACGGCAAGGGCATTATCAAAGCATTTACATCTTTATATTTCATGCGTGAAGATTTCGACTTTTATCCTGAGGGCAGGATACTGTTCTGCTGTTTGAAGAAAATCGTCCAGGGAGGCATCGATGAAGGTGTCCTGTCTGGGGATCAGCCGGTAATGTTCTATGTCAACCGTCTGCTGACGGCGATGATCGGTACCGAAACCATGTGGTGTTTCGATAAAACAGGAGCTGCACTCAGCGATATGATGGCCAAAGAAGTGGAACTTGTGGCCAAAGGACTTACAATGAAATTCTTATGGATACTGATGAGTTACGGAAATATGAACGCATGAATTCTATAAAAGATAACTTTGAAGCATATTTACCATTTTGGTATTTTATGGGACACACTGCGAAATATATAGCCGAAGATAAAAGTAATGGTCTTAATGATGAAGCACGAAATTATTTTCTTTATAATGCCAAAAGACATTTTGAAAAATTTGACAGCTTGAACTCATACAATATTCTCAGAGAAGATGAACTAACAGCATCATTTGCTTTGGAATATATTGATCTGCTTCTTTTAGAAGAAAACACTGATAATGAGAAAATAACGGATTTAATCAATATTGCAATTAAAATGGCCGGAAATGCAAATGATATTATAGAACTTTGCGCAGTAGCATATCTTAAAATAGGAGAGACGACAAAGGCAGAAAAACTTTTAGCAATTCTAGTTAATGAAAATTTCAACACTGCTGCAAATGCCAAATTGTTAAGTCGGATATATGTAAGCGAATTCCTTAAAGGTTCAAATCCCCTTGCCTTTACAAAGTACGGTATCCTTGCGTCCAGAGTTGCATCAGCCTGGCTGTTTCCTATGCCGGATGAAAAGAGTAATGATATCATACTTCAAGATTATGAGTTGCAAAAACGATATATGGCTGATCAAAAATTTTTTATGCAGAAAGAATACTTGGATGCCATAACGCAATTTATAGAAAAATACATTATTTTATTTAACCGGATAATTCCATTTCCTGTTGAAAATGTTTCCGATGACTGTTTCCTTGATACAGAAGAAGCTCATATGCAGAGGCATCAGGATATATATGATGCTTTGAAAAGTGATCGTGGGAATGAATACAGAAACGAAATTAGGGACTCCGGATTTCGCTTCAGATCTGTGGAACTTATCAATGAAATGCTTAATGCGCTTGATGGGCTGCAATTTTTCAGAGAAAATATTTCCAAGGAATACATGATACTTCTCATCAGAAAAAATATTACCAAGGCAAGTAAAGATATGAAAAATATACAAGATAAACTCAATCAGGATGGAGCCTTTTCTGTAGCAGACTATGAAAAAATACAATCGATTTTTTCTTTCAGATCACTTACAAAAGAATTCTTCGATATTTTACAAGAAATTTTTATATCAGAAATAGAAAAAATTGATTCTCTAGACAAAATGGATAATGCAGAATTCGACATAGTTCAATTCTGTAATGACCAGAATCTTTCTGAACGAAATCATAATAATGCCAAAGCGATTGCAAAATATGAAGAATCCTCAGAAAATGATTATATTCCTCTAGATGTAATTGGAAAGTATGAGCACGATGAAAGCTTTGGTAAAGCAACTTTTGATAAAATGCTTGCAGCTATTCAGAAGGTATCCGAGTCTATCATAGAAGATAATAATCAAGTTGAAATGATTGTACGGGGAGATTTAAAATTCGAATTATATTTTAAAAATGTTAAACTCAAGGGAGATGCTTTTAAGTCAAAGACTCTTGCAATTATTGATAATCATTCATTTGTGGATTCTGATCTTTTCATTACGTGCGACGGAGTTGTACCTGTTAAACACAGTAAACCGTCAACACTGCGTAATTTTGACAGAGTTGAATATAAGGGCAAAAGTTTAAGTCTCGGATGGCCCGAGGAATATTCGAACAGATACGTAAATATTGGAAACCTTTACGATTTAATAGAAACACTCGGGAAAATCAGAAACAATGCAGCATCTGGTAAATAAGAAGATGATTGTTATGAGAAAATGCATAAATAGAAGGGAAGGGTAATATCATGAAATTCAATAAACGCGATCATGTCTGGTACGTATGCTATGGCAGTAATATGCTTAACGAGCGGTTCCTCTGCTACTTGAAAGGCGGTGCTTTCCGCGAATGCAGCAATGTTTTGCCGGCCTGTGAAGATAATGCTGACGATCCGCTCCAGCGCATGCCGTATATTCTTCCGTATAATATGTATTATGCGAATACATCATCCAGTTGGAACGGTTCCGCCGTTTCCTTCCTGGACATTACCAAACCGGGATGCGCATACGGTGCCGCATATCTCATTTCAAAGAAGCAGTTCAGGCATGTATGCCGCGGCGAAAACGGAGGACATGATACGGAAAATGCCAGCTGGTATAACGCTGTGGTTTCTCTCGGCACCTTTGACGGCATCGATGTTGCTACGCTTACCAACAGCAGAAGACTTGACCGTCGTTCTCCGTCATATAATTATCTGGAAGTATTAGTTGAAGGCATTATGGAAAACTATAACTACATAAATAATGCTGAGGCGTGGAAATATGTGAAAGGCTGCTGAGCTTTTTTACAGTCAACACCATTATGTCCATAATATTCCGTTCAATATTCTTTTATGCTGTGATAAAATTAAAATGCATATTTTGAATATGTGTTAGGAGAGACATATGATTACAAATGGAAGATTCTATTCTGAAATCGCAGGCAGCACCGACAAAGGCAACGATAAGTATTCCCCGGAGCTGAGAAACTGCATCGAAACCACAGCTGAACTCTGCTTTGACAATCTTAACAGCGAATCTTATTCGCCGATCATGATGCTTGGAAGCATTCAGTCGGGAAAAACCAGGGCTTTCATCGGTCTGATGAGTTTATGCTTTGACAATGATTTTGATATGACAATCATTCTGACAAAATGCAGCAAAGCACTGGTACAGCAGACAGTCAGCAGGATGACAAGCGAATTCGACGGATTCAGAACTGGAAACGCCACTGTCGGCGACGTAGTAGCGCAAGACATTCTCGATATCGATTTCCGCGGCGCTAGAAACATGCAGGATAAAGAAGACGCTGTAGATCATTTCCTGAAAAGATACCGCGGCAAAAAAAGAATCATCGTAGTCAAAAAACAGGCCGACAACGTCGACAGGATGAATATGTTTATCAAACTGCTTGTCAGCCAGTCTTTATATAAAAGGATACTGATAGTTGATGACGAAGCAGATGTTACATCTGTCGGATATGAAAAGATCCAGGAAATCGAGGGATTATCTCTGCGCAGGATCTCCGGCGCCATAAATAGCATGCGGAAACATCTCCACAGCAATATCGAACATGTGCTGCTTCAGGTAACGGCTACGCCTTACGCTTTGTATCTGCAGCCGGAATCCTTCTCGGATACCAACATCATGCCTATAAGACCCGACAGGACAGTCGTAATGCCTACAGGCGACGGTTACATCGGAGGCCGGTACTATTTCATCGATTCACAGGACAAGACCTCTGAGAATTATCACAAAGCGCATTATCTGCCGCACATCGTCGATCAGAACGAGATGGACATTATCAACGGTTCCAGGAAAAACAGCGGTAAAAACAGTCTGATAAGTGACGGCCGCTCTGTGAAAATGGATAATTTCCTTAATGGCCAGAAGGAGAATCCGACCTTTGCCATGCCGTCGCTGCGCAGCTGGCTGTTCGATATCCTCGTGGGTGCGGCAGTAATACAGGATAATCCCGACAACGAAGGTTTCTATGTGTCAGCAGTAATGCATGCCGCGACAACAAAAAATCTCCACAGCAAAGAAATAGAAATACTGGAATCTTCTCTTGATATCATCAGGGAAGCTTTTGAAGAAGATATCAAAGATGAAGATGCGGCTTTTTTTATCGAAGAGTCGTATCAAGACCTCTCAAAGTCCGTCAAGGCCTATTCCGTTCTCAAAATGCCGTCATTATCCAGGGTCAGAAACCGCATCGCGCATAAGGATGACAATGGTGAACTCGAAGGACTGATCACAGAAGTTGATATCAAAGCCGTGAACAGCGACAACGACATCACGACACTTCTGAACGTATCGACCGGAGAACTCAAACTGGAAAACTCCATTACCATATTCGTCGGCGGGCAGGTCCTCGACCGGGGCATTACAATACCAAACATGATCGGATTTTTCTACGGCCGCGACCCTAAGACCATGCAGCAGGACACAGTCATCCAGCACTGCAGGATGTTCGGCTACCGGAATGAGATGCTTCTGTCGGTAACAAGGTTCTATACGACTTACCGCCTCTTTACCAATATGCAGGAAATAACTCAGCGCGATCTGATTCTGCGCCGGCGCATGGAGGACCAGCAGGAAGGTTCTGTTATTTATATGGAAGCGGGAGGGGACATCAAGGCCTGTTCGCCTGCGAAAGTCCTGGCATCGAAAATCAGCAATGTCCTTCCGGAGAAGCGTTATCTGCCTGTTGGTTTTGAACTGAAAAATAAAAAAACATGCCAAAAAGCTTATGATACGATTACGGAAACAATAAAGACGTGTCACGGTTTTCTGCCTGAGGCAAAGAACAACTGGCACAAGGGTGAAAAAATCAGCGGCAGATATGCTGTCATAGACTCTGATACAGCGTTCGAGCTGATCAGCACAGCCTACGGCGCACTCACAGCCTATGATGACGGCACCTGCAATATCATTGAAGAAATCGAACCTGCTTTCTGGTTCTCACTGTCGGAAATGATCGAGTCCGGTCATGATGATATTGCTCTGATCGTACGTAAAAACAGAAAACTCGGCAAGATGAAGCATAACGGCACTATGTATCAGGACGGCCCTGATGATGGTAATAATGAAGGTGCTATCGCGAAAATCCTGCGCAAGACAATGCCGGTCCTTGTGCTGACAGAACAGACTAATCCGGAATGGGGCAAACCGTTCTGGTGGCCTGTGTATTATACTCCGGAGAATATGAATGTTGGTATCTATGCTGAAGAAGCAGCCAGGTCAGGAGTCTGTGAAGACATCAGAAGCATGCTGCCGACACCTGTTGTCATCAGTGATTTCAAGGTTATAGACATGATCGGATCATCTGATGATATGATTGACATAATGCAAAATACCGTAAACAGCATCACAGAATATTATGATTCACACTTCGCTGTTGCTGATGCAGTAACTTCCGAAAAAAAGCGCAAAACAATCACCTGCCCGGTATATCTCGATGACAGTAATCCACTGTTTTCCTTTGAAAAAATCAGGAAACAGCTCGAAAAAATAATGTCCGGCGCCTTGAATATAGCTGAGTCAGCGGAGCTCGATGACAAAGACAGAGAAATCATCAGCAATTATTTTAAGTCTGCTGTCGAGTTTGTTACCACCGATGAATCGCGGGAAGCTGTTTTAGCTATTATTAATTCCGGCGGGCTCAAGCAGACGCAAAGCCGAAAGCTGCGCAGCTTTTTGAATGAAACAGATGATCTGCTCAACAACAGCAGGGAAATCCTGGGATATTTCATTCCGATAGGATCCGGTAAATGTGAAATACATATCTATATGGAGACTATCAAAGAGTCTGTTATTGACACCTTCGGCGAAGACAGGAAATCTGACCAGACATTTATCGAGATCTGTGCCGCAACTATTGCTCATGAAATATTCCACGCCATACATTATGCTGATGTAATGACTGAAAGCGGCAGATGGGTGTACCGCAGCAGGGATTATCTGAAGCAGGGATGTGTTCAGGAAGCAATGGCGGAATATTTCTCCCTATGCTACGGAAAAGACGTGATAGCGAAAGAATATAGCAGCTCAAAATGCCTTGATTTTGCCAGGGACGCTTATAAAATTACCGACTACCCGAAAGACGGTGGGTACAGCGGAGCATTTCTCATTGAACAAAAAGAGAAGAACAATGCTGACGGCAATAAAAACAAGACCTATGTGAAGATTTACAAGGAGGCACTGAGCGATATGCCGAAGGCATATCAATATATAGAACTGCCAAAATAGTGCTGAGCATTATGATTTCATTTCTGTGACTGTTCTGTTATTTCGTTTTATTGCAATCAATGTTACACTATTGTAGAGAAATGAGAAAGGTGCAGCAATATGCGTTCAGATAATAGATATGATGCCGATTCGTATTACTATGTTCCGCCATACGGTTATGAACCTGAAACACAGGATCATCCGAATACAGAGAAGGCATCAGCAGGGCAGAGGAATAAACGGAATAGAAGAAACAAAAAAAAGAGAAAACGGCGCTGGCGCTGTACAAAGAAAACTGCAGTAATAATCATTGTGCTGCTTATTGCTGCAGCGGGATGTTTTGCGGGATTTGCCTACAGTGCAGTAATGAAAAAGCTCGACAAGATGGATCACGACACGTCGCTCAAGAAGAATGATCTGTGCATCAGCGACGAGGCGAAGAGCGGTCTCAAAGACTACACAAATATCGTCATTTGCGGTATCGACGACAGGGAAGGTGAGGACATAGATCACTGCCGGTCAGATGCGATCGTGATTGCCAGTATCAACAATAAAACGAAAAAAGTAAAAATGTTCACGATATTGCGGGATTCTTATCTGCAGCTTGATGAAGGCAATACACTGAACATTGATAAAGTTACGCATGCGCACGCATACAGCGGTCCAAAAGGGCTGATAAGAGCGCTGAACAGAAACCTCGACCTCAATATTACTGATTATGTCAGGGTCGACTGGGGAACTGTGGCCGACACCGTTGATGCCATGGGCGGACTGAAACTCAATGTGACCAAAGAAAACATCAGTGAGATGAACCGTTATATAAAGGACACAAACAAAAATCTGCACGGCAGCAGCAAGCTTATCACGCATTCAGGATATCAGACGCTGAACGGTATACAGACTGTTACTTACTGCAGGATCAGACATGTCGACGGCGACAATCACAGAGCGAAGAGAATAAGAGCAGTTGTCGGGGCGGCTGTAAAAAAAGCCAGGTCGATGAATATTTCCGAGCTTAACAAGACTGCTGATACTGCATTTCCGGAAATCAAAACCAGCCTGTCCTCATCCACGATCATGGGCATGCTGCTGAGGATGCATTTCTATGATTTAAGCAATGTTCGCGGGTGGCCGTACGAATATTACTCCGGACTGCTTAATGATGGAGTGTCTTACGATGTGCCGATCACGCTGGAATCGAACGTGCAGGAACTGCATAAGAAGATCTTCGGGCAGGATAATTACCAGTGTTCAGATACTGTAAAGAAAATCAGCTCCGAAGTAGCAGCGAAGTCGGGCAAATACGAAATAGACAGCGATACAATAACATCGGAAAATGTTGATGATTAGTGAATTATTATTAATGCCGATTATGATTTTATGAAAACACCAATGCCAATACAAAATATCAAGCTTATATCAAATATTGAACATAAGGAGGAATAACTATGTCGGATATTAAATATGAAATAACAGAAGAACTGGGTGTGATTTCAGAAAGCCCCAAAGGATGGACCAGGGAACTTAACCGAGTTTCCTGGAATGGCAGAGAAGCAAAGCTTGATCTGCGTGATTGGGCGCCCGAACATGAAAAAATGGGGAAGGGGATCACACTAACAGACGATGAAGCAAAAAAACTCTGCGAACTGCTGTCGAAAATATAGAAGAGAAATACGACATAGCAAACGCTGTTTGCTTGCCGTCAGTATCATAATGTGATATAAAAATATAATAAGTATAAATTATGCCGCCGGGCCAACATCTTCGATGATTTCATTAGGCCAATGAAGAAATCTCGCAAGATGTTTTTTTATTTTTCAAGGAGATGAAAAAATGAATTATTACATTCCTGTTCTAATAGTAATCGCTGCTAACACCGCGTATCAGCTGGCCGCCAGAAATATGCCCCAAGAAGCAAATTATTTTGCATATATGATAATAGTTTATGTTACCGCAGCAGCTATCTGTCTTATAATGTTTTTTCTTTCCGGCAATCATGCTGATCTGCCGGCTCAGATCAAAACAACCAACGCCGTCCCATTTATTTTAGGCATAGCTATTGTATTTCTGGAATACGGCTTCATCAGTCTGTATCGTGTAGGATGGGATATCAGCGTCGGTTCGACCGTTTGCAATATACTGCTCGCCATTGTCATGCTGGCCGTAGGGACGATCATTTATAAAGACCATCTCAGTTTCAGTAAAATCGCCGGAGTAATACTTTGCGGCATAGGATCAATAATGATCATGAAATGATCGTGCTATTTGAAAATGCTATATATAATAGTGCCTTTCGATATATAACAGATTGCCCAAGTATCTCAATAAAACGCAGCACTTCCGAGAAGCGGAAGCGCTGCGTTTTGAGATACTTAGAAACGTTTAGGTATAAGCTTGTTTACATCGCAGGTCTCATTGCGATATTCACCGTCATAGTACGGGAATTTCGCGACTGTAGCTTTGATCCTGCTCTGAGTTTCGGGATTCGTTCCCCAAATGACATCGAGCTTTTTCCCTTCGACGGCGTACTCGTTGCTTATGAATGCGAGCGAGAGGATTTTCTTATCGTAGAAGGAACGAACTCTGGCGGATGCAGTGCCGATCATTTTGTCTCCGTCCATGACCTTACTGATTATCAATGGAACCTTTCCGCCGTCTCCGTCTGTTGCGATATCGTCGAAAGGATACATATCGGGCAGAGCGACTTCATATGCGTACGCTGCGGCAACATCATCAAGGTCCCATTCGAGAGTGACGACTGCACGCGGCGGATCCTTTTTGATTTCTTCCAGAGCGGCTTTACCGATGAAGTCATGGTCGTAATTGATCAGGTAATCCCAATTGATATCGTAAGGCGTTACATAACCGTTCTCAGGATCATACGCGGCACTGCCGGCGAAACAGGGAACCTTCCAGTAATCCGGAATAGTTTCGCACTGCTCGATCCAGTTCTTGAGCTGATCGCCGCTCGTCAGGAACGGGTACCAGAAATGGATCATCTGGTTCGGATATCCGCCCGGTGTGTGGTTATACGAATACTGAGAATAGCCCTGCCTGCGGATGCCAAAATCTTTGCCGGCTTCAAGGATCGCCGTGTAAACTTTATCGGCCTCGGAAGCGGCACCGTGCATTTCGTAAGCAAGGCAGCCTGACATCCCCAGGCGATGGATCTTGACGGGAATACCTTTGATGCTGATCATCTTGTTCTGTGCGAATTGCAGATCGTGAATATCGCATTGCGCAGCCGCCTCCATGATCTCCAGCGATCTCGGACCGTCGATCTGGAACGTGAATTCGTCGGTGATATATTCGTATTTTACATCAAACCCAAGAGTAGTTGCATAATATTCCAGCATCGGCGACAGCCAGTAAGTGCGGAACACCTCATCGTTCTTCTTGAACAACACACCGTCTGCGAGCAGCTGTCCCTTGTCATTACACATAAGGACGTGACGCGAACCGCCGATCTTCAGCCTGCCGAAATCCCGGTTAACGCAGATATAATTCAGCATCTTTACTGCATCGGGTCCGCTGATATCGCAGATAGGAGAGCAGCAGAGTGAAACACCTAACCATGCGCCGGTCCTGCAGGCGAGCATTTCGTCTCTGGCGCTGGTGAAAACGATAGGGAAATATCCTCCGCCCATGGAATCGGGCACATGCATCAGTGATAACGCATCCTTGTTTATTGCACTGTTTTCATTAAACATTTTTTCCTCCTTCGGTTATCATTGCGAGATCATTTATTGACTTGATTATATGCGGAACAGTACCGTTCGCCTAGAGACGATAGCTCTGAATAGTGGTATAATATTTCGTAGGAATTGACCGAAAAATAATAATAGAAATAGGAAGGACGGCGGCAATGACAGAACTTAACGTATCTATAATAGCAGAGTACCTTTCTGAGCATATCAGTGCGACATCAAAAGACCCGGCAATCGGTTTAACTTTGAAAACAGCTGATATTTTTTCAGCTGAATCGACTGAAAGAAGATTGAAGACTGATGTGCTGTATATCGTCGATGCGGATTCGCTTGATGATTTCGCTGCAGTAATGCAATCGACGGCGTGCGGCGGATCGTTATCCCTGGCATTTACGGGAGATTACCGCGAAGATATAGATGAGCGCATAAATAAATCCGCGGGAAATGCAGAATGGCTTTTCTTCAAAGAAGGAATCGGCATGATCGAAGCGCTGAGGCTCATATCCGAAACGTTCCGCCATTACTCGGAATGGAAAGACGATATCCTTCGCGCATTATTGAACCGCATACCTGTGGGGAAGATGCTGGATATATGTGCAAAAGAAATGAAAAATCCATTCGCTTTGATAGATACTTATTCGACCGTGATCGGGGTCGGCGGCAGGATCCCGGAGAAACCGGACGCGGTCTGGGAACCGGTGCTCCATGATAAATTCCTCCGCCCGCAGGATTTCCCGACGGTAAACGAAAAGACATTTTTTGATTCTCCCGTGCCGCTGTATAAAGAAGTGCCCGAACTGGGCGTGAATTTCGCATGCTGCGCACTGCACAGCCAAGGCCGTCTGGCCGCATTGATAGGCGAGACCGAAATATATGCGCCGATATCAATGGCGCAGCTTTCTCTTCTCTATCTTCTGCAGCGCATCCTTGACGATGCCGATGCCATGTCATTTCTTCTGCGATATTCCGACGGCAGAATGAGCTACACTCTCGACAGACTTCTGAAAGGTGAAAATGTCGGAAATGAAACAGTCAGGTTTTTCCTTTCACGGCAGAAATGGAAGGCGGACGACAGTTTTCAGCTGATATATGTTTATCGCGCGGGAGACGAAGATGCTTCATTCGATGAAGATGAGCGACGGATACTTGCGAACCGCATTGCGCGTGCATTGCCCGGAAGCGTTTTCGCTTTCCTGGAAACTGGCATCGTTGTTCTGAGGAACAAGTCTCTGGAGAGCGAAGAAGGAACATTGAAACTCATCTGTTCGAGATATGAAGCCTGCGCTGTAACGAGCGCGGAATCGTTCCCGCTCCCATACATACACCTCGCGTATAGTCAATGCATTACTGCAGCCAAAGCAAATCCCGATGCGGAAGAAGGCTCTCTGCTGCGATTCGGAGAATGCTACACCGACTGCCTGCTGGCGAAGCTTGGCGAGACTTGCGATATTTCACTGTTCTGCATGCCGGAGATTATGCGGATCGGTGCCGGCAGTAATGGCGGTGAGTACATCAAATGTCTCAAAACGTACCTGCTCAATGGCAGGAACATGACAGACACGGCCAGGAAACTGTATCTTCATCGCAATACTCTGATCTATCGAATCGAGAAAATGGAAAAAGAAATCGGAATGAATTTTTCCGAAGCAAATGATAATCAACTGATATCACTGCTTTTTTCGTGCCTTATATTTGAAAGGCTGCAGTGTGATGGAAAAGGGGACCCATCTTGTTTTCCATCAAATTAAAGACATAATTGCATACGCAAATCAAGCAAATCCACTTAAATGGATTTCAGAGGTATGGGAACAGAACCGGTAATCAGCATCATCCTTTGGGCAACGTTTGATATTTGATGATAAATAGCGGGGGACTAATTGATAATATAAGGAGGAAGATAATTGATGCAACAGTTCACGGAGAGCCATCCGCATTATTGGCGGACCATGTTAATCACAGAATGTACACAAACACTTATCACAAGATACGCAACGAATAATATATTTAAGTCTCCCCGAGTTTGAAGATTTGGAAGCAGCAGCAAAGAAACTTCCGGAGAAAATCAGAGACAAGACGGAAGCGGAAATACTGGAATTGATGAAAGAGAAATAATGTACTGGAAGAAGTAGTACACAGGGTTTGATAAATGAAAAACCAATTTTGTATGTAATTGAAGACAAAAACAAGACCGATCAATGGCTGAACGATAATCAGCTACAATTGCCTTTACGCAGTTCCACTTTCGGTCTTGTATGTATAATAACATATGCTGGGGGGGAAAATCAAGGTATCGAAAGCAGGCGATTTTAATAAATCCACATTAAAAGATGATAAATGACGAAGCTTACTGTCCGAGTAGAAGAAGAAGATCATTACCAAGAAGTTCTTATTACTCACGATGGAAAGACTGTTATTCCGGCAGAATTCAGATGTATCTCCCGGAATGGAAAGGATAAAATCTCTTTACTCCATATTTTGAGGATATATAATAACGATGTTGAATTAATTAGTGTATGAAAGGATGGTCTTGCGATATGGCAAATGTTGACAGAAGTCCAAGCAGCCGTAATGGGTTAACCAAGAGTCAAATAATCGGATTAGTTATTTCGGCCATATTATTAGGGTGCTGTCTCGTCATAAAGCCTGATTTTAAAGTTAACACCCATGATCTCATTATTTATAAATTAGAGTTGATTATTGCGTATCTAATCGGCTTCGTTGTGCCGTTGTTGATCACGCTTGACATTAGGGGCATAAGGAAGCATGTCCCCTTATTTGCAAAGAAAATGAAGAGATTTACAATACTGGCATGGCTCATACTTATAATAGTAGCAGGTATGGCGTCCAACGGAGTAGGAATACTACATAGCAACAGTTATAAAGCGGCTAATGCCAAATATGAAAAACAGCAGTCCAATGAAAATACTACTACTGATAAGGCAAAAAAGACTACGAAGAAAAAAGTAATAAAAAAAAGTGATACAAAAGAAAAAGCAGATGTTGATAAAAAGAATCCGTACAATTACGTTTCAAGTATTGAAACTGCATTTTTTGCTACTGATACACAAAGTAAAAATGGAAAGCTTTATACTAATGTAAAAAAAGATGTTGGTGAATTAAGTACTACTTTCACTGTTAAATATGACATTGATGCTATGGTTGATGACAATGTTGATGGAACTGCTGGAGTTGATGATTTTAAGGCAGTAATAAATGATCACTCCCTTATGAGTGCTACAGTAAATAATTATGAAACAAAAGGCGGATTTTTAACGGTTATTTGTAAGATAAAAGGGAAAACTGGTTCTGCCAAGATGTATATAAAGTGCAAGAATGGTGTAAGAAGTGATGCAGTAGTGATAAATATTAAATAAGGAATAGATAATGATAGGTATACCGTCATTAATTAGGCTACGAATCTATCCGTACTTTATATGACAGAACCTCAGAAATAACCATATACTGTAGCGTGTGACATGGAAAACCAGCACGCTACGAAAACTCAACTATATACTACAAAATAGAAGGCTGATTAGACTGTATTACATTTCAATCTAAAACAGCCTTTTTCATGTGAGAGAAAATTCACATTGAGGTTCAGAATTTGTACCATGATATCGGGAAGAAAAACGGCTGCGATATCAGGAACAGGAGAGAACAGTCACTTTTACTATGAACTGCAAAATACATCTTATACGGACTTTGGGAGCCTCACAGCGGTATTGTTGTACCAAAAGTTTTTAATATCTGGAAATAATATAGAAATCTCAGATCTATACTCATAGATAATAATTCTAATGGCATAATTGCATATGTAAATCGAACAAATACACTTAAATGGATTTCAACTAAAGAACAAGGGTTCTTTTAGCATTTAGATGTATAGGAACCAAACCGATAATCAGCATAACATCCATAAGAAGGACTATTCCGGTATCAAAAATCTGTCTTTTATCATGACAATAGAAGAATACAGTATTGATTTCCTGAATACATACTATAAATAATATACCTTTGAGCAGCATTTAATATCTGATGATAAATAGCGGGGGACTTTAGGTGGGCAAAATTTTTAATATATAGATGGGCAACATTTTTGCGGCCCGACAAAAATATCCACATATCACGGAGGGTAGTTGTCCACCGTTTTGGATTTAACTATTCCTAAAATCATAATTTTGGGAAGTGTTGCAACGCAAACTGTGGACAAACAGTGAATTAGCACTGGATAACTTTCAAATACTAAAAAAGCCCCGGTACAAACGTCTGTAAAGATTGAAATTCCAACGTTTTAAAACCGAGGCTCTATTTTGCGTTCTAAGCGACTTTTTTTGACTGGTTGACCTGTGGGTCCTCCGTTTTTTCATCTGTTATAACGATTTATGGTGATTTTTCGATCTCAGCTCTTTTTTCACTGATCAGCAGATATTTATTCGTATACCGGAACTTTGATCGTAGATCCGACTGTCAGATTATCATTGCCTGACATATTATTTGCTTTCTGTATATCATATACGGCTTCGCGGGTATCATTTGTATCTGACATATATTGTTCGGCTATCGACCAGAGCGTATCTCCGTCAGAAACCTGTACAGTTACATATGACGGATGATTTTCCGCACGAACATCTATACTGTTGAATGCAAAATTGACAGCTGCAGCCGCAAGAATGATAAGAACAGCCATGAATACGATGAATCTTCCTTTTGATTTGATTACTAATGTCTTTCCTCTGTTCATAGTCATATCCTCCTCGACCTGCAGGCACTTTCCTGCCCTTTTTTTATTTGTAAACATTTGTTCTTTTTATATATTAATCGAAAATATGTTCTTTGTCAATAGATTTTCAAACATTTGTTCTTATTTTAAGTTATAAAAAAGGCCCCGCCGCAGCCGGCGAAGCCCTTGAATCTCAAACGTTTATTATGTTATTCCATTTCTTCAATCTTCGTATATGCTCTGTCTATCCAGGCCATAAGTTTTTTCCGGAAGATCACGCCGAGAGCGAACAGAACAATGGCTGCCGCACAGATGATAATGGCGATATTATAACCGCCCAGATCGACGAATTTCCCGATCAGTATGCTTCCGGCCATTCCCGGCAGCCTTCCGACGGTGGATATCAGCAGGAAAGGCTTCAGCTTCATGTCAGAAAGTCCTGCGGCATAACAGCACAGATCTTTCGGCACGCCGGGTATCAGATATATCAGGAACACTGCGGTAATGCCTTTCTTACTGTTCAGCATTTCGATGTAGTGTTTGATTTTCTCCTCTCCGAACAGCATGTGCATAGCATCGCGGCCCATAAAGTCCGCCAGGTAATAAGCGATAACTGTGCCGATCATTGCACCGCCCACAGACATGATAAGGCCGAACAGAAAACCGTATGTGAACCCTGAAGCGAACTGTATCCATTGCCCCGGTATGACTGAAACAACTATCTGCACGATCTGCAGCCCCAGCAGAAGGAAGATATTGCCTGTTTTGTGTGCTTCCAGAAATGCCTTGGTACTGTCCAGGCTGGAAAATGTATCTATCCACTGATGCTGGAAAAAATATATATACAGCGGAACACCAATAATTATACCGAGTAATATCAGGAGCTTGAACATATTGTTCATTCTCTTCAGCTTAATTAATATTGTGTTTATTTTCTTTTCTTCACTCATACTTATATTGTATCACCGGGACCATCTTTCGGAGCTACATTTTTATAAGATTATTGTCATATAATGACTGCAGTGCTTTTATGACTCCGAATTTGGAGTGTTCATATGTCAGGCCGCCCTGGAAGTAAACGATATATGGCTCTCTGATCGGCGCATCGGAGCTGAGTTCTATCGACGAACCCTGAACGAACGCACCGGCAGCCATTATTACTTTATCTTCATATCCCGGCATATCCCATGGTTCCGGAGTCACGTTCGAATCTACCGGAGCCGCCGCCTGGATGCCTTTGCAGAAGGCAACTATTGCTTCTTCGCTGCCGAGCTTCACGCATTCGATGATATCCGAACGCTTGTCTTCCGGCTGCGGACAAACTTCATACCCCAGGCTCCTGAAAGCCTCAGCGCAGAGGATGGCGCCCTTGACAGCTCCGTTGACGACTTTAGGAGCCATGAAGAGTCCCTGGAACATTGTCCTTGACTGCCCGAAGGTGAGTCCGCACTCCCCTCCTATCCCCGGAGAGGTCATTCTGTACGATATTTTCTCCACAAGATCTTCACGCCCGGTAATATACCCGCCGGTCAGTGCAAGACCGCCGCCCGGATTCTTGATGAGGGAACCAGCGATGATGTCGGCCCCGACTTCCGTAGGCTCTTTAGTATCCAGGAATTCACCGTAGCAGTTGTCGACCATGCAGACGATATCTTTATTGACCGAGTGGACAAAAGCCGCCCATTCCTCGATCTGATTGATCGTAATCGCTTTTCTCCAGCCGTATCCTGTAGATCTCTGAATAGCGCATATCCTCGTGTTCGGCTTTATCGCTTTTCCGAGTGCTTCAAAATCAATGTTCCCGTCCGGCGTCAGTTCGACCTGATCGTATGATATCCCGAACTCTTTCAGCGAGCCGCGTCCTTCATTTCTAAGACCGATGACATCCTCCAGGGTGTCGTAGGGATTCCCGGTGCAGTAAATAAGCTCGTCTCCGGGTCTGAGTATCCCCGTGAGCGTCAGTGTGAGCGCATGCGTGCCGTTGACGATTATAGGCCGTACAAGCGACGCTTCCGTCCCGAAGATATCCGAATAGACTTTCTCGATGGCTTCACGTCCCGGATCGTCGTATCCGTATCCGGTCGTCCAGGTGAAGTGCATGTCGCTGATACTGTTCTTCTGGAACGCGTTCAGCACTTTGTACTGATTGAATGCAGTAATATCGTCGAGGTCGGCGAACACCGGTTCTGCGGCTTTTTCCGCCTGGTCGATGATTTCCATTACTTTCGGGTCGATGCCCATTTTCTGAGTCAGCAGTTCGTAAGTATTGCTTTTCATTGAATTCTATCCTTCTCTATTTCACTTAAATCACTTTATCCAGTATGATCGGCGTCACATATGTTTCAATGAGCGCCGCAATTACAAGCAGCGGGATCACAATACAGAGAAAAGTCCGTGTGATATCCGTTACGGTCTGTTTCATAACAGCTTTCTTGTTTCCCCGGTTCGTTCCGGTGATCAGGCTGCAGATGGTATAGCATAAATATATCCCCATACTCATGCTGAGCACAACTGCGGTTATCTCGAATATCCCGTGCGGAAGAACGCCCGCCGCCAGGACCGCCGCAACATTTGAACCATTCAGACTGTAGAGCGCCAGTACAGCGCCTATTACTGCCGCATTCGAAATAAGCACAAGCGCGGGCAGAAAAAGGAACGGCACGAAACCGAGCACCACTCCGACGAGAGACGCCTCAATATTGTTCAGCAGCAGTTTAGGCCATGATATCCCGCCGTCAGTCATGACGCTGCGCGCTTTTTCAGAAAACGCTCTGAGTATTTCCTGGGAATATGCCGGATGCTGCTCGAAGAAAAGCGTCAGCAAAACGCTGATCCCGATCGCGATGCCCAGCGTTCCCAGAAAGACCGGAAGTATCCGGTGCCGGCAGAACGAACCCGAAAGGCTGTATTGTTTTCTAAGGCTGAAGATGCTGATGCGGTCAGTGTCCACGTGTTATATCCTCCGTATCCGACGGGCCGGCGGCTTCAAAATCTTCAAAATCATCATCAAATTCGTCGCATTCGCCGTTAAGAGCAAGCTTGCAGCGTCTGCTCCGGAGATCGGTACAGCCCATGAGAGTGCTGCCGTTGTACGCGCAGCCTCCGCAGGTCTTTCTGACAGCGGCTGCCAGAAGTTCGTCATATTCTTTTTCGGAATAGATCTCGACAGCGGCCTCGCTGAAATATCCGATCGTTTCAATGTTGACATATGTTTCTTCAAAATCGTCTATGAAGCACGGCTCGACAGTCAGCTCTTCACGGAGTCTGCGGAGCAGTATGTATCTGTCTTTGATACTGTTCATGATCTTGGCGAGATCGGCGATATTGCTGCATCCTTCCGGATACATGAAGAATTGATCCAGATCTGTTTTTATTACTTTTGTAAGCATATTATGTCCTCCTGTTTTTATTTCTTATGGTCCTTGCCTTCCCTTTCGAGTTCCCATTCCATGTCTTTGACAAGGTCTCTCTTGACATTCATTTTATGCGCTGCGTACAGCTGCGTTGTCGTGACCTGCTCGTGGTCCAGAAGAGCCTGCACATCGAAAATCGAATTGCCGCGGCCTATCAGACTGGTAGCGGCTGTCGCCCTCAGTTTGTGCGGACTGTAGCCTGCGCTCCTCGCGGTTCTCATGCCGATAGATGTATATTTCTTCACCAGATCGCGTATAGCCCGCTCGGTCATCCGTTTGCCCTGCAGCGAAAGGAACAGGGCGTCTTTATGAAGGTCCTCGAGTTCATCATCCGGGGGTCTTTCAAGTTTCAGGTAATCATTGATGACCTGAGTGACGGACCTGTTGAGCGGCATAGTTGACTCTTTGCCTCTTTTACGGTAAATTTTGAACTCGCCGCGGTTGAAATTGAACGACGAGACGTTCAGCTGCTGCAGCTCCGAAAGCCTGAGACCATAGGTCAGGAATACGATAAGTATTGCCTTGTCGCGGTATTTGGTCTTTTCCCAGTATTGCATCTCCTTCGGTGTGAGGCCGCTGCCGTTCGTGACCGCATCGAGCATGATCATTACTTCATCATCCTGAAGCGCTTTGATTTCTTTTTCGCCCGGTTTCGGGACCCTTATCGGGTCGAATCCGTCGGTGATATTGTTTTCCAGCAGTTCATCTCTGAACAGCTGTTTGAAAAGAACGGATATCGACGATTTCTTCCTGGCCAGCGTTTTATTGCCGTTCTCGTATACGATGATGCAGTCTTCAGTCTCAACTTCGTATTTTCGGCAGTATTCAATGAAGATGTTAACATCTACTGCCTTGATTTTGTTGAATTCCGCAAGCGTTATGCTGTGCGCGTCCTCAGCTGCAGTCAGATCAGTCTCATTTACGAGATAGTCGCAGAAAAACTTCACGTCATGCAGATAAGCAAGCCGCGTCATCGGCAGATCGTTGCCTTTGATATAATTGAAATATCCGCGCATGAAAGACGGAAGCTGCTTCTCGATCTCTTCACACTGCGAGGTGATCTCGTGCTCCTTCATAACGATGTTGTCAGGCTTATCGCTCTTGTTATGGATTTTTACAATCTTCTGTTTACCCATTCCTTGATTTCTCCGAGGACTTCATCCTTATCTCTGCCGGTAAGATCGAACCATTTCATGTCGTCATACCTTTTAAACCATGTCATCTGACGCTTGGCATAATGTCTGGTGTTCTTCTTTACTGTTTCCACAGCTTCTTCCAGGCTGTACTTACCGTCCAGTGCATCGAGTATTTCCTTGTAGCCGATGCCTTTCATAGCGATGTCATCTGTCGTGAATCCCATGTCTCTGAGCATTTTTACTTCTTCGAGAAGTCCCTGCTCCATGAGTATGTCCACTCTGCGGTCGATCCGTTCGTATAGCTCGGCGCGGTCTCTCACAAGACCTATAAGTATCACCTCATAATCATCCGTCTTTTTCCGCACATTGTCAAATGCAGTAAGTTTTTCCCCGGCTTCCGCTGCTTCTATGGCTCTCACCACGCGCTTGAGATTATTCGGGTGTATCCTTTCCGCCGACAGAGGATCGATATTCTCGAGTATACGGTGGACCGCTTCAACGCCTTCAGTTTCCGCTATTTTATAGAGTTCTTCTCTGCGTTCGCCGCTTCCTGCCGCAGGAGTAGGTCCGAAATCCATATCATACAGCAAAGAATTGAGATATAGGCCGGTCCCGCCCGTTACAAGCGGCACTTTTCCCTTGGCAAATATCTCTTCAATTGCTGCTTTGGCCAGCCTCTGGTATCTGGCCACCGTGAACGGCTCCCGCGGGTCTATCTCGTCAACGAGGTAATGCCTGACCGCGGCACGTTCTTCCGCAGTCGGCTTGGCACTGCCGATATTCATGTATTTATAAAGCTGCATGGAATCACAGGATACGATCTCCGCATTTATATCGAGAGCCAGTCCGATCATGTATTCAGTTTTTCCGACGGCTGTAGGGCCCGCCGCAGCAACGATTTTTCTGTTCTGACCTTGCATCCTTCTGTCCTTATTTCCTCTTGAAACGTCTTTCTATATCATACTTGCCGATTTTAATAAATGTCGGCCTGCCGTGAGGGCAGCTGTAAGGATTCGAGCATTTCGCCAGATCATCTATCAGTCTGCTTATTTCCTCGTCCTTCAGCATATCGTGAGCTTTGACCGCACTCTTGCACGCTTTGGTCGCGATACGGGAAATGACTTCCCGGCTCGTGAAATCAGTATGTTCATTCACACTGTCGATATAATCGTTCACGAATATTTCCGCTTCCGTAAGCCCGAAGAACGTCGGAACAGCTCTGACGGCATAAGTGTTCGGCCCGAACTCCTCAATGTCGAATCCCATTTTGCTGAGCGGCTCCTTCCAGTCCGGATCAGTCAGATAAGAAGTCACCGTGATCGGCACCATTATTTCCTGCTTGTATTTTTCCGCCGCCTCAAACTGATCCATCAGCTTTTCATAATATATCCTTTCATGCGCTGCATGCTGATCAAGCAGGTAGAGATATTCCTCATCCGTAGCGAGGATATATGTGCCGAAAATAGAGCCTCTGTAGTCAAGCTCTCTGAAATCAAAGGGTTCAGCCTGAATTTTATCGATTTCGGTCTTAAGATCTGCGATTTCTTCGGTGATTTTAGAGTTCTCCTCCTTGTAGGTTGACAATACACTTTTAATGTCAACCTGTTTGGGCTGTTCAAATATTTCAGGTTTACGTGTTGTTTTACTTTTTATATTATTTTCATTATTTATATTTTGTCTGTTTAATGTGTTTGACGGCGAATTCGGCCTGATGAACGGCTTATCTTTTTTCTCCAGCTTCGGCACAGCTTCTTTCTGCTTCAGAACTTCCGTGACCGCTGCACAGATGAAATCCTCCACCGCTGCATCATCGTGGAACTTGACCTCTTTTTTGTTCGGGTGAACATTGACATCTACCTTGTCCGGTTCTACATCCAGAAAAAGATAGACGATCGGATATCTGCCGTCGAACAGGCGTTCTTTATATGCCCTCGACACTGCTTTCTCCATGATCTTGCTGTTGACAGTTCTGCCGTTTACAAAGAATATCTGCCCCCTTCTGGAGGATTTGCTTTCCCCCGGACCGGAGACGTAGCCTTCTATCTTCATTCCGCCGCCTTCAGCCTGCAGAGGAATCAGTTTGCTGCCGAATTCTCTGCTCGTAAGCGTCATAATCGCATTGAGCCTGTCTCCCCTTCCCTGAGTCGCGAACAGGATATGGTCGTTGTTGATCATACGGATCCTCAGGTCAGGATAAGCGAGCGCAATATGCGAAACGAGATCTGTGATCAGACCGCTTTCCGCAGAATCGGTCTTGATGAACTTCAGTCTCGCCGGAGTATTATAAAAAAGATCCCTGACCACTATCGTAGTCCCGTCAGGGCATCCTATTCCCGTTTTCTCAGTGACCTGGCCGCCTTCGATACAGAGTTTGAGTCCCATTTTCTCATCTTCGGTCTTCGTGATAAGCTCTACTCTTGAAACCGCGGCAATGCTCGCCAGTGCTTCGCCTCTGAAGCCGAGGGTCTCGATGGAATCCAGATCTTCCGCTGCTGATATTTTGCTGGTAGCATGGCGCATGAACGCCAGTTCAGCTTCTTCAGAGAGTATGCCGCTTCCGTCATCCGTCACTCTGATATATGTCTTGCCGCCTTTTTTGATTTCTACTATAACGGAGCCGGCACCTGCGTCTATGGAATTTTCAACGAGTTCCTTGACAATAGAGACCGGTCTGTCGACAACTTCGCCGGCAGCTATCTTATCCGCCACATTTTTTTCCAGTATTCTGATCATACGCGTTTCACCGTTAAATCTTAAATGTTATCTGCATCCCTTCCGGGCTGTTTATTTCCTTGGAATTTTCCTCAAGCTCCATCAGCTTGGAATTAGCCGAATCAAGGAGCTCCTTAGGCACCCCCGCCAGCTTGGCCACGTGGATCCCGTAGCTCCTGCTCGCGCTTCCTTCCACGATCTTGTGCAGGAATATCACATCGCCGTTTTCTTCCGCGACATCGACGCTGAGGTTCCTGAAACCGTGCGTTCTGCCTTCCATTGCAGTAAGTTCATGGTAATGCGAAGCGAACAGTGTCCGTATCATCCTGTTTTCATCGCAGAGATATTTCACTACGGCCCAGGCGATCGAAAGACCGTCATAAGTACTCGTGCCGCGGCCGATCTCATCCAGTATTATAAGCGACCTTGCGGTAGCAGTATTCAGGATGTACGCGAGCTCGCTCATTTCCACAAAGAAAGTACTCTGTCCCTGCGCCAGATTGTCTGACGCGCCGATCCTCGTGAATATGCGGTCGACAATGCCTATTACTGCCTTTTCGCACGGCACGAAGCATCCGCTCTGCGCCATCAGAACTATCAGCGCGGTCTGCCGCATATATGTCGATTTTCCGGACATATTCGGGCCCGTTATCAGCAGCATCGAAGCGTCCGATTTATTCATGTAAGTATCGTTGGCCACGAAAACGCCGTCTCTGATAGACTGTTCGATGACGGGATGTCTGCCCTTTTCGATAATGATCTCGTCGGATTCGTTTATTTCAGGCTTGACATAGCCGAGTTTATCGCTCACTTCGGCAAATGAAGCCAGTACGTCCAGAGATGAAACAGCTTTTGACGTGCTCTGTATCTGCGATATAAAGCTTCTGATATAATCTCTGACATCGCAGAATATCTCGTACTCCATGTCGTTGATATGTGTCTCGGCGTTCAGCACTTTGCCTTCCATCTCTTTGAGCTCAGGCGTGATGAAGCGTTCGGCACCGACCAGTGTCTGTTTTCTGATGTAATCGTCAGGAGCTTCCTCGACCTCTGATTTGGAAATTTCGATGTAATAACCGAAAACCTTGTTGTAGCCTACTTTGAGATGGGTGATCCCTGTACGCTTCTTTTCCTTGGCTTCCAGAGAAGCGATCCATTCCTTCGCATCGCTTATCGAGTTTTTCAGGCTGTCGAGATCTTCGGAATATCCGTCTTTGATGATGCCGCCTTCCTTGATGGTGAACGGAGGATCGTCCGCAATAGCATCATCTATCGTTTTATATACGTCCCCGAGGGGATCTATCGCATCGTTGATCTCTTTCAAAAGCATCGATGCGCTGTCTTCAAGATCCAGTTTTATTTCCGGCAGAACACAAAGTGAATTCCTCAGTGCTATGAGGTCCTTTCCGTTTGCATTGCCGCAGGATATCCTGGCCGCGAGCCTTTCAAAGTCATAAATGGCTTTGAGGCTTTCCCGAAGATTGTTTCTCGTCATATAATTCAGGACGAGCTCTTCGACCGCATCCAGTCTTTCCTTGATTTCACCCGCTGTATTGAGCGGCTCACGGAGCCAGGTCTTCATTTTCCTGCTGCCCATGGCCGTATGTGTCTTGTCGAGCACGCCGAGGAGCGAGCCTTTAACGGTATGCTCATATATGGTTTCTGTTATTTCCAGATTTTTGATCGTGGATTTGTCAAGAGCCATATGATTGCCGATCTGATAAACATTGAGCTCTGTCATATGGTCCATACTCTGTTTCTGCATCTCCATAAGGTAACGAAGCTGCGCGCCCAGAGCAAACTGCGCGTGATTCCGGCCGTCAAGGCCTATGCCTATCAGCGATTTCACATTGAACTGTCTGAATATATCGTCGCGGACGGTGCTCTTGTTGTAATATTGTGTATTCAGTTCGGTGAAATATGCACCTGAAGCATTCTTCATGTCCTCGATATCGAGGACGCCGTCAGCTCCCTGATTGATGATGATCTCCTTCGCCCCTATGCGGACGAGTTCGTTGAGGAGCGTTTCCGCCGACTGCTTTCCTCTGAATTCAGTAACATTGATCTCGCCGGTGGAAATATCGCAGTAAGAAAAGCCTACGCCTTTTTCGTCAGCGTAAACCGAAGCAAGATAATTGTTCTCCTTTTCGTTGAGCATTGTGTTGCTCGTGACTGTGCCGGGAGTAACTATCTGTATTATTTCCCTTTTTACAAGCCCTTTGGCTGTTTTAGGATCTTCTACCTGCTCGCAGATCGCGACTTTATGACCCTTCTCTATCAGTCTGGCGACATAAGTATCCGCAGAATGGAAAGGGACTCCGCACATGGGAGCCCTTTCTTCCAAACCGCAGTTTTTTCCAGTAAGTGTGAGTTCCAGTTCTTTGGAAACGAGTTTGGCGTCGTCAAAGAACATCTCATAAAAGTCTCCGAGTCTGAAAAAGAGGATGCAGTCCTTATGCTGTTCCTTAATGTCGAGATACTGCTGCATCATTGGCGATAATGCCATACTTTCTCCTCCGTGAAACCGTGTTACATACGATTATTATTTATTCAGGTAAGCCTGGATGCCCTTGTTCAGGAGCTGGATGCCCTTTCTGAGGTCTTCCTCGCAGAGAACGTAAGCCAGACGGCATTCGCTCTTTCCGAGTCCAGGTGTTACATAGAAGCCTTCTTCAGGAGCGAACATAACTGTTTCTCCGTTGTCGTCCCACTCTGTCAGCAGGAACATCAGAAGATCTTCCGCATTGTCTACAGGAAGCTTGCAGGAAATATAGAAAGCTCCGCTCGGTTTAGCGCATACTATTCCGTCTATCTTCTGCAGTTCTTCATAAGCAACATTTCTTCTGTGGTCATACTCAGCCTTGATAGGTCCGAAGTATGAAGGATCGAGGTTGTACAGAGCCGTTGCGCCGACCTGGTCTATCGTCGGGCAGCAGAGTCTTCCCTGGGCAAACTTCATAAGTCCGGACATGATTTCTGCGTTCTTGGTGCCGATGCAGCCGATTCTTGCTCCGCAGGCTGAGAATCTCTTCGAAACAGAGTCGATAACAACTACGTTGTTCGCAGCTTCCTTGACCTGTCCGAATGAAGTCATTTCTTTGCCGTCATATACGAACTCTCTGTAAACTTCGTCAGCCATGATAATAAGATCATGTTCTACTGCGACGTCGCAGATCATTTTGATTTCATCCTTTGTGAGGACGGAACCTGTCGGGTTGCCAGGGCTTACGAGAGCAATAACCTTGGTCTTGTCAGTAATGCATGCTTCGATCTTGTCTCTGTCTGCATAATGATATCCGTCTTCAGCAGTAGTGGTGATTGGTCTGATCGATCCGCCTGCCGCCTGGATGAATGTAAGGTAGTTTGTGTAGTACGGTTCAGCCATGATTACTTCATCGCCGTCGTTTAAGAGAGTTAAGAACAGAAGCATGAGAGCTTCGCTTCCGCCGTTTGTGATGAGGATGTCGTCCGGTGTGAAATCAACATCAACTCTCTTGAAGTAATTGCTGATGGCTTCTCTTAAATCAGGATTTCCTTCTGATGATGCATATGCCAGAACTTCCTGATTGAAGCCCTTGATAGCGTCGAAATAGCTGGTAGGTGTCTTGATATCAGGCTGTCCGATATTAAGATGATAGATTTTCTTCCCGGCTTTTTCTGCTGCATTAGCATACTTGTTGAACTTTCTGATTGGTGAAAAGCCCATTAACTGATTTCTGTCTGATAGATTCATTTGTATATCTCCTTTTGGTGTAAAAGATAATTTATTCTAACTCTCGGTGAGAGTCGAAGACAATATCATCTATTTTTTGTTCAATACTAATATTAACAAATTTTTTCGTCAAGTACAACAGAAACTCAACATTTCCTTTAGCGCCCGTAACAGGTGAAAATGAAAGCCCTGCTGCATAAAATCCTGCCTTTTCCGCATATCCGGTCACATTGCGCAGAACTTCCTTTCTGACGTTCAGATCACGCACTATACCCTTCTTGCCGACCTGTTCCCTGCCCGCTTCAAACTGAGGCTTCACAAGAGCGACTATCTGACCGTCATCCGCCAGTACTTTCGCCGCCACAGGGAACATCAGATCAAGTGAAATGAAAGACACATCGATACTGATGAAGTCGACGGGTTCTTGTATAAGCGCAGTGTCGAGATATCTGATATTGGTCTTTTCCATATTCACGACCCTCGGGTCGTTCCTGAGTTTCCAGTCGAGCTGTCCGTAACCTACATCGATAGCATACACCTTCGATGCCCCGTGCTGCAGCATACAGTCAGTGAAGCCGCCTGTCGAAGCGCCCATGTCCATACACACTTTTCCGTCAAGTCCGAACCCCCAGAGTTCCATCGCTTTTTCCAGCTTCAGTCCGCCTCTGCTGACATACGGGCAGAGATCCTCTTTGATGATTATCTCCGATTCAATATCTATTTTTGTGCCCGGTTTATCGCTTATTGCGCCGTCGACATAAATCAGTCCGGCCATGATCGAAGCTTTTGCTTTCTCCCTGGAAGTGAAAAAACCCTTATCTACCAGCAGGATATCAAGCCTTTCTTTCAAGTCTGCCACTTATCCTTTCAGCGATGCTTTCCGCATCCATCTTATATATTTTATAGAGCTCGCCGCATGTGCCGTGTTCGATGAACTTATCCGGCCAGGCGATGTTCAGTATATCATTCGTACATCCTGCAGCGCCGAGCGCAGCCGAGATCATTTCACCCATGCCGCCGCTGAATACGTTGTCTTCGGCAGTAATGATCAGTTTCCCGCCGGCAGCCGACCTGATGACTTTTTCTTTGTCGAGCGGCTTGATGAAACGCGCATTCACGACTCCGCACTCGATCCCCTCCGCCTTCAGAATGGCAGCAGCTGCGAGAGCGTGCTTCACCATTATGCCGGCAGCCCAGATCACCGCGTCCTTTCCTTCATACAGGACTTCCGCGCCGTCATCAAGAGACATCCTCGGCAGATCTATATCGCCGTTTTCCCCCCGCGGATATCTGACCGCGCAGGGGCCGCTGCAGCTGACTGCATATTCCAGCATCGACTTCAGTTCGCTGCCGTCGCGCGGAGCCAGTATCTTCATGTTCGGCATAAGGCTCAGATATGAAAAATCAAAAATGCCGTGATGTGTTTCTCCGTCGGACCCGACGATCCCTCCCCGGTCAACGGCAAAAACTACAGGCAGATCCTGCATGCAGACATCTATCATCAGTTCGTCAAAAGCTCTCTGCAGGAATGTCGAATAGATAGCCACAACAGGCTTAAGCCCGGAAACTGCGAGACCCGCAGCAAAAGTAACTCCGTGTCCTTCGGCTATGCCCACGTCGAATACACGGTCGGGAAATTCATCCTTGAAAACTTCCAGGCCGGTTCCTTCCAGCATCGCGGCGGATACCGCGACGACCTTTTTATCTTTTTCTGCCAGCTCCGTTAAAGTCCTGCCGAATATCTCTGAATAAGACGGCGCTTTTTTGACTTCAAGCGATGCTCCTGTCGCCGGATCGAACGGCCCGGTGCCGTGGAATCGGTTGGGATCTTCCTCCGCATTGCGGTATCCCCTGCCCTTGGTCGTGATCACATGCAGCAGTACCGGCCCCTCGGCCTCTCTTGCCAGCAGAAGGTTCTCAGTAAGTGCATGTATGTCATGACCGTCTACAGGGCCGAAATATGTAAATCCCAGTTCCTCGAAAACGACACCGTCGACCAGTGTGTATTTCAGCGAGTCGCGGACTTTTGAAAGTCCGGAATAAATATCTTCTCCGACCTTAGGTATTTTTTTTACGTTTGTCTTGACTCTTTTTTTGAAATCGTAGTACCCCTGTGACACTCTCAGCTTGTTCAGATGCCTGGACATGCCTCCGGTGCTCTGATCGATGGACATGCCGTTATCGTTGAGTATTACTATCGAATCGGAACGCGAAGCGCCGAGATTATTCAGACCTTCAAGCGCCAGACCTCCGGTCAGCGAACCGTCTCCTATGACCGCCACTGTCGCGTAGTCGTCACCCTGAATATCTCTGGCCGCGGCCATGCCCATTACTGCAGAAATAGATGTGCTCGCATGACCCGTGTCGAACGCGTCATAGATGCTTTCACTCCTTTTCGGAAAGCCGCTGATCCCCCCGTATTGCCTGAGAGTGGCGAATTCCTCCGCCCTGCCTGTGAGGATCTTATGAACATATGACTGGTGACCGACATCCCAGACTATCCTGTCCTTACTGAAGTCGAAAACCCTGTTCAATGCTATGCTGAGTTCGACCACGCCAAGATTGGATGCAAGATGTCCTCCCGTCCGGCTGATGATTTTTATCAGATAGTCTCTGATTTCAACCGCCAGAAGTTCAAGATCTTCATCCGTCATGGTTTTAAGGTCTTCCGGTAAATTATATTCCTGTAAATGTTTCACTAATTCCTCTCTTTGTCGCGCTCTCTCAGTTCGAGCATATCAAGTATGTGATAGAAAAACTCGGCGTTGTCGTAGAACGGCGCAATTGCCTGATACGCAAGGTCCAGATGCTTTTCCATTTTTTCATATGATTTATCGAGGCCGAAGATCGAAGGATAGTTCGATTTGTCCTGAGCTTCATCGGCGCCTGTATTCTTGCCGAGTTCTTCGACGCTGCCGACTATGTCGAGAATATCATCGCGCACCTGGAAGGCAAGCCCGAGGTTTTCGGCATATTCATTGAGTTTATTGATCGTATCATAATCTCCGCCGCCGAGATCCGCGCCGGCCTTGACTGCCGCCTTGATCATCGCACCGGTTTTGTTGATATTTATATAGTCCAGCATTTCCACCGTCACAGGCTCGCCCTCTGCTTCCAGATCGGATACCTGGCCGGCTACCATGCCGCGCACACCTGCGCCCTTGGATATTTCATACGAAGCTTTGATCCTTTTTTTGAGCTCTCCGAGATCATCGAGATACATGAGCATATCCATATTCATGGCTTCGAACGCCGAACTTAAGAGTCCGTCGCCCGCCAGTGTCGCAATGCCTGCGCCGTAAACGATGTGGTTCGTCTTCATGCCGCGCCTTAATTCATCGTCGTCCATACACGGCAGATCATCGTGTATCAGTGAATATGTGTGGATGTATTCGAGCGCGCAGGCGTAAGGCAGAGCTGTTTTCGGATCTCCGCCGCAGAATTCGCAGGCGCCCAGCAGAAGCACCGGTCTTATCCTCTTGCCTCCGGCCGTCAGACTGTACTTCATTGATTCGTACAAAGTTATCGTTTTGTGATCGATATCAGGAAGGAAGTCAAGCAAATGCTCGTCGATCATATCTTTATATCTTTTGAAATCAGCATCCATATCATCAATCCTCCATTACTTTACTTAAGCTTGTTGTTATATGTTTCGATCTTCTGCTTGGCGTTCGCAAGTATTTCATTGCACTGATTGTAGTATTTGATCCCCTCCTCGTAATTCTTTATGGCATCGTCGAGAGTGATATCTTCCTTTGTCAGATTGGCAGCAGCTTTTTCAAGCTTCGCCATCGATTGTTCAAAATCCAGCTTTTTCTGTTCAGCCATCGGTTTTCCTCCTGACTTCATCGACTGTTACATCCGCATCCCCGTCCTTAACGACAATGCGCAGCATATCTTTTTCCTTTATCTGCGCGGCGCTGGTGATCATCTTTCCGCGGTCATCAAGTATCGCGCCGTATCCTTTGCTGATGATATTCCGCGGATCCATATTGTCGAGCTGCTGCTTCAGCATGTCCGCGCGGTGCTGTCCGGCAGTAATGACCGCTGTCACGGCGTCAAGCCTGTGGTACGCGTCTTCTGTTTTCAGCGATGTCCCGGCGATCATGCCTTCAAGCGTTCTGCCCATCTGCCCGAGAATGTTTTTTGATTTCAGCCTGCTAAATTCAATGCGTTCGTCGATCCGTTTTCCAAGTGCGCCGATATCAAGCGAAGCTACCATATCTTCCCGTTTCTTTATCTGCACGCCGATCTTATCCTCGAGATCATCTCTGGCCTCTCCGATGATCATTTTTATTTCATCCATATCCGGAACAGCCGCATTAGCAGCTGCTGTCGGAGTTTCCGCCCGCATATCCGCAGCCATGTCCGCTATTGTGAAATCTATCTCGTGCCCGACTCCTGATATGACCGGTATGTCCGATGCATATATGCTCCGCGCGACTATTTCTTCGTTAAAAGCCCACAGATCTTCAAGCGAACCGCCGCCTCTGCCGATGATCATTACATCAGTATCGGGAAATTCCGCATTTACGGTATCTATCGCTTCCGCGATCTCCTCTGCAGCGCCCGGTCCCTGAACTTTGACCGGGAATATTCGTATGTTTACATAATCATTTTTTCCGGTAACTATTTTCAAAATATCCTGCAGCGCCGCGCCTGTCGAAGCCGTAACGACTGCTATATTTTCCGGAAACGCAGGGATTTCCTTTTTATGCGCCCTGTCAAAGATGCCTTCTTTGTCGAGCTTTTTCTTGAGCTGCTCGAATTTAACAGCCAGGTCTCCTTCTCCTCTGACCTCAATATCGCGTACATTGAGCGAATAATATCCGCCCCTCTCATAAACTGAAATATACCCTAGAGCATTGATTTCCATGCCTTCTTCGAGATCATAACGTATATGCGCCAGATTCTGAGCGGCGAGGAAACAGTTGATCTTGCTGTTTTCATCTTTCAGACTGAAATAAACATGTCCGCTGCTGTGGAATTTAAGATTCGATATCTCGCCGATCACGGAGATATTCCCGAGCACGGGATCTGTCTGCAGTATCCTGTGTATATATGCGTTCAGCTGTGATACTCTTATCGGTTTCAGCGCCATAATCTGTTCCTTCCGAGCAGCGCCGTTCCTACAGCGTTGTCAGCAGAATAGTCGCCGAAGGCCAGGCCTGTCATATTCGCCTTAAGTGCTCCTCTCAGATACCTGCTGGAGGACACGCCCCCGCCGAAGACAACTCTGTCGATGCCTGTTGCCGATACTGCCTCCGCAGTGAGATGCAGGAGACATTCGGCGATCTTGTCGAAAAGCTCTATTGAAAGGTCGATGAAACTCATCTCGTCTTCTTTTATCAGTCTCATGGTCTGGGATTCAATGCCAGACAAGTTGAAAAACAGTCCGTCAAGGGGTATCGGTGTAAGAACATGCGACGGCTGTTCGCCCAGTTCACAGAACCTCAGTACCGAATCATCCATTTCCTTGCCCGACGGAAATCCGCATCCCAGCGCAACGCCGATGCGGTCTATAAGCTGACCGAACGAAATATCTTTCGTCCCGCCGATGATTTCTATATTCATTCCTTTTTTGCCGAAATAATCAGTTACCTTGAGAAGTTCAGTAGTTCCGCCGGAAATGTGATAGAACAATATCTCATTTTCTTCGGAATAAGGCGTGAATTCCTTGACTGCGGCTATGTGTCCCTCCTGATGAGAAAGCTTGATGAGAGGAACTCCCAGAGCGTCTGAAACGGCGGCTGCTTCCGTGATCCCGGCCTTGAATACCGGCATATATGAATCTTCGCGCGGCCGCGGCTTTGTCGATACGGCAACTGCTCTGATATCTCTTCTCGTATCGTCATCAAGGACATTATGTATAACATCCGGCAGATTATCAACATGCTGGAACAGGGCCTCCGACTGGCGAAGACCGCGTCTTCCCTCTCTGACGGCGAGCTGCTGCCTGCAGTCGCGGAAAACATTGCCGTTTTTATCGACAATCGCCGCCGAAGTTGTGTAATTGCTTGTATCAATACCGAGGACTGTTCCTTCTCTGATCATGTCTGTCACTCACCTTTCGACACATCTCCCAGAAGACCGTTGATGAATCTCGCAGCGTTGTCGCTGCCGTACTTTTTTGCCAGATTAACGGCTTCGTTAATGGCGACCGCATTCGGGATATCATCGACGTAGACTATTTCGGCTATTGCCAGTCTGGCAATAGCGAGATCCGCCTTCGGCATCCGGGAGGCTTTCCAGCCCTTTGAATGCCCGTCTATCAGTTCATCTATATCATCGAGATGGCTTCTAACGACTGAAAAAGTGCTCTCAATATATTCTTTCTGTGATTTTGGTATCTTGCCCTTATCATCATACAAGGTTTTCATCAGGTCGTAGCTGCTGTCGCCCTGCGCTTCCATCTGGAAAATCATCTGCATCAGCAGTTCTCTGGCTTCGGTTCTGTTCATCGGTCGTCCTCTTCCTTTTTTTCATCTTCAGCTTCATCCCCGATATTGAGAGCAACTCCCTGGACATGGATGTTCACTGCCTTGACTTTTTTATCTATCATCGATTCAACTTCTTTTTTAACGTTCTTCTGAATACTGAACGCCACGTCCGGAATATTCACTCCGTACTCCACGATCACAAACAGATCTATTTCTGTTTCGGCATCCGACTGACTGATCTTGGCGCCTTTCGAGACAGACTCCTTGCCCAGGATCGTCTGCGATATCGAATCCGTGATACCGGTATACATACGCGCCACCCCGGCAGTTTTGAGAGCCGCGTTTATTGCGCATACGGCCACTACCTCATCGGCGATTTTCACCTCTCCGATATCTTCATTTTCAGGCATCGCTTCATACTGATCGCTGTCAAAACGTTCTTCGCTTTCTTCGGTTTTTTTCTTGCTCATAATACGTACCTCAGAGATTTATTATAACATAAAAGAAGGTGTCTCACATAATAAATCGAGACACCTTCCCCTGTATATTTTATTTGAACCATTCTGATATCATTGAAGCGAATTTGCCCTTCTTCTGATAGCAGTCGTCTGTCAGCGCATTGCCCATAGACTGAACGGCTTTTTTCTGTTTGGCATTGAGTTTAGTAGGCACTTCCAGCATGACGCGGACATACAGATCACCCATCCTGCCGTTTCTCGGGCTTGCTACACCTTTGCCTTTCATCCGGAATGTTGTTCCCGGCTGAGTCCCCGGAGGTATTTTATACTTCAGCTTTTCTTTGAGCGTCGGTACTATTATTTCCGCTCCGAGCGCGGCCTGTTCAAACGTTATAGGTATTTCAAGCTGCAGATCCTGCCCTTTTCTCTTGAACACCTTATGCGGTTTGACCGCTATTACTATATAGAGATCGCCTGCAGGACCGCCGTTTATGCCCGGCTCGCCCTGTCCTCTGAGGGTAACGATGGAATCGTTGTCTACGCCCGCAGGAATGTTGACTGTAATAGTCAGCGATTTCCTGACGCGTCCGTTTCCGCCGCAGGCTGTACAAGGCTTTTCGATTATCTGTCCGGTGCCTCCGCATCTCTGACACGGGGAAACACTCTGAAAAGTCCCGAACGGCGTCTTCTGAGCCGTATGAACTTCTCCCGAGCCGCCGCAGTCCGGGCATGTCACCTTGGACGTTCCCGGCTCTGCGCCTGTGCCGTGGCATTTTTCGCATTCAACATACTTAGTGAGCTTGATATCTTTCTTGACGCCGAAAACAGCCTCTTCGAAAGTAATATTAAGACCCTGCTGCAGATCGCTGCCTTTCATCGGACCGTTCCTGCGCTGACGGCTGTAACCGCCTCTTCCGCCGCCGAACATGCCGCCGAACATATCGAAGATATCTTCGAAATCGCCAAAACCGTTCGCGCCGCCGAAGCCGTTGAAACCGCCTGCACCGCCGAATCCCGCGTTCGGATCTACGCCCGCAAATCCGAACTGATCATATTTCTTTTTCTTTTCGGGATCGCCGAGTATGCTGTACGCCTCGTTGACCTCTTTGAAATGCTCTTCAGCCTCCTTGTCTCCCGGGTTTTTGTCAGGATGATACTTGATGGCCATCTTTCTGAAAGCCTTCTTTATCTCATCTTCCGACGCGCCCTTCTGGATGCCGAGCACCTCATAGTAATCACGTTTATCTGCCATTACTGATTATCCTTCTTGTCATCGTCTACTACAGTATAGTCCGCATCTACGACATCATCTCCGTTAGGAGCCTGATTCGAAGTGTTCTGTGAGTTCATATCCGGGCCGGCCTGTGAACCCATGTCAGGGCCTGCTCCGCCCATGTTAGGGTTCTGCTGTGAAGCCTGCTGATACATCTTCGCTGATATCGTATGGAACTGCTCTGTGAGCTTTTCCGTCTTGTCTTTGATCTCGTCTACAGTGCCGTTTTCCAGAGCCTTTGACAGCTCATCCTTCGCACCGTTGATCTGGGCCTTCTCATCTTCGCTGAGCTTGTCGCCGAGATCCTTAACGTTCTTTTCTGTTTCATATACGAGAGTCTCCGCCTGGTTCCTGACTTCGATCTCTTCTTTCTTCTTCTTGTCCTGTTCAGCGAACTGCTCTGCTTCCTTGACCTTCTTGTCGATCTCGTCGTCAGACAGTTTCGTGGACGAAGTAATGGTTATTCTCTGCTCTTTGCCCGTTCCCATGTCCTTCGCGCTTACATTTACGATACCGTTCGCATCGATGTCGAATGTGACCTCGATCTGCGGTATTCCGCGAGGTGCAGGCGGAATGCCTGAAAGCTGGAATCTTCCGAGCGTTGTATTGTCCGCAGCCATATCTCTTTCGCCCTGCAGTACATGAATGTCTACTGCTGTCTGGTTGTCCGCAGCCGTCGAGAATATCTGGCTCTTCTTGGTCGGAATAGTAGTATTTCTGTCAATAAGCTTTGTAGCTACGCCGCCGAGTGTTTCGATCGAAAGCGAAAGCGGTGTTACATCGAGCAGAAGTACATCATTGACTTCGCCTGTAAGTACGCCGGCCTGGATCGAAGCGCCTATAGCAACGCATTCATCAGGGTTGATGCCCTTGAACGGTTCTTTGCCCGTAACTCTCTTGACTGCTTCCTGTACAGCCGGGATCCTCGTGGATCCTCCGACCAGGATGACTTTGGCGATATCACTGTTGGAAACGCCTGCATCGCTCATAGCCTTCTGCATAGGTTCGATCGTCGCGTTTACAAGATGTGATGTCAGCTGATCGAATTTCGCACGTGTAAGATCCATGTTGAGGTGCAGCGGACCCTGATCGTTTACAGTAATAAACGGCAGGTTGATATTTGTCGTCTGCGCGCTCGACAGTTCTTTTTTGGCCTTTTCCGAAGCTTCCTTAAGTCTCTGCAGAGCCATCTTGTCATTTCTCAGGTCGATGCCGTTCGCTTTGCCGAACTCGTCTGCCAGATAATTCATGACAGCGTCGTCGAAGTCGTCGCCGCCGAGCTTTGTATTTCCGTTTGTAGCGAGTACTTCAAATACTCCGTCTCCGAGCTCGAGGATAGATACATCGAATGTACCGCCGCCGAGGTCGTACACGAGGATCTTATGCGATCCGTCTTCTTTGTCGAGTCCGTATGCCAGTGAAGCAGCAGTAGGCTCGTTGATGATTCTCTTTACATCGAGTCCTGCGATTTTGCCGGCATCCTTTGTAGCCTGTTTCTGTGCATCTGCGAAGTAAGCAGGTACGGTAATAACAGCTTCTGTTACTGTTTCGCCGAGATATGCCTCCGCGTCAGCCTTCAGCTTTCCGAGGATCATAGCCGAGATGTCCTGCGGTGTATATTTTTTGCCGTCGATCACTACTTCGTGATTAGTTCCCATGTATCTCTTTATCGAAGAGATAGTTCTGTCAGGATTCGTAACAGCCTGTCTTTTCGCAGTTTCACCGACAAGTCTTTCTCCTGCCTTTGTAAAGCCGACAACAGACGGTGTTGTTCTCATTCCTTCTGCATTAGTAATAACGGTTGGTTCTCCTCCTTCAAGTACAGCAACACAAGAGTTTGTAGTACCGAGGTCTATTCCTATTACTTTTCCCATAGTTTTTCTCCTTCTTTAATAATTTTATCTATATGCATCTGGGGCTAGTTAGCCACTTTGACCATTGCCGGTCTGACCACTCTGCCTTTCAGTGTATATCCTTTCTGCATCACGCCCGAAACCTGTCCGCTTTCATATTCGTCGGTGTCTTCCGTCATCACCGCATTATGGAAATTCGGATCGAATACGGTCCCGAGAGCTTCAATCTCTTCGACTCCGGCTTTATCAAGAACGCCCTTGAGCTGGTCGAACACCATTCTCATGCCTTCCTTGAAACCTGCCTCTTCCTCATCGACATCCCTGTCGAGAGCCCTTTCGAAATTGTCCAGCACCTCAAGCAGCTGCCCTACTATTTCGGCATTGGCATAAGCAAGCGTTTCGCTTCTCTGCTTCTGCGCTCTCTTCTTGAAATTCTGGAAATCGGCCATAAGCCTGAGATATTTCGTGTTGAGATCTTCGTCTTCTGTTTCTTTCTTTTCTTCCTGCGCTTCAGGTTCTTCAGCCTGTTCCTCTTCCGCTTCCGTTTCGTCCGCTTCTTCTGTCTCAGGTTCTTCTTTGATTTCTTCCTCAGCCTGTTCAGTGTCAGGTGCTTTTTCTTCTGCGTCAGTATTTGTCGTCTGGTTCGTCGTCATCCTGTCCATCGCCTCCTGTTAATTTGAATGTTTTACTGAGATTGTCAGTAATAAAATCGATCACAGATGTAACATTGTCATACCTCATTCGTGTCGGGCCGATGACGCCCAGTTTGCCGACCAGCTTGCCGTCTACACGGTAGGTGGCGGTGATGAGACTTACATCATTCATATCTTCATCCTGATTCTCGGTCCCTATCGTAATGATCATGCCGTCATCACGCGAAATAAGCTTCTTTTTGAAATCCTCTTTCTTGTTGATGAGTTCCATAAACATCTTTGCCCGGTCGAGATCGTTGTATTCGGGGATATTGAATATATTCGTCAGCCCATCCATATACAGGTTCGCATCCAGCATTTTTTCCAGAGTCTTCATGAAATTCGGCATCAGACTGCTTGTAAGTCCGTTCATGGCCTCTATATCGCTCTTGAAAGAAGTAATGATGTCTCCCGTCAGCGCTTCACTGATCGTCTTGCCCTTGTAGTCGAAAGTCATCGATTTGGATAATATGCGGAGCATCTCGTCATCGTATTCGAAGCTGACGCGGACCGCATTGTTCTGCACTTTACCGTTTTCCGACACGATCATCAGCACTACAGTGTTTTCATCTACCGGAAGGAACTGGATAAACTTGATAGTTTCCAGTTCTTCGTTCGGCGTCATAGCAAATGCTGTCAGATTCGTTATCTTCGAAAGTATGTGCGCTGCGTGCTCAATAGTCTGATCGAGCTCTGTAACATTATCATACAGTTCATGCGCAATAGCATTTTTCTGATCATCGGTCAGATCCTTTTTGTTCATGAGCTCATTGACATACAGCCTGTACGCTTTTTCCGACGGGACTCTGCCCGCTGAAGTGTGAGGATGAGTCAGAAAACCCATATCTTCAAGATCCGACATCTCGTTTCTTATTGTTGCCGGACTTACGCCAAGATCAAATTTCTTGGACAATGTCCTTGAACCTACAGGCTCAGCCGTATCAACGAAATCGCGGATAATAGCCTGAAGTATTTTCAGTTTCCTTTCATTCATACTCATAATGTTTTCCCCTTATTGTTAGCACTCTTTTATCCCGAGTGCTAACCTAGTATTAATTTACCATTATGGACCTGTTATGTCAACACTTTTGTCCTACTTTTTTACATTTCAAGAATGTCACCCGGCAGCCGCGCTCCTTTCCGCTGACAGCCGCGTCAATGACATTATTTTTCTTGTATAAATGTAAAAATACATATAATATTAATTTACATTCTTTAACTGAAGATATTACAGGGAGGAACATGAATATACGGAGCAGTGAGCACAAGTGCTACATTCCCAAAGCGGATGCCGGAGATTATATTTCCAAATTTGCCGAGCTGAATATTGCGCTCGTTATTTGTGCTGCCGGAATGTATATGACAGTCCAGGCCAATATCGGACTGGCTCCGTGGCTGGCTCTTTCTGTCGGCTTTCAGAACCTCACCGGGATCAATTACGGCATCTGGAACAACATCATTGGTGCGGCCGTTATAGCCGCTGATATTATTCTCAGGGAAAAAATCGGCTTCGGGACCGTCGGCGACTGCCTGCTGATCGGCACATACATCTCAATGCTCGACTATTTCAGGGCGTTTCCGCCGATGGAAAACGTATTTGCCGGCATAATCGTCATGCTGGCCGGCATAGTCATCCAGGATATCGGCTGTTACATGATACTGGACAGCGCATTCGGCGCAGGCCCGAGAGATGCTCTGATGGTAGCTCTGGCCAGACGCATAAAAGGACTTTCCGCCGGTCATGTGAGGATCATCATGGAAGGCTGCGTCCTGGTCCTCGGCTGGCTCATGGGCGCCGATATCGGCGTCGGCACAGTCATCTATGTTGTCGGCTTCGGATTCATCCTCGACCTCGTGTTCCGGTTCTTCCGCTTTGATGTAAAGCGCGCGCGCAACGAGAATTTTCTGGAAACTGTCGACAATCTTGCGGCTCTCAGGAAGGCAATCAAGCATAAATAATTTTCATGGATAGATTTATTTGATTTTAATTGTAATAATTCTGTAAATTGTATATGATAATTCTACAGACGTTTATTCTTTGATGTGAAAGTACGGTTTTTATGGACACCAAAGTACTTGATGTTTTAGTTACGATTGTTGAAACAGGAAGTCTGACCGCGGCTGCCGAGAAACTCGGATATACTCAGCCCGCTATTACTCATATGCTCAAGAATCTTGAAGCTGAAGTAGGCTTCCCTATTCTGGTACGTGACAAACGCGGCGCCAGGCTCACTCCGAACGGACATAAGCTCATGCCTACTGTATATGCACATATAAAATCCACAAATAATTTCTATGAAAAAGCTCATCAGATAAAAAGACAGAACGAAAATACTCTCATACTCTACACGATACAGAACCTCACCATAAACTGGCTCTCTGCTGTCATCATGTATTTCCGAAATGATTTTCCGGATATAACTCTGCGTATAGACGAAGGAAAAATCGAAGATGCGGAGTCGGTCCTGGACGGTGAAAAAGCTGATTTTGCCATTGTCATCGATAACGAGGAAATCAGACGCAGCCGCAAGATCGAACTCATACCTCTCTATGAGGATTCTCCGGTAGCGCTCCTGCCGCGCAGACATCCCCTGGCAGACGTCGAAAAATTTCCTATCAGTGCTTTTGAGGAATATCCTTTTATCATGCAGGAGGGGTTCACCGAATATATGTACCGGGTCATACTGGAAGACAACGGCATCCGCCCCTCCGTCGAGGCCACGACATCAAGCGACATCAATCTCGTGTC
Organism: Eubacteriaceae bacterium; assembly: GCA_022652985.1. GTDB lineage: Bacteria > Bacillota > Clostridia > Peptostreptococcales > Anaerovoracaceae > JALCRY01. The sequence continues at coordinate 38,898 of JALCRY010000004.1, read as the reverse complement.
GAGAGTATACAGCGGCTTTGGATTATCATTAAGATCAGCTCAGACCATGACAAACATCAGGCATGGTTCAATAATCACAAAACCGCTCGATATACCGTTTACCTATACTGTATGTATTGCCTACAGAAAAACAGACAGCCTTTCGCCTTCTGCCAAAGGTTTCATAAAATTCATGACTGAACACAACATATCCGCAGACAAAAACTGATCTGTCAGTCGAATATGGCCGTATCAGGATTATGTTTAGCCGGCACTCTTTCAATGCTGTCTATTTTTTTCATGTCGTCATGACTTATTTCAAAATGGAAAATATCCGCGTTTTCCCTGATCCTGTAATCCTTCACCGATTTAGGAAGCGGTATTATTCCCTTCTGCAGCTCCCATCTCAGGCATATCTGCGCCGCGGAAACATGATACTTCCTGCCAAGCTCTATCAGAGTGGGATTTTCCAGCATAAAGCCTCTGCCCAGCGGGCTCCAGGCCTCGATCATAATATCATGCTCTCCGCAGAATTCTATCGTCTCATCACGCATCAGCCCGGGATGGTACTCGACCTGATCCACCATCGGCCGCATTTTAGCAGTCTCCATCAGGACACTGATATATTTCGGCGTGAAATTCGAAACCCCGATAGCTCTTACCAGGCCGTCCGCATACAGCTTTTCCAGCGCCTTCCAGGTCTGCTGATTGATAGTTATCCAGTCTTCTCTGAACTGTTTCGGATTTGCCGGCCAGTGGATAAGATACAGATCGAGATAATCGAGTCCCAGTTCCTTCAGACTCCTGTCAAAAGCCTTTAATGTCGTTTCATATCCTCTGTCCGTATTCCAGACCTTGCCCGTCACAAACAGGCTGCTTCTCGGGACGCCGCACGAATTCACGGCATGCCCTATGCACTTCTCATTCGCGTAATACGAAGCTGTATCAATATGCCGGTACCCCATTCTTATAGCCGTATGTACCGACCTTATCGCATCGTCTTCATCATCTACCTGATATGTTCCGAAACCTACGCACGGAATCTTCACACCGTTATACAGCTCATAGCTGTCTCCTATTGAAGCAGGATACTTGATCCTGCGCTTTTTTCTGCGATCATTTGCCATTATTTACACCATCCCATCGAACGTTTTACTGCTTCATGCCATTCATCTAATCTGCCCTGCCGTTCAGACATGTCCATTTCAGGCTCGAACACTCTGTCTGTCATCGCATTGGCGATGACATCTTCTTTATCTTTCCAGAAACCCACAGCCAGCCCCGCAAGATAAGCGGCGCCGAGCGAAGTAGTCTCTATTACTTTGGGTCTTATGACCTGTATACCCAGTATATCAGACTGGAACTGCATCATAAAGTTATTTGCGCAGGCTCCTCCGTCCACGCGGAAACTCTGCAGCTTTTCCCCGGTATCCTCGAGCATCGCGTCTACGAGATCTTTGGTCTGATAAGCCAGGGATTCCAGCGTCGCACGGACTATGTGATTTACATTTGTGCCGCGCGTTATCCCGATTATCGTTCCCCTGGCGTAAGGATCCCAGTAAGGAGCGCCGAGACCTGTAAAAGCCGGCACGACGTACACGCCGCCGCTGTCGTTCACTTTCTCCGCCATTGCTTCGGATTCCGACGACTTCGACATAAGCCCCATTTCATCTCTGAGCCACTGTATTGCCGCACCCGCGACAAATACAGAGCCTTCCAGCGCATAATTGACCGCGCCGTCTATCCCCCAGGCAACGGTCGTCAGAAGCCCGTGCTTCGATAATATCGGATCGCTGCCGGTATTCAGCAACAGGAATCCTCCGGTGCCGTAAGTCATCTTGCTTTCTCCCTGACTGAAACAGGTCTGTCCGAAAAGAGAAGCCTGCTGATCGCCCGCCGCACCGGCGATTTTTATTTTCCCGCCGAACTTGTCAGTTTCGCCGTAAACCATGCTGGAAGGCACCGGCTTCGGCAGCATCGATCTCGGAATATCAAGCATTTCCAGAAGTTCATCGTCCCAGTCAAGATCATGGATGTTGAACAGCATAGTCCTCGACGCATTGGAATAATCCGTAACATGTACGGCGCCGTCTGTCAGTTTCCAGATCAGCCATGTCTCGATAGTCCCGAAAAGCAGCTTTCCCTCATCGGCTTTCTTTCTCGCGCCTGCGACATTGTCGAGTATCCATTTTATTTTCGTGCCGGAAAAATATGGATCGAGTATCAGTCCTGTCTTTTCACGCACCTTGTCTTCACATCCGCATTCTTTCAGCTCCCCGCACAGCTCCGCTGTCCTGCGGCACTGCCAGACGATCGCGTTATATACCGGCAGTCCGGTCTCTCTGTCCCAGACTACGGCTGTCTCGCGCTGATTGGTTATGCCTATGGCAGCAATATCCTCCGGAGAAGCATCTATACGCGCCATGGCATCCAGCGCTACTCCTACCTGCGTGGACCATATCTGCATAGCATCGTGCTCTACCCAGCCGGGCTGCGGAAATATCTGCCCGAACTCCTTTTGTGCCGAACTTATGATTTCTCCCTGCTTATTGTACAGTATGCATCTTGAGCTCGTTGTCCCCTGATCCAGAGCCATGACGTATTTAGACATATACACTCCTTTCAAACAAACTCGGACATTATATCGTTCGAGCAGTCTATCCCCTTTTCCGTCAGCGACAGGAACCGGCCGTCCGCATGAATATATCCATCCGCGATATAACCGCCAATTTTCCCTATTGCTGAACTGTATGCTTTGTACAGCGACCTGCCGAACAGTTTCTCGAATTCCAGCAGATCTATGCCCCTGGAAGTACGCAGTGAAGTGAAGCAGTATATCCCCATACTGTCGCTTTCTGTGTCTTCATGCACAGTGCTGCTGTCCGCAGGAATGCGGCCGCTTTCAGCTGCGGCAATATATTCCCCGAGTGAAGTCAGATCAGCGTACCGCCGGCCGTCAAAATATGAAGAGGCACCGAGACCAGCTCCTATGTATTCGCGGAGCGACCAGTATTTCAGATTATGCCTGCATTCTCTGCCGGGAAGCGCGGCATTTGATATCTCGTAATGTTCGTATCCTTCCGCTTTGAACGCGTCTGCCGCATAGTGGTACATCCCGCGGTCGAGCACATCGTCGACCAGATCCATTTCTCCGTTTTTGTAGCTTTCGTAAAAAGGCGTGCCCTCTTCCAGCTGCAGGCTGTAGAAGGATATATGCTCCGGTCTGAGCCTGAGTACTTCGCTCACTGTGCTTTTCCACTGTGCGAACGTCTGCGACGGAATGCCCGACATGAGGTCGATATTGATATTATCGAACCCGCATCCGCGCGCGGTCTCGTATGCTGAAACTGCGCTCCTGCTGTCGTGGATCCTCCCCAGCGTACGAAGTACGTCATCGCTGAAAGACTGCACCCCGATACTGAGACGGTTTATCCCTGCCGCTGCATATATTTTCAATTTTTCTTCTGTCAGAGAATTGGGATTTGCTTCGATCGTGACTTCCGCGTCCGGCGCGACACTGAACGAGTCACGCACGCACGACATTAACGCCCCGATATCCGCAGCATCGAGAAGAGAAGGCGTACCGCCTCCTATAAACACTGTGTCGACAGATATTCCCGCGCACAGTTCACCGTACATCGTCAGCTCTTTCCTGAGTGCACCGATGTACTTTTTCCGCCCGGGATCATTTACCCTGTCCAAAGAAAGGAAGCCGCAATATTTACACTTCCTTTCGCAGAACGGTATATGGATATATAGTCCAAGTGTCTGTTCCATAAAGATTGCCTCGATAAAAGTATAACATTGCCTTTCCTCATTAGCTACTTATTTTATAATAAAATTTCTTTCTGTAAGTCAGCGGAGTGCAGCCGCTGGCGGTGCGGAATTTTTCTATAAAATAGCTTGTGCTTCCAAACCCGCAGCTGTAGGCGATCTCCGTAACGGGATCATCCGAAGATGTGAGCATTTCCGTCGCTGCGGAGAGACGTCTTTCAAGCAGGAAATCCGAGATCGTGCAGTTCATTCTCTTTTTGAATTCGCGGCAGCAATAACTTTTTGAAAGTCCGACATGTCCGGCAAGCGTGCTGAGGTCGAACCTCTCTGTGTAATGCGCATCGATCCAGCGAATTATTTCTTTTATCCGCTGCTGGCCGCCGTCCGGCTCTTCATCCGTCTCCGCAGGCTTCATCGACGCGATCAGCCTTTTCCATATCTGCAGGAGCAATATTTCGATATCTATTTCATATCCTTTTTCTTTCTTTTCATATATGCCGGCGAGCTCCAGCAGTTCACCGATCATAACGCCGCCTCTCTCTATTTTGAGATATGGCAGACTGTTTTCCGTAATATACGGACGAACATATAACGATCTGATGATGCTGACTGCCGGGCCAGATATGAGATCAGGATGGAAATCAACGCACATGTATCTGCCGCTGCTCCCAGGATGATTCAGCGCTTCGTGCAGCTGTCCGACGTTGATGAATATTCCCTCGCCTTCGCCTACTGTGATCATATCTCCGCGCACGTGGAAATCCACGATGCCTTCTAGCACTGTGCAGAACTGCAGTTCATCGTGCCAGTGCCAGACGATGCGGCCGAGGATATTGCTGCTTATACGCGTATCGTACAGCGCGAAGCGGAATTCTTCGGTGCCGTGGCCTGTCGTTTCTTTGTGGGAACTGTCGACGGGAATATCATAGATCTGCATGATCGGCCTCCAATGTCAATATTACGATATTTTTCATTAATATTATTATATTATTTCTGCCCGGAGTCAATATAATAAAATCAGGAGGCAGAGAAATGAAACAGTTAAGTATAATCGAAAATAATATGAAAGGTTCATATGCCGTTCCGCCGGTAAGCGGTTTTGACCAGGCTTATGAATTCCACAGAACTATTGCCGGGTACCGCCCGACACCGCTGATCGGGCTTAAATCTCTGGCTGCGGAGACCGGTGTCGGTTCAATACTGATGAAAGATGAGTCTGAGCGTTTCGGGCTCAATGCCTTCAAGGGTCTCGGCGCCAGTTACGCTGCATATATGGCAGCTCAGAAATACAGCAAAGACATCCGCGGTTTTATCTCCTGCACAGACGGCAATCACGGCAAAGCCCTTGCCTGGATTGCGCAGAAAATGGGTATCCCCTGCAGGATCTTAATGCCGCGCGGCGCTGAAAGCCGCCGCATCAGGCAAATAGAAAAATACGGCGCCTCCGTTGAAGTTATGGAAATGAACTACGACGACACAGTGAGATGTGCGGCTGCCGAGGCCGAAAAAAGCGCCTGGACGCTCGTGCAGGATACTGCTCTCCCCGGGTATACGGAAATACCGGGATATATAACCTGCGGTTATTCGACTATGATGCGCGAGGTACTTGCACAGGCCGACGAGATGCCGACACATCTGTTCATACAGGCAGGCGTGGGCTCACTGGCGGGAGGAGTAATTGCTTATCTGGAAAGCGTCTGCGGCAGCCGTCTTCCCTTCATCGGGATCATTGAAGCGGCTCCTGCCGCCTGCTATTACGAATCCGCAGCCGCGGGTAAAAAAATATGTATCGGCGGCGGCCCTGAAACCGCGATGGCAGGTCTCAACTGCGGTGAGCCGAACTTCGTTAATTACCCTTATCTTATGTCCAGAACAGATGTTTTTATTAAATGCAGCGACGCCGTCACATATAAAGGCATGGAACGTGCCAGGCATCCTGCCGGGACCGATCGGGCATTTTCCTCGGGCGAATGCGGAGCTGTCGGACTCGGTGTCATAGAAACAGTCCTGACCGATCCCTCTTACGCCGCGGAACGCCTGCAGCTGAAACTTGACAGCGACTCAAGAATATTGCTTTTCAATACGGAAGGAGAAATCGAAGATGATGAATGATGAAAAACTGATTGACTTCGCACAGCGCGCAGTCAGAACAAGAAGCTATTCTGATGAAGAGGGAGATTTTGCCGGGGCAGCGGCCGCCGAGATGGAATCTCTGGGATATGACCGGGCATTCATCGACGAAACGGGAAATGTCGTCGGCATCATAGGAAACGGTCCGAAGATCATACACTTTGATTCTCATATGGATACCGTCAGGGTCGATGATCCGGACGAATGGGAAGTGCCGCCTTTCGACGGTGCAATAAAAGACGGATATCTCTGGGGACGCGGAAGCGTAGATATGAAATCGGCCTTCTGCGCAAGCATCTATGGTGCGGCCGCTGCCCGTGACAAAGGATACACCGACGGCAAAACTGTATATGTCACAGGTTCAGTATGTGAGGAATACTGCGACGGAGAGAACTTGAAACACCTGTACCGAGAACTTTCGCTGAAGCCGCATTACTGCATCATATGCGAACCGAGCGGAAATGTCATCACGCTGGGCCACAAGGGCAAGGCTCAGATCGAAATCACGACGCACGGCATCTCCTCCCACGGATCCGCTCCCGAAAAAGGCATCAACGCCGTATATGAAATGGCCGGGATCATCCGGGATGTCGAAGCGCTCAACAGCAGCCTTTTCCGTGCAGACGAGATCCACGGCACGATAGTTCTTTCCGATATTTCCTGCGTCAGCGCTTCGCTCAATGCGGTCCCGAGCGAATGCTCGATATATCTCGACCGGCGCCTTGCTCCCGGTGAAACGCTCGATATGGTAAGAGAGGAAATGGACCGCCTCGTATCCGGCAGAAGAGCCGACTGGAAAGTCGGCACACTGAGACACACCTCCTGGAAAGGCGCCGAACTTGTTTATGAACCTATGCACGATCCATGGAACATTTCCAGAGACGCGCCGCTGGCGAAAGCGCTCCGCTCCGCAGTCGGAGACGTCACCGGCACGGAACCTTCGCGCTATGACTTCTGGGATTTCGGCACGAATGCTGTCACGCCTGTATCGATGGGCATACCGACAATAGGCTTCGGTCCCGGCGAATACAAACTCGCTCACATGACGAACGAACGCTGCGAAGTCTCAAAAATAAAAGAAGCCCGCAGTGTATACTGCGAGCTCATAGGCAGACTGTGATCTAATCCTGGTAATATTTTTCGATAACCGTTTCTTCAACGTAAGTTTCCTTGAGGCTCCCGAGCTTCTTGAAAAACGGCTGTCCGCCGTGATTCGTGAGTGCGATGTCGTCTCTCCACTGTTCGAGCAGGAACAATCTGTTGGGATCGTGGAGCGAAACGAAATAATCATACTTGATATTTCCGGCTTCGCCTCGCGAATTTTTGCGCATTTCCAGTCTTTTCAGGGCATCTATGAATTCTTCTCTTTTCCCCGGTTTACAATAATATGTTACGTTCAACGTGATCATTTTAACTCCCCTTATTATCATCATACTTAAGCACTGCAGTGAACGCCTCCTGAGGAACTTCTACGGATCCGAACTGACGCATCCTTTTCTTGCCCTCTTTCTGCTTTTCGAGAAGTTTTTTCTTTCTCGAAATGTCTCCGCCGTAGCACTTGGCAATAACGTCTTTTCTGTATGCGCGGACAGTTTCCCTGGCGATGATCTTCTGCCCTATGCAGGCCTGTATAGGCACTTCGAACTGATGCATCGGGATAACTTCCTTGAGCTTTTCGCAGACGAAGCGTCCCCGTGCATATGCCTCCGACTCATGCACTATCATCGAGAACGCATCCACAAGCTCCTTGTTAAGCATGATATCCAGCTTCACCAGCTTTGATCTTTCATATCTGATGAACTCATAATCGAGCGAACCATAACCTCTGGTCTTGGATTTGAGTGCATCGAAAAAATCATAGATGACCTCGTTCAGCGGCATCTCGTAATGCAGCGTCACTCTGGTGGCAGTAATGTATTCCATGTCAAGAAGTTTGCCCCGCCGGTTCTGGCACAATTCCATGATATTCCCCACATATTCGTTCGGTATCATTATATCGGCCTTGACTATCGGCTCTTCGATATGGTCGATCTCCGTTGCTTCCGGCAGGTTGCTCGGATTTTCGATCATCATTTCCGTCCCGTCAGTCCTGATGACGCGGTAAATAACACTCGGCGAAGTCGTGATGACCTCCAGGTCAAACTCGCGCTCCAGCCTCTCCACGATGATCTCCATATGCAACAGCCCCAGGAAACCGCATCTGAAACCGTATCCGAGAGCCTGTGATGTCTCCGGTTCGAAATCGAATGCCGCGTCATTCACCTGCAGTTTTTCCAGAGCATCCTTGACATTGTCGTATTTTTCTGTCCCTGCCGGATATATTCCGCAGTAAACCATCGACTGAGCCTTCTTATAGCCTCTCAGAGGCGTTTTTGTCGGGTTGTCGTTCAGAGTTATGGTATCGCCCACACGCGCGTCTCTGACCTGTTTTATGCTTCCGCAGATGTATCCTACCTCTCCGGCCCGAAGTTCACTGCACGGCACATGTCCCGGAGAATATGTGCCTACCTCAGTGACCTCGTGTACAGTCCCGGTATTCATCATCCTGATCATGTCGCCCTTCCGGACTGTGCCGGAGAATATCCTCGCGAGAATGACCACGCCTTTATAATTGTCATAATACGAATCGAAGATCAGCGCCTTGAGCGGCTTGTCCGGATCGCCCTTCGGCGAAGGAATCTTTTCCACGATCGCCTCGAGCAGCTCTTCGACTCCCGTGCCTTCTTTCGCAGAAACAAGCGGCGCGTCATGCGCGTCGATCCCTATTACTTCTTCAATTTCTTCCCTTACTTCTTCCGGGTGTGCACTCGGAAGATCGATCTTGTTCAGTACCGGCAGTATCTCAAGGTCCTCGTCCAGCGCAAGATATACGTTGCCGAGGGTCTGAGCTTCGACACCCTGTGTCGAATCCACTACGAGCACAGCGCCTTCACATGCGGCCAGACTTCTTGACACTTCATAATTGAAGTCGACATGTCCCGGAGTATCTATCAGATTGAAAATATACTCATTGCCGTCTTTTGACTTAAATGAAAGTCTTGTTGTCTGAAGCTTGATCGTGATCCCCCGTTCCCTTTCCAGATCCATGTTGTCGAGGTATTGATCTTTCATGTCATGCTTCGACACGATGCCTGTTTTCTCCAGGATACGGTCCGCAAGAGTAGACTTGCCGTGATCGATGTGTGCTATGATACTGAAATTCCTAATATAGTCTTTGTACGAATCCATAAGTGCATTCTACTTCATTTTCCCCTTGATTTCAATGATAATATCATATATACTGTCAATTGCGAGTTTTGCTATAAAACGAAAAAAAATGAAACAAGAAGTGGGGTGAATTTTAATGGCAAACATCAAATCCGCAAAAAAAAGAATCAGAGTTACAGACAAGAAAACAGCAAGAAACAAGAGAGTCAAGAATCATATCAAGGCTATCCTGAAGAGTTTCGACGCAGCTATCGAAGATAACGATCTCGAAGCAGCAGAAGAGCAGCTCCTTCTTGCCGAGAAAAAACTTATGCAGGCTGTATCGAAAGGTACATATCACAAGAAGACTGCATCAAGAAAAGTTTCCAGACTCACAAAGAGATTCAACGAAGCTAAAGAAGCTTCAAAGTAATGCTCACCCGTCCCCACAGCGCATAAGTTAAATGCGAATCAAAAAGATGGCCATAAGCCATCTTTTTTAGTATTTTCTCTGCTTGTTATTCTGTTTTACTCGGCGAGCAGCTGCTCGAGATTGCTGATTTCCGCTTTCTTGGCTGTGCTTTTTGATTTCAGGTTGCTGGCTTCGAACAGGATATAGCCTTCCCCGCCTGTCGAATAAATACGCTTTACCTGCGTCGCGATGTTGTTCGTGTATTTCTTCCAGCCTTTATCATTGCTGTCGCTGATGCCGGCTCTGTAAAGAGCAAGACCAACATACATAGGCTTGTCGAGCTTATTGAGACTCTGGAACTGTTTCAGCCTGCTGTTGAACAGCTTCGTGTAGGAACCTGAAGGAAGCTTGTACGTATTTGTCCAGTATATCTGCGGAGAGATGTAATCGACATAGCCCGCCTTGCTGCACCATGTTTTGACATCCGCGCCTGCAGCCATGCAGTTTGCATAATTGCCTGCAGGGCTTATGCCGAACTTGACTGAAGACGAACCGGAAGCCGTGGATTTCGATGACACTGCCGTATGCGCCTTTTTATATACGCCGCTGACGAGCAGATTGCAGTTCTTTCTCTTCTCGGCAGCAGTAATGCCTTTTCTCGTTCTCAGCGTTCCCTGCGGATTTTTGCTGTATCTGCTCGCTGCTGTGGTGTACAGATACTTTGATGTCGAATGGTAGAAATAATCATCGAAATGTATTCCCGATATATTATAATTCTCCTTCAGTTCCCTGACGGCCCTGTATACTCTCGATCTCGAGTAAGGGCTGGCCGGATCCAGGAATTTGGAATATGTGATCCTGTAGGGATTCATATATGCCTCAACATTTATCCCCTTCGTTTCCGCGCAGGAAACGAAAACGCCGAACGGATCATAGCCGAGTTCTGTCTGGTATGCTGTCTTCGCATTCGCATAGCTGTGCGCATGCGGACACAGATACTCTGACGCTCTGAACGTCGTCGAATACCATGCCGCATCATCAAAAGCTCTGACATGGAAATAAACGGTATTGCACCCCGCCGCCTTCGCCTTGTTCAGAATACTGTTCACATTCTTTTTATATGTGGAGAGCGGTTTATCATATAACCCGAGCGATGAAAAATCGCAGAAAGCAAGCCAGACGCCTTTTGTCATATTACTGTATGATGTCTTTGTTATGCCTGAAGCATCCACTGAACCGGCCGTCTGTACCGAAACGGACATCGTGAACAGCAATGCTATACTCAATACAACTGCAAATACTCTCTTCTTCATATCTTCCTCTCTGTGTGTGTCAAAATCATACGTCATGTTTATTTATTATGACGATTTTATCACCCTGCAGGAAAAATCTCCAATGAATTTCCATATATTCACAATATCTTCAGAGGATTATCACATTCCGCCCCGGATATGTTATAATGGCATTAATAATTTACAGGAGGTATTTCAATTGAGCACACATATTAATGCTGCAGAACCGGGAGAAATAGCGGAAAGTGTCCTGATGCCCGGCGATCCCCTGCGGGCAAAATACATAGCGGAGAACTATCTGGAAGAGCCGGTTCTATATAGTGATGTAAGGAACATGTACGGATACACCGGACGGTACAAAGGCGTCCCTGTCTCCATCCAGGGCAGCGGTATGGGAATGCCTTCGATGGGCATATATTCCTGGGAACTCATGACCGAATACAAAGTGAAGAAGATCATCCGCATAGGTACCGCGGGATCATTCCACAAAGATATCAGGATCGGCGATATAGTCCTCGGCATATCCGCTTCCACTGATTCCAATTACCAGCATTCATTCAGGCTGCCCGGAAATTACGCGCCTTGCGCAAGCTGGGATCTCCTGCAGAAAACACTGGAAATCAATAAAGAAATGAAACTCAGCATCAATGCCGGCAATATAGTTTCCTGCGACGTTTTCTACGAAGCAGATCCGGAATGGTGGAAAAAGTGGGCAGCAATGGGAGTAATGGCTGTAGAAATGGAAGCGGCGGCGCTTTACATGAACGCGGCTTACAACGGCGTCGATGCGCTGGCCATGATGACGATAACAGATCATTTTGTTACCGGCGAAAAAGCTACTGTTGAAGAAAGAACTAAGGCTAACGGAGACATGATCGTACTGGCTCTTGAAACAGCTGTATTATAGTAATGGTGAATAAAATGGAAAAAACATATGAATCTGCAGAAAACTACATGGAAACGATACTCATACTGAACAAAAAACAGTCTGAAGTGCGGTCGATAGATATCGTTCACGAAACAGGTTTCTCTAAACCGAGTGTCAGCGTCGCCATGAAGCATCTGAAGGAAAAAGGTCTGATAGACATTGATGATTCCGGATATATAACCCTGACTGCAGAAGGCATGACTGCCGCTTCTGCTGTGTATGAACGTCATCTGACACTTTCCGAGGCTTTGAAGGCTATCGGCGTTTCAGAGGAAACAGCCGTGGCCGATGCATGCAGGATCGAACATTACATCAGTCAGGAATCTTTCGACAAAATAAAAGAATATGTTGAAAACAAGATCAGATAAATTTTTTCAGCAAGCAAAAAGCAGGGCCCCGCAGCCCTGCTTTTTACAATGATATCTAAAACAGCTTAGTTCATGTTTGCCATGTACTTAAGCGTTCTGACTAATTGTGAAACATACGACATTTCGTTATCGTACCATGATACTACTCTTACTTCATAGATATGCGTTCCGCACTGCTGCGCCAGAGTCTGTGTAGCATCGAAGAGCGAGCCGTAGTGCATGCCGATAACATCCGCAGAAACGATTTCTTCTTCTGTATATCCGAACGATTCGTCTGCTGCCGCTTTCATCGCCGCATTGATCCCCTCAACGCTTACACTGTCTGTCATATCCTTAAGTGTCGCGTCAAGTATTGTGATTGAACCGGATGCTACAGGTACTCTCTGTGCGGATCCAATGAGCTTGCCGTCGAGCTCTGGAATAACCAGGCCGATTGCCTTGGCAGCGCCGGAACTTGCAGGTACGATGTTGATTGCTCCTGCTCTTGCACGTCTCAGATCTCCCTTTCTGTGCGGTCCGTCGAGGATCATCTGATCTCCTGTATATGCATGGATGGTCGTCATGAATCCTGTACGCAGCTCTCTGTAGCTGTTGAGCGCCTTGGCCATAGGAGCCAGGCAGTTCGTTGTGCATGATGCGCCTGAAACGATGCGGTCTTCACTCGTAAGTATCTCGTGGTTCGTGCCGAATACGATTGTCGGAAGATCACTGCCGGCCGGTGCGGAAATAAGTACTTTCTTGGCGCCGGCGTCTATATGAGCCTGCGATTTATCTTTTGATGTATAGAAGCCCGTGCATTCGAGGACGATGTCGATCCCGAGTTTGCCCCAAGGCAGATTCCTGGCATCTGCTTCTTTGTAAATAGTGATTTTCTTGCCGTCTACTGTGATGCTGTTCTCATCGAATGAGATATCATGGAGATACTGTCCCTGCACACTGTCGTGCTTAAGCAGGAATGCAAGCATCTCAGGGTCTGTCAGGTCGTTTATCGCGATGATGTCGAACTCGCTGTTTTCAAATACCTGGCGGAAAGCCAGTCTGCCTATTCTTCCGAAACCGTTTATTGCTACTTTGATCATAATATTACCTCCAGTCATGGTCATATGAATTATTTTCTAACTATCCCTTTAAGATACTCTTCTACTTCCATATATGTAGGAAGAGACATTGCTTTGTTTGCGACTTCTCTTGCTTCCTCGAGAGTCCATTTTGAAATGCAGCTCCTGGTCGAAAGCACTGATGTCGGAGTTACGCTGAAATCGTCGAGTCCGAATGCCAGCAGAAGAGGTATGAGCATCGGATCTCTTGCTCCTTCGCCGCACATGCCGACGGATATACCCTCTTTTTTACCGTTTTCTATTATCGTCTTGAGCGATCTCAGGACCGCCGGATAATACGGCTTGTAGAGATATGCAACATCCGCGTTTCCTCTGTCCGCGCACATCGTATACTGGATGAGGTCGTTTGTCCCTATGCTGAAGAAATCACATTCCTTCGCCAGTATGTCTGATATGAGCGATGCCGCAGGTGTTTCTATCATGGCGCCGACCTTGATATTCCTGTCATACGGAATGCCTTCCTTATCGAGCTTTGTCTTGATTCTTTCGACTATGCCGCGGACCTGACGCATTTCATATACATTCGTTACCATAGGCACCATTACCCAGATACTGCCGAAAGCCGAAGCTCTCAATATTGCGCGAAGCTGTGTTTTATAAAGTTCCTTGTCGCCGAGGCAATATCTCACTGCTCTGTATCCCAGGAACGGATTGTCTTCTTTCGACTGCTCCATATACGGGATATCCTTGTCGCCGCCTATGTCCAGCGTACGGATTATCACTGTCCTGCCGCCGAGAGTTTCCGCGACTTTCTTGTATGCATTGAACTGGTCTTCTTCTGTAGGCGCTGTCTTGCGGTCCATGAAGAGGAACTCGGTCCTGAAGAGGCCGATGCCCTCCCCGTCTTTCTGAACTGCTGTCACTGCATCTTTGGGAGTTCCGATATTGCAGAAGACTTCCTTGTGATATCCGTCCTCAGTCATCGTATCTTTACCGATGAATGTATTGAGATATTCTTTTTCTTTGAGGAAATCGACGCGTGCTTTTTCGTATTTCTGCCTGTCTGCATCTGTCGGATCAGAAAGAACTTCGCCCTCTTTGCCGTCTATTATTACACTGTCTCCGTCCTTGAGGATCTTTGTTATCTCCGGCACGCTCAGGACTGCGGGTATTTCCAGAGCTCTCGATAATATCGCGCTGTGCGATGTGATGCCGCCTTTTTCAGTAACGATGCCGTTGATATTTTCTTTCTTTATTTCTGTTGTCATCGAAGGTGTCAGATCTTTGGTCACGATTATCGTTCCCGCCGGCAGACTGCCCAGATCTATTTCTTCGATCCCCAGCAGTATCCTCAGCAGTCTCTTTTTGATATCGCTGACATCGGTGGCGCGCTGCTGCGTAAGCTCATCGTCTACTGCGGAGAACATTTCAATGAACTGATTCAAGGTGTTTTCCGCCGCTTTCTCCGCACATGTCCCGTTCTTTATCTGATCTTCTATCTGTCCGATCATGAACGGATCCGAAATCATCTGTATATGTCCTTTGATTATCTCGGCCTCTTTCGGGTTTACGGACTGTTCCATTTCTTCTGCCATTTTCTTGGTTCTTTCACAGAACACATCTACTGCGGAGTGGAAACGCCCGAGTTCTGATTCGATCTCATTTTCCGGAATTACGCGGTCATCGAACTTGACTTCCTTATTTTTTATTATCCTGACTGTACCGATGCCGATACCGTCGGATACCGGAATACCTTTCAACATCGTATTACTCCTCACCGAGGCCTGCTTCTATGAGCTGTACAGCTTCTGCCAGAGCGGCTTCTTCATCTTCTCCTTCTGCAACTACTTCAATGTTCGAACCGAACTTGATACATGCTGCTATCAGATTCATCAGGCTCTTTGCGTTTACGTCATTTCCGTTGAACTTGATTGTGATATTTGACTTATATTTGCTGACTGCATTTACGAATACTGTTGCCGGTCTCATGTGGAAACCCTGTGAATTAGTTACTGTGAGCTGTTTAGATACCATTTTGAATCTCCTTTTCCCGCGGGGCCTCCTCAGAACGCGGCCCCGCATATATGCACTATCATTTTTCTATTCTATATCGTTATTATATTACTCCAGCTTGAGTCCGTCCATAGATGCTCCTGCTTCCTGAGCTTCTTTCGAAAGAGGTCTCTTGAGGATCGCGAGGAGAAGTGCTGCAAGTACTGATCCGGCGATAAGAGCTACGACATACATCGGAGCATGTCCTACTACTGCGAAGACGAAGATCCCTCCGTGAGGCGCCATCAGGGTGCAGTTGAACAGCATCGAGAGGCCTCCTGCCAGTGCGCTTCCTGCTATGCACGAAGGAATGACTCTCAGCGGATCGCCGGCAGCGAACGGGATAGCTCCTTCTGTGATGAAGCAGAGTCCCATAACATAGTTGACTGCTCCTGCTCTTCTTTCTTCCTTAGTCCATCTGTTTTTGAATATTGTTGTGCAGAGCGCGATAGCGATCGGCGGTACCATTCCGCCTATCATGACTGCCGCCATGATGTTGTATCCGCCTGTTGTAAGAGCCGCTGTGCCGAATACATACGCCGCTTTATTGAACGGGCCGCCCATATCTATGGCCATCATGCCGGCCACGATGCATCCGAGTATTACTGCACTTGACTGTCCCATTCCGTTAAGGCCGTTGGAAATAGCTGTATTCAGAGCTCCGACGAACGGGTTGATCGCACACATGAACAGTCCCATGAGGATCATTCCGAACAGAGGGATGATGAGTATCGGCATCATCTGCGATACCGAATCAGGCAGCCATGCGAAGACTTTCCTGAGCAGCTTGACGATATATCCGCCTACGAATCCTGCCAGCAGAGCGCCGAGGAATCCGGAAACTGCCGCAGCATCGCCTGTTACATTGGCAAATGTGCATCCCAGTGTTGCGATCGAACCTCCGACAAAGCCTACTGCGAGTCCCGGTCTGTCCGCTATACTTTCAGCAATGAATCCCGCAAGTACAGGAAGCATGAATCCGAATCCTACGCCTCCGATGCTCTTGAAGAAAGCAGCTGCCGCCGTAAATGTACCGAATGATGAATCTCTTGGCGCGCCGGCGATCGTATCTATCAGGAATGCCAGTGCTATCATGATGCCGCCGCCTACTACGAACGGGAGCATGTATGAAACGCCGTTCATAAGGTGTTTATATACCTGATGTCCTTTGCTTTCGTTGTTTGAACCCGATGCAGCCGCTGCTTTCACATCGCCTTCCATTATCGGAGCTGTCTTGTTCAGTATCTGATTTATAAGTTCTTCCGGCTTGTTGATCCCGTCTGCGACCTTGGTCGAATACACTCTCTTGCCGGCAAATCTTGCCATGTCGACATTCTTGTCGGCGGCAATGATGATTCCGTCTGCTGCGGCGATTTCTTCCGGTGTGAGGACGTTCTTGGCTCCCATCGAACCGTTTGTCTCAGCCTTCAGTTTGAATCCCATCTCTGCCGCTTTCTTTTCCAGAGATTCAGCTGCCATGTAGGTATGGGCGATTCCCGTCGGGCAGGCTGTAACTGCAAGGATCTTATATCCCTCATCTTCGCCGGCAGCCTCAGCTGCATCCACTACTTCCTGCGAGCCTGCCTCATCAGGATATTTTGCTTTTTCAGCTTCATCGATGGCGGCTATGAACTCGTTCTCGTCTTTGGCTGCAATAAGCTTGTTCCTGAGATCCATGTCCATGAGAAGCGTCATCAGTCTCGCCAGAACTTCCAGATGAAGATCTCCGTCAAGAGGAGCTGCGATCATGAACAGAATGTTTGAATCCTTCCCGTCAGGAGCGTTGTAATCGATGCCTGCAGGTACTGTCAGAGCAGTAAGTCCCGGACTGGCAACGACCTCGCTCTTGCAGTGCGGAATGGCTATTCCCTCGCCTACTGCAGTTGTGCTTTCTTCTTCCCTCTTAAGTATTCCCTCTTTGAACTTTACCACGTCGGAAATATTTCCGCACTTGTCATGAAGTCCGATCATCATGTCGATGGCCTGATCTTTTGTACTGACATCAGCATTTGTCACAACAGATCCATCTTTCAACAAATCAATAATACGCATGTTTCTCCTCCATTAATTATTCTGATAGAACTCGATTATCTGTTCACCTGTTGCCAGTCCGTCCTGGCAAGCCGATGCCGAACCGGCGCTTACGCCCATCTTCAATGCCGACTGATAATCTTTTGTTTTGAAATAACCTGCTATAAATCCCGCTACCATCGAATCTCCCGAACCGACTGTGTTCCTGATGTTGTCCCCCATCGAACCGCGGTAATATACATCTCCGTCCGCTGTCAGCAGAAGTGCTCCGTCGCCTCCCATCGAGACTAGTACGTTTTGTGCTCCTTCCTGCTGAAGCATCCTTGCGCATTCTGCGATCTCTTCATTGTTGCTTGCCCGTCTTCCGCACAGCTCCTCGATCTCTCTTCTGTTAGGCTTGATCAGGAAAGGTTTGTATTTCAGTACCTTCCTGAGCAGATCTCCCGTGGCATCCACCACGAACATGACTCCTCTTCCCTGCAGTTTGCCCAGTATTCTTTCATACATGTCATCCGGCATCGTATTCGGAATGTTGCCGGAAACCACCAGTGTATCTCCTTCGGAAAGCCCATCGAGCTTGTTCATAAGTTCTTCTACGGCTTCCGGCGAAACCGCAGCGCCCTGACAGTTGATTTCAGTTTCTTCCATCGCCGACGGCGCGTCGTCTTCCTTTTTCTTGAGCTTTATGTTGATTCTCGTAATGCCTTCTTTTAAATGGATGAAGTCGGTATTAAGACCGTTTGCGGCAAGTCCGTTTTCCAGTTCGGCGCCTGTGAACCCGCTTACGAATCCCAAAGCCACATTTTCGATCCCGAGATTGCTCAATATCGTGGAAACGTTTATGCCTTTGCCTCCGTAGTAATACTTTTCTCCGGTCGAACGGTTTGTTTCTCCCGGTATCAGCTCGTCCATATAAACGATATAGTCTATCGCCGGGCTGAATGTTACTGTGTAGATCATTTTCCGACCTCCTTAACAATAGTATGTTTTATGTATTTTTTATCTGTTACGTGATCTGTGATTATACATGCTTCTCTGATATCTGCAAATGATACTGAAGTTATCAGTCCGAACTTGGAATGGTCAGCGAGGATATACGAGACATATGACTGATTGATAACTGTGGTTTTTACCATTGATTCATCGATATCAGGAGTCGTATATCCTCTTTCGGTATCAATGCCGTTTGTTCCTATAAAGCATTTTGTGAAATTATATTTTTTAAGACTTTCCACAGCGTCTGTACCGACAACTGCTTCTGTAGATAGTTTAAGTTCTCCGCCGATCATATAAGATCTGAATCCGCTCTGAATGAGCTTCATGGCCAGCGGCACTCCGTTGGTAACGATCGTTGCCTTTTTCGACTCCAGGAAATCGACTATCCTGGCTGTTGTCGTACCGGCATCTATAAAGATGAAATCGTCATCATTTATTATAGAAGCCGCGTATCTGGCAATCGCATTTTTCTCTTCAACATTAAGGGTTTCTCTCGTCATGACATCTGATTCCAGACCGATAATATCGCTGCGGTTGGCGACCGCACCCCCGAACACCTTTCTGAGCTGTCCGGCCTTGTCGAGATCATTGATGTCTCTTCTTATCGTTGACTCGCTTACACCGAGTTCTTCAGCCAGATCGGTAACTCTGACTGAGTTCTGACGCTGTATCTGTTCGAGTATCTTATTATATCTGACATTCTGTAACATGAGCTTTACCTCGCTGATTGAATTGCCTCTTTTATTTGACAATTAAAATATAGCACCAATTTCAATCAAAGTCAATCATTTTCTTTCATTTTCAAGCAAAATAAATCAAGTGTTTGAGCAAAGTCGGTCATAATCACTATTTTCAGTCATTTTAACGGTAAAAAAAGACTGCCGCATCTATAAATGCAGCAGCCATAACATTTCCTGTGCGTCAGTCAGCTATCATACTTTAAACTCAGCGTCGCAGTAACAGCATCTGTATATTTTCTTTTCCTTATCCGTAAGTCTGAATTTCTGATCTATGCCGTGCTCCACCGAAGTTATGCATCGCGGATTTTTGCATTTTATGACATTAGTCAGCGTCTCCGGAAGTGCCACATGCTTTTTCTCGATAAGCTTGCTGTCTTTGATGATATCGACTGTGATATTAGGATCCACATATCCGAGGACATCGAGATCGAGATCAATGAGCGCATCGATTTTGATAATATCTTTTTTGCCGTATTTAGTGCTTCTCGCGTTCTGTACTACAGCCACACTGCATGACAGTTTGTCGAGCTCGAGCAGTTCGTATATCTGCATGCTCTTGCCGGCCTGGATGTGATCCAGCACGATACCGGTACTTACTCCGTCTATATTCATTCCGTACCTCCTATGCTTTCTTTCCGTTCCTGCCGATACCGAGAAGTGTCAGTATCAGTGCCATCCTGATATATTTTCCATACAGCGTCTGATCGAAATAACATGCGCGCGGATCGCTGTCTACCTCGACTGCTATCTCGTTGACTCTCGGAAGAGGATGCATAACGATCATATCGTCCTTTGCCAGCTGCATTTTCTCAGCATCCAGGATATAAGTATCCTTAAGTCTGACATAATCAGCTTCGTTGAAGAAACGCTCCTTCTGAACACGTGTCATATACAGAACATCGAGTTCTCCCATGACATCTTCCATCTTGGTGACTTCTTTATACTCTGTTCCCGCATCTCTGATCTTGTCGATGATATATGAAGGAACGCGCAGCTCCTCAGGCGAAATGAGCACAAACTTAACATTCTCGTATCTCAGCATTGCTTCTATCAGCGAATGTACTGTACGCCCGAACTGAAGATCTCCGCAGAGGCCGATAGTAATATTGTCCAGTCTGCCGATCTTGCGGCTTATTGTCAGCAGGTCGGTCAGTGTCTGCGTCGGATGGAAATGCCCGCCGTCTCCGGCATTTATTATAGGTACGATGCTTCTGGCAGCAGCCACCGTAGGTGCTCCTTCCTTAGGATGTCTCATCGCGATAATATCTACGTAATTGCCAATGACTCTTATCGTATCAGAGACACTTTCGCCTTTTGATACCGAGCTGGAATCAGCCGACGAAAAACCGAGTACATTACCGCCCAGGTCGAGCATCGCCGCCTCGAAACTCAGCCTTGTCCTCGTGCTCGGTTCGAAAAACAGAGTCGCCAGCTTTTTTCTTCTGCACGCCTCCGAATATGCTTCCGGATCCGCAATGATATCATCGGCGAGTTTTATCATCTCATCGATTTCCCCGGCAGACAGATCCGTTATACTTATAAGGTTTCTATTCTCCATAAAGTGCTCCTTTCTATAATCCAACATACCAGTGTTCCGGATTGCTCCTGAAACTCAGTATTTTGTTTTTCTGTCCGAACTCAATATATTTATTTCTGACGGCGACATCCACCAGGACATCGAGATTGCAGAGACTGACCGCCTTTATTTTCTTTTCACGGAATGCCTCTATGCTCGATTCCAGGCCATATGTGAAAATGCTTATTATGCCCAGCACATCGCCGCCGGCTTCGCGCAGAGCCTCCACTGTTTCAATGACCGATCCGCCAGTGGAAATGAGGTCCTCCACTACGACGACCTTCTGTCCTTTCTCCAGCCTGCCTTCGATCTGATTTGTTCTGCCGTGGTCCTTGGCCTTGCCTCTGACATATCCCATAGGCAGTCCCAGCAGATTTGCGGCCAGCGCCGCATGTGCGATGCCGGCAGTGCTTGTTCCCATGATCACTTCACATTCGGGATAAATTTCATCTATTGCCATCGCTATTGATTCTTCAACAACATTCCTTACTTTCGGTGCGGAAAGTATCAGTCTGTTGTCGCAGTAAATGGGGCTTTTTATGCCGCTTGCCCAGGTGAACGGATCATCCGGTCTCAGGAATACCGCTCCTATTTTTAAAAGCTTTTCTGCTATGATTTCTTCTGTACTGTTGATGTTTATTTTATCAGCTTTCATTTTTTCCTCCTTGCACTTTATTGTTTATCTAAAAAATCCCTTCTGCACCTCCTGTATGCAGACACAGGATCATCAGCCTGTGTGATCGGCCTGCCGACCACAATATAATCTGAACCCAGTCTTCCTGCTTCCGCCGGTGTGGTTATGCGCGACTGGTCGCCGATGTCGCTTTCTCTGAAACGGATCCCCGGTGTCACAGTCAGAAAATCCTTTCCGCAGGCGCCGTGGATCGAAGATGCCTCGAGCGGAGAACACACAACTCCGTCCAGACCGCATTCGCGGACATTTTTAGCATACTTCAGGATCACATTTTCAATATTGTCTTTGATCAGTATGTCTTCTTCGAGCCTTGTCTGATCAGTCGATGTCAGCTGTGTAACACCGATGAGAAGCGGCCTTGTCCCGTCATCTCTTATCAGTCCCCTCAGAGCTGCCCGCATCATTTTCTTTGTTCCTGCAGCATGAACATTCACCATATCGACATCGAGTCCGGAAAGAACTCTCATCGCCTTTTCGACTGTATTCGGTATGTCATGCAGCTTCAGATCCAGAAATATCCTGTGTCCTCTCGCCTTTATTTCTTTTATTATCGACGGACCTTCAGCATAGAACAATTCCATACCGACTTTGACATACGGCCTTTCATCACTGAAAAGGTCAAGAAATCTCAACGTCTCTGCTGCATCTGCGAAATCCAGAGCAATTATGACATCTCTTTCCGGCATTATGCGCACCCCCTGATTTCATCAAAATTATTAATATTGAGCGATTCCATTCTCGCTGGAAGCTCTTCGATTATTTTTTTGCATATAAACGGATCAGTCAGATTGGCAGCGCCCACCTGAACTGCGGAAGCTCCTGCCATTATCATTTCGATCACCTTGTCCGCGCTGTCGACACCGCCCATGCCCATGACAGGGATATCGACCGCATGTGCTGTTTCCCAGACCATCCTCAGAGCGACCGGGAAAATCGCCGGTCCGGAAAAACCTCCGACCTTATTGGCTATCACAGGCTTTCTCGTTTTGATATCTATTCTCATTCCGAGCAGCGTATTTATCAGACTTATGCCATCAGCACCGCCGCTTTCGCACGCTTTCGCTATTTCCGTAATGTCCGTGACATTCGGACTGAGTTTCATATACACAGGCTTTGACGTCACCGTCTTAACCGCTCTCGTCAGTTCCTCCGCCGTCTGCGGCTCCACCCCGAAAGACATGCCGCCGCAGCGGACATTCGGACAGCTAATATTTACTTCGATTATGCCGACCGTGTCCTGTCCGTCCATGGCCGCGGCACAGGCGATATAATCATCTATGCTCGAACCGCAGATATTCGCAATGACTTTCTTTTTATATATCTTGGCCAGCTCCGGCAGTTCCCTGCGGCATACTGAAGCAAGCCCCGGATTCTGCAGACCGACAGAATTGATCATTCCCGCATCACATTCCGCGATCCGCGGGAGCTCATTGCCGTATCTTTCCTCGACGGTAGTTCCCTTGAATGAAATCGAACCGAGAATATTGATATCATACAGCTCGGCGAATTCTTTTCCGTAGCCGAAAGTCCCGCTGGCAGGAATTACCGGATTATCAAGGATCATTCCGCTCAGATCTACTCTAAGATCTACCATAATATATCCTCCCTGTCGAAAATCGGACCTTCTTTGCAGATCCGTTTATACCCGCTTTTCATTCTGCGGCTGCAGCCCATGCACGCGCCGAAACCGCAGCCCATGCGCGCTTCAAAGCTGAACTGTCCGTCCGCTGAAACATCATAAACTGCTTTCAGCATAGGTTCCGGACCGCAGGCAAATACATACGGCCTGTCCGGGGGGACCGCATCCGTCACAAATCCTTTTTGTCCGCAGCTTCCGTCTGCTGTAGTAATGCAGACATCAGCCCCGAGTTTTGCGAATCTGTCGCTGTAGAACATCTCGCCGCGGGTGTTGTATCCGAGGATCACAGCCGGCTTACGACCGGACTCGATAAGTTTCCTGGTGAGAAAATACATCGGAGGCACTCCCAGTCCGCCGCCGACCACATAAGGCCTGTCGTCCGCTTTCGCGATATCATAACCGTTTCCCAGCGGAGCCATTACTTCTATACTGTCACCGGCTTTCATACTCGACATCGCGTCCGTTCCGCCGCCTATTACTTTATAGACGAAAATCATCTCCTTATCACTGACATCTGCGACAGAGATCGGACGCCTCAGGAAAAAGCCGCTGAGCCTGATCTCGGCAAACTGTCCCGGTACTGCACTGAATGTGTTATCTCCGGCAGCAACAGCCATTTCATAGACACCGGCGCATAATTCATCGTTCCTGTTTATTCTTAGAATAGAATCATTCATTGTCTGTTCCTTTATAATTGTATACTTCTTTTCCATCCGCAAATGTCGCGAGTACCCTGCCTCTTACTTTCATTCCGGCAAACGGAGTACTCTTGCCCATCGAGGCGAAATCAGCCGGATCGATGCAGTATTCATCCTCAATATCCAGAACTGCGATATCAGCTGTCTGCCCTGCGCAGATATAGCCTTTGGCAGTAATGCTGTTTTCGCCGCCGTCATCAAGGCCGAACCGTCTCCGCGGCGCAACGGACATAAGCTTTATCAGCTTTTCCAGAGAGATCCTTCCTCCCAGCACCAGCTGAGTGAAGAGTACAGGAAAAGCAGTTTCCAGTCCGACAATGCCAAAGGCGCTTCCCTGCAGTCCCCGGCTCTTTTCTTCTGCAGCATGAGGCGCGTGATCTGTGGCTATCATATCAACAGTACCGTCGATAATGCCTTCTATCAGGGCTTCTCTGTCTTCAGCAGAACGCACCGGCGGATTCATTTTGAATCTCCCGTCATCGATGATGTCATCTTCGCAGAGCACGAGGTAATGCGGCGCTGTTTCACAAGTCACGTCCACTCCGTCTTCTTTGGCCCTGCGCACCAGCTCGACCGTTTCTTTCGTCGAAACATGGCAGATGTGATACTTCCCGCTGATAATCCTTTCCAGATCCAGGTCACGCTCAGCCTGACACCATTCACTTTCAGACGGGATGCCGGCAAAGCCGTACCTGCGCGCAAATTGCCCGTCATGCACGCATCCCCCTTCAGGAAGCCATGACTCATCCTCGCAGTGAGCAACAATGATTTTATCAAGCTCTTTCGCTTTCCTCATCGCCTGCGACATAAGTTCTGTCTTCTGTATTCCTTTTCCGTCATCAGTGAAGGCAACTGTCTGAGCCGCCAGTCCTGCCATATCCGAAAGCTCACCCGTTCCGGACTGATCTCTCGTGATAGTTCCATAAGGATATACCTTAATGACGGCATCTTTTTTTATTGCCTCCAGTTCAGCTTTCAGCGCTTCCGGCGATGACGGCGCCGGCTTCAGATTAGGCATGCTGCATACTGCAGAATATCCGCCTCTTGCCGCAGCCATAGTTCCCGTACGAATAGTTTCCTTATATTCAAATCCCGGTTCACGGAGATGGACATGCACATCGGCGAATGCAGGTATAATAAAAGAGTTATCACAACGGATAACTCTGTCTGCTTCATTATCACTGAATTCAGGTGCCAATGCAAAAACCTTTCCGTCGGCGATCACCATATCTGATCTTACGAACCCGTTTTTCATGAGAACATTGCCGCCGGTTATGAGTGTCTTCATCAGCTTCCTCCTTCGTTTCAATTCACTCTAAATCTATATTATGTTACTACAAACGCCGGGCTTAATCAAGCCCGGCGCTTATGTTTTTACTCATTATATGAGATGTTCTTCTTTCTTGACTTCAGCCGGCTGGATGACAGCGATCAGTTGATTTGAATCAACCTGCTGTCCTTCCTTGACCTTGAACTCCTTGAGCTTTCCGCTTATAGGAGCCAGGACCTTAGTCTCCATCTTCATAGCTTCCATGATTGCTATAGGCTGCTGCTCTACGATCATGTCGCCCTGCTTCACGAGCAGTTTCAGCACATTGCCGGAAATGTTCGCTCCGACCTGTCCAGGATCGTCCTCAGAAGCATACTCTACAGAATCAACAGTCTGCTTGCCTGCAGATTTATCAATGATATGCACGACATTCTTATGTCCGTCAACATTGAACATGCAGTCTCTCTGTCCCATCTCATTAGGTTCGCTCACACTGATCAGCTCGATATACATTGTCTTGCCGTCAGCGATCTCAACCTTGCAGGATTCACCGAGACTCAGTCCGTGGAAGAAAATATCGCTTCCCATACGTCTGAAATCTCCGCTTACTTTCAGATTTTTATGGTAATCAGTATAAACCTTGTCATACATTGCATAACTGATCACCTGCTCGTCTGTTCCTTCGAGATCATACTCTTCTCTGAGCAGTTTCCTGATGCCGTCGAAGTCAGCAGGCGGAAGAAGTTCTCCCGGTCTGCATGTGATCGGTGTCTTGTCCTTGAGTACAAGCTTCTGCAGCTTTGCATTGAAACCGCCCATAGGCTGTCCCATCATTCCTTCAAAGAAAGATACTACCGAGTCAGGGAAATCAACGCCCTGCGCTTTCTCATATATATTTTCCGGTGTATAGCCGTTCTGTACCATAAAGATAGCCATATCTCCTACTGTCTTGGAGGACGGTGTCACCTTGACGATATCTCCGAACATCTTATTCACTTCAATATACATATCCTTGACTTCCTGGAACTTGTCGCCGATACCGAAGCTGTCAACCTGAGGCTTCAGATTTGAATACTGTCCGCCCGGAAGTTCATATTTGTATATCTCAGCCGAGCTCGCCTGGAGTCCGGACTCAAAGTTCTTATATACAGGACGTACCGCAGCCCAGTAATCAGCTATCTTCTGCAGTTCGTCAAGATCCATGCCCGTGTCTCTGTCAGTACGCTGCAGAGCAGCAACAAGAGAGTTCAGGTTAGGCTGGCTCGTAAGTCCCGACATGCTTGAAATAGCCGCATCAACTACATCGACTCCCGCCTGGGCAGCCATGAACAGTGTTGCCACACCGTTGCCGCTCGTATCGTGAGTATGGAGATGTACAGGTATCTTGAGCTCATCCTTGAGAGCTTCGATAAGCATCTTCGCCGCCATAGGCTTGAGAAGACCTGACATATCTTTGATGCCGAGTATATGAGCGCCTCTGTTTTCGAGCTCTTTCGCCATCTTCACATAGTAGTCAAGCGTATACTTTGTCTTTGTGTTGTCCAGAATATCGCCTGTATAGCAGATGCACGGTTCAGCGATCTTGCCCTGCTTCAGTGTTTCATCAAGAGCTACGCTCATGCCCTCGATCCAGTTCAGTGAATCGAAGATCCTGAATACATCTATGCCGGCTTCCGCAGAAGTCCTGACAAATTCTCTGATGACATTATCCGGATAGTTTTTATATCCAACTGCGTTCGCTCCTCTGATCAGCATCTGGAACGGAACGTTAGGGATCATTTCTCTGAGTTTATGAAGTCTCTCCCACGGCGATTCTCTGAGGAACCTGTAGGCTGTATCAAATGTAGCTCCGCCCCACATTTCAAATGAGAACAGATCTTTTTCCAGTACAGCGGCAGCAGGAGCTACCTTATACATATCCACGCTTCTTACACGCGTAGCAAGAAGCGACTGCTGAGCGTCTCTCATCGTAGTATCTGTGATCATCAGTCTCTTCTGATCCAGAACGTACTTGGAAACCGCCTCAGGGCCTTCCTTGTCGAGCAGGAACTTAAGTCCGTCCTGCTGAGCAACCTGAGCCTTCGTATATCTCGGATAAACAGGATGCTCAAATTTAGGCTTGATGCCTTTTGTTTCATTGATATATTTATCTCCGAGGAATCCGATGACCTTATACTCTGTGTTTACTTCAGGAGCAACTTCGAGCAGCTGCGGATTCGCAGCGATAAATCCTGTATTACACATTCCCTTTTTAAACGTATCGTTCTGAATAACGTTAATAAGGAATTCTTTGTTTGTTTTTACTCCGCTGATGTCAGTTTCCTTCAAAGCTCTGAGAGATTTTCTTCTCGCATCTTCAAAGCCTCTGCCGAATGATGTCACCTTAACAAGAAGGCTGTCATAATAAGGACTGATAACAGCTCCCGGGAATCCGTTTCCGTCCAGTCTGATGCCGAAACCGCAGGCATCCGTATAATGAATGATTTCACCTGTATCAGGCATGAAGTCATTAAGCGGATCCTCTGTCGTGATACGGCACTGGATCGCAGCTCCGTGCTGCTTTACAGATTCCTGATCAGGTATGTTGATGACCGGTGAATCCAGCGGATAACCTTCTGCTATAAGGATCTGAGCCTGTACGATATCAATACCCGTAACGAGTTCTGATACTGTGTGCTCCACCTGTATACGAGGGTTCATCTCGATGAAGTAATGGTTGAGATCCTCGTCAAACAGGAACTCTACTGTACCGGCGCTTCTGTAACCTACAGTTCTGGCGATTTTCAGAGCGTCATCACAGAGTGATTTTCTCTGCTCGTCATTCAGGCATATAGCCGGCGAGAATTCGATGACCTTCTGATATCTTCTCTGTACAGAGCAGTCTCTTTCATAAAGATGAACGAGGTTTCCGTATTTGTCTCCGAGTATCTGTACTTCGATATGCTTTGGATCTGCGATATACTTCTCAATGAAGATATCATCGATGCCGAAGGCTTTCTTCGCTTCGCTCTTTGCTCTGTGGAATTCGTCAATAAGGTCTTCCTCTTTATTGACGATACGCATGCCTCTGCCGCCGCCGCCGGCAGCCGCTTTGAGCATAACAGGATAACCGCATGAATTAGCGAATTCTTTCGCTTCCTCATCCGATTTGATGGCTTCTTCCACTCCCGGAATAGCCTGTACGTTTGCCTCTTTGGCAACGATTTTCGACTGGATCTTATCTCCGAGACGAGACATCATGTAGGCCGTAGGACCTATGAATTCGATACCTTCTCTTTCGCAGGCCTTGGCGAACTCTTCGTTCTCGGCCAGGAATCCGTAACCCGGATGGATAGCATCAACTTCCTTGTCCTTTGCCATCTGAATGATGTCATCGATAGCAAGATAAGCTTCGACAGGCGATTTGCCTTTTCCGATGAGATATGCCTCATCGGCCTTCAGTCTGAAAAGAGAATGTTTATCCTCTTCCGAATAGATTGCAACGCTCGTTATGCCGAGCTCTTTGCAGGCTCTGATGATCCTGATCGCGATTTCACCGCGGTTTGCTATAAGGACCCTCTTGAACTTTTTGATTTCACTCATTTTATTTTTTTCCTCCAGTAAATAATGACTTTTCTCAGTTTAGCATAAAACACTGAATTGTTCAATAAATATAAAACTATTATACCCAATTATATTGTTCAAAATCACAGTTCTACCGTTTACCGGCCTGTCCGGGGTAAATAATACAGTATATATGAAAAAATCGTCTCACTGAGAATAAAATCACCAGTGAGACGGTCCTGTAAGTCTGGTCGGAGTGCGGAGACTTGAACTCCGGGCCTCTGCGTCCCGAACGCAGCGCGCTACCAACTGCGCTACACCCCGAAAACTCAACTTAGCTATAATAGCACATTTAAAGCAGATTGAAAAGTATTATTATGTATTTTTTGAATTAAATATTGTATAATATTTTTCAAGGAGAGGCCTATGGAATTCAGAGATATATATAATGAAAACGGCGTGATCGTAAGACACCGCATTCCAAAAGACGCGAATCTCAGCGACGGAGAATACATCAGAATGGTAGAAGCCTGGCTCGTTGACGACAACGGACGCATACTCGTACAGAGAAGAAGTTTCAGCTGTCTGATCTATCCGGGATACTGGACGCTGACCACAGGACATGTCCAGTCCGGCGAAGGCGGCGAAGAAGCGTGCATCAGAGAAGTCAAAGAAGAACTCGGTGTAGATGTCACGCCCGAACAGCTCATCCTGATCAAACGAATCGTCAGAGCTGCCGGTGAACATATGATATGGGATCTGTTCCTCGTCAGAAACAATACTCAGAAACGCAAATTCAAACTTGCGCCCGACGAAGTCGCGGAAGTCAGATGGCTGACTCCCGATCAGCTGAGAAAAATGATCAAAGAAGAAATGATCTTCTACTATCCCGAAATGTTTGATGTAATAGCGAAAATCGAAGATATGACTTCCTGCTAATAAGGTCTGCCGTACAATATTTTAGTGCACGGCGTTTTTTTGTATGTATCTATCAGGGTGTATCCCGGCGTACCTGCACCTACCGTAAGATTATTTCCCAGGTAGATTTCGATATGCCCGATTTTTTTGTAGTAAAACGACGAACCGTTCACATAACAAATCATGTCTCCCGGCATGAGCTGCGACTTGCTCAGCGTACCGCCCTGAGCGACAATATACTTATACTGCAGATCGGCGCGCGGCTGCTCCGAATAATCGTTATTGCCAAGCACCTGCCTAACCGCCCACAGCGTAAGATAGCTGCAGTCGGTGTAATTGGATGTGCCTCTTGCAGACTGGCTGTACGGGTCGTCTATCCTCAGAGTCCCCCATTTTGCTATCGCCTCGCCCTTCGTCAGATTCGCTTTAGCCAGATACTCCGCCGATGTTCCGTAAACCCGGAACTTCTCCGAATATATCTTCTGCCTTGCGCCGGCGCCGAAAACATCCGACTTATAATCCGCATAGATTTTTATGTAATGCAGGCCTTTGCCTGCGCTGCTGAAAGGAACATAAACCGAAGCTTTGGCAAGATTATATGTCTTTGCGCCCACATACTTCGTATATGAATCGGTCACCTGCCCCTGCGAATTTGTGATTTCAAAATACAGCTTGTTTATTGTGTAGTTGGCTTTGACCGTTCCGTTCAGTCTGTTCTGAGTTCCCTTGATCATCAGCTTGGAACCCAGTATCGTCTTGTTGATCAGCTCGTTTTTCTCCAGAATATAAATGCTGCCTTCCATCGTATCGGTCCCCGGAACAGTTACTTCCGCGGAAGCGCTTCTGCCGAATACAGATTTAAAGGTTATGGTCGTCTTTCCCGGCGCGGCAGCCGTTATCTGTCCGGTCTGTGAAACCGAAGCCACAGATTCATTGGACGAACTCCAGTATCCGTAGAGATGCACTCTCCTGCTCGCCATATTTATCGAAGTGTCGCAGAAGCCTCTCCCGGTGTAGTAATACTGGTAGAACGGCATGTCGACAGTTGTTATCGGGCTCGTGTACAATCTGAGCGTCCGCTTCCTGCCCGCATTTATTGTGAGCGCCGATTTCTTCATCGTAAGATCCAGCGGTCTGTAAACATATCCGAGATATGTGTAACTGCTGAAACTGCTCAGATCGGAACCGCTGTAATACGCCACAGCATATTTGTAATTGTATTTATCGGTCAGTGAATCAAGATCTTCCGTATAGGATGTTTTGCCGTTGGTGATATCGACAGTCGTCACGTTCTTTTTGCTGTCGACGCGTTTGAGCACGTAATGTGTCCTCGATCCTGCATCTGCAGGGGCCGTCCAGAAAATCACAAGTTTCGCATCGGACGTCACAGTCACCTGCGGGACGGGACCCGACGCGGCATGTGCATCTGACGGTACTAAAATAAAGACGGCGGCTGCAATAAATAATATTACTGCAGTCATGATTATAGAATAAAAACTCCTGCGGCTGCATGTTTTCAATGACATAAATTCTCCCCTTTGGACCAGCTCGCTTTATTATACACCCAAAAAATGGTATAATACAAACATAATATCAGAAGGAGGTAATAATATGAATGAAGTCATACAGAACATGGTAGACAGACGAAGTATACGAAGTTTCGGGTCAAGGCAGATCGAGGAAAATGATCTTGACGATATCCTGACTGCAGGGATGTACGCGCCGAACGGCAGAGGCGCTCAGTCGGCAAAAATCGTCGTAATACAGGACAGAGAAACGATTGCTCAGCTGTCCGCGATGAATGCAAAAATCCTCGGTACTGACACGGATCCTTTTTACGGAGCTCCGACAGTACTCGTCGTTCTTGCCGATAAAAATGTAAACACTTACATTGAAGACGGCGCTCTTGTTATTGGAAATCTTATGAATGCGGCCCATTCACTGGGGATCGGCTCGATCTGGGTGCACCGGGCAAAGGAAGAATTTGCCAGCGAGGAAGGAAAAGCCCTGCTCAAAAAATGGGGCATCGAAGGCGATTATGCCGGGGTCGGACATTGCTGCCTCGGATACAGAAACTGCGAGTATCCCGAAGCTTCACCGCGCAAGAAAGACTATGTCGTAAGAGTATAAAATTAAAAAAACAAGGCTCTGTATCAGCGGATGATCTGTCCGCCGGTGCAAAGCCTTTTTTTATTCGTTATATAAGATCTCTGTATTTCATGAAATCAGCAATCGTCCTGACAGGAACTGTTTTTCGGCAGGCACAGTCACCGTATGAGAAGCAATAGACCGCACCTTCCTGACCGGGGTCCGACGGGTCGGGATCTGTGACCTCTATGCCTTTGCTGTGCGCTTTCCCGATAACAGCATCTGCTTTGACGATCATTACATCCATCATGAACGGTTCCGGGACCTCGATCTCCGGATACTCGTTTTTAAGGAATGCCAGCTCTTCAGTCGTCTTTTGCGGATCATCATATATACTGTCTCCAAAATAATCCAGAAAAGATCTGAGCGCCTCGTCCGTCATGCCTTCAACGAGCATAAGACTCGTTATTATCTTAGCTCTTTCGTATGTCATCACGCCTCCGTATCACAAATAAATTCCCTGCTGTCTTTATTGATCAGGCCTTTTTTTACGCTGCAGCCGAATTCGTTTTCCAGAAGTCCGGCGATCTCTTCTCTGGCTGCCAGTATCTCGTCCAGATTCTCATCGAACCCGTCCATGATAAATAAAAGGTCCTTTGTCTCTCCGGTTATTTTGCCCTCTTCGCTCTGCCGCCAGATCCATCTCCTGGTCCTGATCGTCGTGCCTGTAGCATATACGACCTCGTCCTCATCGACAGATTCGGTTTCTTCGGCGCCGAACGGCAGGAACGTATCTTCCGCGGAAGCCGTCCTGACGCAGAACGCATCATCCGTCATCGTATCAAGATCATGCGCTCCAATAGGAACATAACGGAAAAGCGAAACGCTGTTTCCCAGATCTACTATAGGATTGATATGAGGCATGCCCTTCTTTTTGGCGATCCTTGTCAGCAGCGCCTCTATCGATGACATGTACTTGTTCGGGTTGATCCCGATGTTTCTGAACGCATCCCTGTAGGGAAGAAGTTCAGGCTGCTCCTTGACTTTTTTCCCTTCGAAATGCTCTTCGCATGAAGCTATAGCTTTGGTCAGAGCTTCTTCAACGGCCGGATACTCCGCAGAATTATCCACACCGTAAACACTGACAAGTCCGAACTGCGCGTTCGGGATCTTAGCAAAAACTTCCTTCGTTACGTAAAATTTCATAATTACCCCTCTACCTTGCGGCCGCCAGCAGTGCCGCGCCCAAAGCACAGCAGTATTTCGGCTCATCCGCAATAATAAGCTCTATCCCTGTTTTATCTTCGATTGCTCTGACAGCTGCCAGATCCTCGGCCGCTCCTCCGGCAATAACAACCGGCGCTTTGACTCTCGCTTTCGCCATGATCTCGCTGATCCTCGCCGCATAAGCGGCATCAGCTGCGTGGATGATATCCGCATAGGCCAGATTCCTGACAGCCATAGCTTTGATCTCCGACATTTCGAACACCGCACAGGTTCCCGACAGCTTCAGCTCTTCTTCCCACTCCTGGCCGAGCGATGACATTTCATCCAGTCCGATCTGCAGTTCAGCGGCAGTCATTTCCAGGAATTTTCCCGCCGCTCCCGCGCATTCGGAAGCATAGACAGACTGCTTCAATTCTCCTCTTTTTCCCAGAGTATACAATCTGTTGGCATGAGCGCCCGCATCAAGAACTGTCCTGGCATCCGGAACACTTTTCAGCGCGCCTTCGATCATGCATTCTCTGCCGCTCTTCACGTCAGTCACAAAGTCGACTTTATCAGCGCCTTCTCCGCATGCCGTGACGGCTGTAATGTCCTCAACATTTATCCCCGATTCATCGTGTATCATGCCGAAGGCCTTGAGTACGTCCAGTCCGGCATCACCCGTCGAAGGAACGCACGCCCTGCCGCACACCTTTCCCGAGCTGCTGACTATTACTGCCTTCGTGAAGGAATATCCGATATCGGCTCCTCCGAAGATCTCACCGGTTTCTTCTTCCTCATCGTCTGACGCTTCCTCTGCGCCGGCATTTTCTACCGGGAGATCTTCCGCCGCAGTCTGAGGCTCCTCTTCCTGCACTTCCGTTACTTCCGGTACTTCCTCTATATTCTCCTGACCGGCGGCCTCAGTTTCACTTTCTTCTGCTTCGGCTTCCGCGGCACTCTCGGATTCGATGACGCCGCCCATTCTTACGCACGGCTCCTGCGCCAGAAGTTCGCCGGCATACCATTCCATGAGTTCATCGAATGTCAGCTGCCCTTCCGGCATATCGAGATGACGTATGAAGCCGCACTTGCTGCTGGCCATTTTCTCTTCGCCGGTGAACGCAAAAGCAAAACGCTTCAGAAAATCCTCCATCAGAAGATCTTCTCCGTGATACGAAGAGTATTCCTGCATGAATCTTATCAACTCGCCCTTGAACTGCATGGCCGCCATGCGGTCACCCATATAAGGCAGATCAAAATAGAATAAAAACCTGAAGTCATTGCCGACGCGCAGAATATCATATGCTCTCTGCGAAATATCGCTGCAGCCGGTTATTACCAGTTCCTTTATCCCCGAATCCCTGCATTTAAGCAGAAGCTGCCTGGCGTATTTTATGGCTCTGAGTCTGGCGATATCATTATCGCCCTCAGAATCGGGAATTTCTTCATCTATGAAAACGCACTGGCCGCCTAGAGCCTGCAAAAGCTCGACCGGTGCATACTTACACGTATATCCAATCAATTCATTACCTCCGACTATGGTTATATATTAACACAGTTGAAAAGATTTTTTAATATTAAATAAACAGAGTCCCGATATGATATACCGCGAATGTAACGACCCATGCAACGGATATCTGGAACAGAGCCACAAAACCCGTCCATTTCCAGCTTTCGGATTCACGCTTTATTACGGCCAGCGTCGCTGCGCACGGCACATAAAGGAGACAGAATATCATCAGGCAGTAAGCATTGAGCGCTGTGAATCCGGATGCTCCCAGAAGCCCCGCCAGAGTGCTCATCCCCGCCGCTGCATTAATATTCGAAACTCCGTACAGTACCGCTGTACTGGATACCACTACTTCCTTCGCCGATATCCCTGCGATAAGAGCAAGAGCCAGCTGCCAGTATCCAAGTCCCAGAGGCCTGAAGAAAGGAACGATAGCCTTTCCTATCTGCGCGCCGATGCTCAGTGAGACATCCTGTGTGTAGCCGTGCAGCCCGAAATTCATTATGAACCACATGACTATGGAAGCTATAAATATTATTGTGCCTGCTTTGGAAAGATAATCCTTTACTTTTTCACCGACATATATGAGCACAGTCCTGGCGCTCGGCGCCTTGTATTCAGGCAGTTCGATCAGCAGCTGATGTTCTGTTTCCTCTTTGTCGAAAAGATGAATGATGAAGGCGACCAGCAGAGCCATTGCAAATCCTATGAGATACAGCGAGTATGCTGCCAGCATGGCATGCTGCGGGAAAAACATCTCGGAGAAAAGGATATAAACGGTCAGTCTGGCGCTGCACGACATGAAAGGCGTGATCAGCATTACCCGGAAACGATCTTTTTTCGTTTCCAGCGCCCGGGAAGCCATGATCGCCGGCACCGTACATCCGAATCCGAGGATCATCGGGATGAAAGCCCTGCCGGACAGACCCAGATGCCCCATGATGCCGTCCATTACATAGGCTACCCGCGACATATAGCCGCTGTCTTCCAGAAATGCCAGCGCCAGGAACAGCATGAAAATATTCGGCAGGAATGTCAGGATGCTCCCGACACCCGCAATTATCCCGTCCGTGATCAGCGCGATAAGCCCCGGTGATGCACCGGCGGACATCAATCCCGATGCCGCGGCTTTTCCGAGCCAGCTTATGGCGATTTCAAAATATGCCTTGAAGAAATCCCCGACAAAGAATGTCAGGAAGAAGACCACTCCTATTATTCCCAGGAAAATCGGAATGCTCCAGTATTTATTCGTAAGTACCGCATCCACTTTATCGGTAGATGCTTCTCTTTCAGCCCTGTTCATTATGACTTCATTCATTATTTCACTGATGAAATCATATTTTTCATTGATTATATCAGACTCATAACTCCTGTCGATGACAGCGGGCAGATCCACCGGATATCTGGCGGTTATTTCCTGATCTCTCTCCAGAAGCTTGAGAGCATGCCACCTGTAATTTCTGATCTCAGGATATTTTTTACGCAGCTCATCGATTATCAGATCGATCTTATCCTCTATCTTATCGCTGTATACCATGGTGTAGTCGCGGTGATGCTCATGGGCATGCTTCGAGTCCTTCGCCGATGTATAATCATGTCCGTGTATGAGCTTATCAGGATGCTTCGCATTGATGTGATGATGAGCCGCATGCATCAGAACGCCGAGACCTTTTCGTTTTCTTGCCGATACAGGAATGACCGGTACTCCCAGCATCTCCGGGAGCCTGTGCATATCGATCTCCAGGCCTCTCTTCTCGACGATGTCCATCATGTTCAGGGCCACAACTACAGGTTTCCCCAGTTCCAGCAGCTGCAGCGTAAGATAAAGATTTCTCTCCAGCGAAGAAGCATCGACTACATCGATTATGACATCGACATCGTCGCTGAGAATATAATTTCTCGCTACCTGCTCCTCCATAGTATATGACGTAAGACTGTAAGTTCCGGGAAGATCAACGAGTTTATAACGCTGATTCTTGAACTTCATCATGCCTTCTACTTTTTCGACCGTAACACCCGGCCAGTTCGCGACTTTCAGGTTGGCTCCGCTGAAAGCATTGAAAAGCGTTGTTTTGCCGGAATTCGGATTTCCTACAAATCCGATCGTCGCATCCTGTTTCATTACTGCCGTCATCGGTCGCTCACCTCTATATTGCCGGATATCCCTCTGCCGACGGCAAACCGTGTCCCGCGTACTTTTATGATAAGAGTCCCTTTGCTTTTATTATTCAATACATCCACTTTCGTTCCGTATGTCATGCCGAGCGCTTCCAGATGCTTTTCTATCGTCTGCGGCAGTTTCATACCCTTGATAATATATGTCGATCCGGGCTTTCCTAGGTCCAGTGTCATCGTATCCCTCCGTGTTGAGTTAGTTTTAACTAACACAATAATAAACAAGTGTATCTTCTATGTCAAATAGTTTATCGGTGAATACGAAAATAAGACGCCGGTTTAAATAAATATTACCAGACTGCAACCTTCCCGTCAGCTCTCGGTTCACTGCCTCCCGAATACTGTCCGTCGGTATTTTTCAGTATGATCTGCCCCCGTCCGAAAGTCAGGCTGTCATCCGCGATTATGATTTCATGGCCTTTCTTAAGAAGCTCTCCGGCGATTTCCATCGGAAAACCAGGCTCTATTTCAATGCGTTTCCCGCCTGTCCACTGCCATCTCTGCGCCGCCAGAGACTCCTGAGGATCCATCCCGAAATCGATCATATCCATGAGTACCTGCATCTGGCCCTGGGGCTGCATGTATGCCCCCATTACTCCGAACGGTCCGCACGGGTAACTATCTCTCAGCAGGAAGCCGGGCATGATCGTATGATACGGACGCTTGCCTGGACCTGCGGCATTCGGCGAATTCCTGTCCATACTGAAACAGGCCCCGCGGTCATGCATCACGATGCCGGTATACGGTATTACTACACCCGAGCCGAAGCCTTTGTAATTGCTCTGTATATATGAGACCATATTCCCTTCGCTGTCGGCTGTGCAGAGATATACTGTATCCCCGCTGCGCGGATCTCCCGCGGGAGGTTCCGCCGCCTGTCCGGATATCAGGGCTGCGCGCTCTTTTATATATTCTTCAGTCAGGAAATCCGCAGCTTCCGCTTCCATATAACGGGGATCTGAAATGTATTTCAGTCCGTCTGTGAATGCCAGCTTCATCGCTTCTATCTGCAGATGAACGATGTCGGCTTTCGGCATGTCGAGCAGGTCGAACTGCTCTATTATCTTCAGAGCTTCCAGGACTACGAGGCCCTGCCCGTTCGGCGGAAGTTCCGATACCGTAAAACCTCTGTATTCCGCAGAAACAGGTTCCGGCCATTCCACATCAAAGCTCCGGAAATCTTTTTCGCTCAGCACTCCGCCGTATTTCTTCGCCGCCTCAATGATAAGCGAAGCTAAATACCCCTGATAGAATGATTCGCATCCCGTATCGATGAGGACCCCGAGCGTATTTGCCAGATCATTGTTAGTGAAACGCTCTCCTTCGCGCGGCGCGCGGCCGTTGGGAGCAAAAACCCGGAACCACTCATCGAGCCAGCCCCACGTCTTGCCTTCCTTCCTCAGGTTCTTCATCAGGTATGTATATTTATCAAATTCCTGAGACCACAATTCAGCGATCACGGGCGTAACATTGTATCCTTCTTCCGCATATTTAACTGCCGGCCTTAAGGTACTGCTCATCGGCAGATATCCGAATCTCTTCGTAAGCGCCGCCCAGGCCGCCGGTATCCCCGGCACAGTCACTGGATCCCATCCGTAATCCGGCATGACATCTCCGTATCTGCTTCTGATATCATCGGCATCAAGTCCGGCTGCCGAAGGTCCGCTTGCATTCAGTCCGTATAATTTGCCCTTGAACCAGACCTGCGCAAACGCGTCGCCTCCGAGACCGCAGTTCACTGGTTCTGTAACAGTCAGACACGCCGCCGACGCTACTGCAGCATCCACGGCGTTACCGCCTTCTTCCAGCATATCAATGCCGGCTTCCGCCGCCAGCGGTTCCGAAGCGCAGACCATGCCTCTATCCGAATATACAGTTCTCATAAAAAACACCTCTCTTATATATGCCTCTCTGTATATTATTGTACATCCGCCGGCATAAAAAAAACAGACGGCAAAACCGTCTGCTTTTTCCCTGGCGGAGAAGGTGGGATTCGAACCCACGTGCCCGGAACCGGACAACCGCATTTCGAGTGCGGCTCGTTATGACCACTTCGATACTTCTCCATGCGCACTTTGATATTATACACTAAAGAACAGATTTTGCAAACAGAAAAATAAAAAAACAGGGAACAATCGATCGATATATTCGGTCATTGTCCCCTGTAAGATACATGCCTGTTAATCGGCGATTTTTACTGTCAGATAATATTTTTTAACAGCTCCGCTTGTGGATGTTACTTTGATCGTGTATTTCGTGCTGGACTTTGTCAGCGTTTTCGTCCCGGCACCTGTGATTTTTGCATTGCTGTCATATGCCTTGGCGGTTATTTTCACCTGCGTCGTTCCCGCCGGAACAGTGACAGAATACTTTGTGGTATATCGATCGAACGCCGGACTGATACTGCAGCCTTCTGTATCGATTTTCAGCGACTTAAGTATATCATTGTTGTTGCCGATCATTCCCGGTTTTTTGCAGGCTGATGAAGGCATGCTGCTGTAGACCTGTATCCTGAACTTCAGCGCCAGGTCATCATTGTTCCTGTAAGCATAGGAAAGGATCACTCCTTCGGAACAGGCTCCGTCGACATTGGTCATATACTCATGATCAGCAACTTCATCATAACCGTTCA
>JALCRY010000003.1 GCA_022652985.1 Eubacteriaceae bacterium | reverse complement strand
TTTCCTTTTTGTATCAGACATTTCTTCCTCCTAACATCCAGGAGGATACATGTCCATTATCTCATACTTTCTGCAGAACTAACATCTGATTTGAGAGCATGGATAGAAGGTTGAAATTCATTTAAGGCGAATTTTTATTTCATCATTTTGCGCGGTTCCCTGTCAAAAAAGATGCTTTTAGTCGATATCGAAAGCCCTATTCCATAGGCGACTTTCACATCGTCGCCGAGAATGCCCATACGCAGCGCTCCCTGCCCCGCAGAGTAGAAAATACGGCTGTCTATCCTGCTGTCGGCAGCGACCGAAACCGCTGAGCCCAGCGCGATCCCGAGATCAGTAATATTAAATACACATCGCGACGATTTTTTTCTGTTTTCCGCGCAGTCTTTCGCTCCGCAAAGTCCGCAGTCCGGCATCCCCATAGGTATATCCTTAACTCCGACCACGATCATCAGGTCACATCGTGCCGCATTTTCCGCATCCCGTTTCATAAAATCCAGGCCTGTTTCCTCATGTATTTCCATCATGCTGTCCGCCAGCTTCTGTTTGTCTTCTCCGCTGACAATAACTGCTGTGACATTATCCATGCCGCAGCCTTTCGGCGCCGTTCTAATAGCCGCCATCATCTGTACGGCTGTATTTCTCAGCGCTTCATTTTCTGCTTCTTCCCGGTTGATTATCATTTCTTTCTCCGTCCTTTTTCGCTGCAGCATATTTTTTCAGTATGCTTTTCAGCTTATTTACATTTATAGGTTTTGTAATATAGTCATTCATCCCGACTTTTCGGCTGCGCTCCGCAGATTCAACGAACGCGTCGGCCGTCATAGCAATGATCGGAATGACCGCCGCATCGGAACGCGGCATATGCCTGATGATTTCCGCCGCCTCGTAACCGTTCATTACCGGCATCTGAATATCCATCAGTATTGCGAAGTATTCTCCTTCAGCTGAACACTCAAAAGCCGCGGCTGCTTTTGCTCCGTCTTCTGCATGAACTGTTTCAATGCCGAACTTTTCGAGCAGACGTATGGCAATTTCGGTATTTATCATGTTGTCTTCTGCCAAAAGCACTTTTCCGCCGATATAATCGTCGTCCGCACCGTCATCCGACTTTTCAGCCGCAGCCGCCCGCAGCTGCTCTTCCGCAGCCGCAGGAAGAACGATACTCACCGAAACTGCAGTTCCTTCACCCGGCTCGCTTTTTACCGAAATACTGCCTCCCATGATATCTATGATGCGCTTCACAATCGAAAGTCCGAGCCCGGTCCCCTGCGGTATGTTGTTGTTGTAACGATAAGCCGCATTCTCCTGTGTAAACGCATCGAACATCCTGCTCTGAAATTCACTGCTCATGCCGATACCCGTGTCTCTGACTGTATATGCGCATTTTATATTCTTTCCATCGTCCAGTAATTCACTTTCGGAAATGAAAGATATTCTTCCGCCGTCCGGCGTATATTTGACCGCGTTCGAAAGTATATTGAGCGCAACCTGATTAAAACGCACCTTGTCCACTATGACGCCTCTGCCGGAAGATATGCCGGTACTGATCCTGAAGTCGATGTTCTTCTGCATACACATCGGTTCGAAAATACTTCTGATGCTGCTGATGAATTCATCATAAGGATAACACTCGGGATACAGCTCAATATTCCCGCTGTCAATTTTGGAAATATCCAGAATATCGTTTATCAGAGAAAGCAGGAATTTATTCGAGTCGGAGATCCTGCTGATATCCTGCAGGAGCTTCTCTTTGTCCTCAATATCTTCTCTGGCGAACTCGGTCATACTTATTATAGCACTGATCGGCGTTCTGATATCATGGCTGATACGGGACACGAATTCCGTCTTCGCCTTGTTTGCTGCTTCAGCGCGGTGCAGAGCATCCTGCAGTTCCGACATCCGCATCTGCTCTCTCATATATGCTTCTGTAATATCCTCCTGCAAAATGAGGATATCGCATTTTTCTTCATCGAGCCACTTGCATTTGATCTGTTTTCTCAGCGCTGTTTTTTCATCTTCCCTGATATTGTAATGAACAAGGACGTCGTCTCCCGACTGAAGCTTTTCTATTACCGCCGCCAGCGACATCTGCCCGGCAAATGCCGTCCGTTCCTCCGCAGCAACATAATTATCAGACAGTTTCTTTAACGCCTCGCTGTAAACAATACTATCCGAACCTTTGATATCATCGCAGTCCCATATGCCTCCGAAAATTTCCAGAGTTCCCGCCGCCGTATCGATCAGTCCGATATAATCACAACCCTTATTGGCCATATTGTTCAGTATTTTCTCGGTCTTTTTCTGCTTCGTGATCTCCGTCACCAGAGTAATATCTTCGATATCGCCGGTGTCCGGGTTCATCACCAGAGAATTAACAGATCTGACCCACCGGATACGGCCGCTCATCGAAGTCAGCCGCGACCTCACAGGATACTCCAGCGTCATCTGCCTTACACCGCGCCGATACTGCTCAATGAGCGCACTGCAGTTATATAGATCTTTGTTCTTGTTTTTTATCTGTTCATCGGTGATCTCGTTTATCGCCGCCGCGAAATGATCGTCCGCTGTCACTGTCTTCATATCATCGAACAGACTCTGATAAACCGCATGGCCTGCAATAAACCGGTTCCGGGAAAGATTAAGCCTGAAATTTGCTATGCCGAGATCGCTTACATCCGAAAGCTGGGCCAGCAGACTGCGGTAGTTTTTTTCGGCCTGTTTTTCATCAGTAATGTTGTGTCCCGAACAATATACAGTTTTGAGTTTTTTATTCAGATCATAAATAGGTCTGCTCGTAACTCTCCACCATTGCGTATTGCCGTTCACAGTACTGCTGTATTCACACGAAACGCCGCCGCTGTCCAGCTCCTCAATATTGAACATAGCCAGGAATTTTTCACGGTACTCTTCATCCACCATGCCGATTATCGAATCCGGTACACCATCTATTACCGCCGGCATTCCAACTTTTTCACATATCATCCTGGTATACGGATTATCCATCTGATATGTTATTCTCCTGTGCTCCGGGTCATATTCCCAGAGCATCTGCTTGGAATCTTCAATGGCCATGCTGTACATCTGATTCATCCTGTCCAGTGAAATTTCATTTTCCTTGGCCGGCGTGACATCTTTTAAATACACAATAACAGCGTCATGCATGCACCACATGACATTTCTCCACGTGACAAGATTCCACCTTTTGTTCACCTTGTCGAACACATATCTTTCATGGAGTTCTCCATTCTGATCATCGCCGGCGATGATGCAGTTCCTGCAGGGAGCATCTTTGCCGCAAAGCAGTGAATAGCATGTCCTGTTCAGAAGATTTTTTTCAGCCGCGTAGCCGCTGCTGTACAGCTTGTCGTTCGCGTAAAGGAATTCATGCGACCTGCGGTCTATTACCACTGTCACACGGTCGGAATTATCAAGAATGGTCTCAAATATTCCGCCTTCACGCGATATGTTTGCAAACCTCGCGATTATTACGGGATCTCCGTCCATCGTT
Organism: Eubacteriaceae bacterium; assembly: GCA_022652985.1. GTDB lineage: Bacteria > Bacillota > Clostridia > Peptostreptococcales > Anaerovoracaceae > JALCRY01. The sequence goes on along the minus strand of JALCRY010000003.1, from coordinate 86,619 downwards.
CCGCATGTATGCGCATCGACGTGCACCCAGTCGAAACCTTTAATATTACTGTAAACGCGGTAATAGTAATCGAACGATCTGCCGGTCGCTATGCCGTTCGCCGTGGCGGCCCCCAGGCCTTCCCTGTCCTGCGGCAGGGTAAGATCCATTGCGTCTTTCTCGGTGATTTTCAGATATTCATCGCGCGTCATGCCAAGGAGTGCAGGAATGTTTTCAGAAAGAAACATTGTTTCCAGCGCCCCGCCTCTTGCACGGTAAATTGCTGTGTCGATCGGTGAAAATTCAGCGAAATGCTGTACGAAATCGTCTGTGATATTCATTATTCTGCTCCTTTGCCCTAAACCCGTTAATCCGGAATATCATCCGATTTTTTACAGTTAAGTATATCCCGAATTGTATTATTTTGTCAACGCAGGAGCAGATATCGGGACACCTGCCGGCAATATTACGGAAAATGCAGTAAGACCATTCTCACTTCTGACAGATATTTTCCCGTTGTGCAGTGTTACGATTTTTTTGGCGATCGCCAGACCCAGTCCTGCACCTCCGTTATACGATGAACGTGCATCATCCAGCCGATAGAATTTGTCGAATATACGCGCCAGTTTCTCTTTTGGTATCGTCTTCCCGTGATTGGTTATAGTGATTTCTGCAGCATCATTATGCTGTTCCATATCGATCATTATTTCCGTTCCCGGCGAGCTGTATGCCGCAGCATTCTTCAGGATATTATTAAAGACACGCGCCAGTTTTTCCGGGTCAGCTGAAATCATTACTTCGCCGGGATCATTCAGCCGTACTGATAATTGTTTTTGCTGGAGAATAGGATAGAATTCCTCAGTGAGCTGCGTCAGAAGGTATGATAAGTTTACTTCTTCTTTAGACAATTCTATTTCCTGAAGATTATAGCGTGTGATATCAAAAAACTCATTGATCAATGACTCCAGTCTGAATGCCTTATCCAAACAGATTTTCGTATAATCCGCCCTCTTGTTTTCCGGCATGTCCGGAGCATCATTCAGAAGACTCAAATAACCGATCACAGAAGTAAGCGGCGTTCGTAAGTCATGTGCAAGGTAAGTGATCAGGTCATTTTTTTTCTGACTATCTAAATCAATTTCCCATTCCTTGTGTTTCAGTTCTTCCTGAAGCCGCGCCTCTCGACGGCCCGCTGAGAAACGAAAAACAATTATTATCACGGCAGTCAGAACCACGAGCACACATATTACTGCCAACTTGATAGCGCTCCAGTCTAATACCTGACTCACATGATGGATCCCGCTCCCGTCAATATATGAATTTTCGTAACTGAATTTCTTCGAAATGTAATCAAGCACGCTCCCGTCTGAGGTAGAGTCTATCCATGAAAAAAGCAGGATAATAACTGAACCCGCGCCGACTGCAATCAGGATTGTTTTACATGTTTCAAACAGTTTCTTTTTCAATTTTATACCCCGTTCCCCAGACAGTCATTATATAACGGGGATCTTCAAAAGAATCCCCCATTTTTTCCCGCAGATGTCTTATATGCACTGAAATAGTATTATTATTCTTATTGTAATAATCAGAACCTGAAATTGCCTTGAGCAATTCTTCGGAAGGAACAGCATTGCCTATATTCATAACCAGCATTTCCAGAATCTGAAACTCAGCATTAGTAAGAGAAAGCATATCACCGTTCAGCCTGCAGGTATGGCTCTTTTGATCTATTACTAATCCTCTGACAGATATTTCATCTGAATTTACGTCATATTTTTTATATCTTCGTATCTGCGCCTTGACACGGGCAACCATCTCCAGCGGCAGAAACGGCTTAGTAATGTAATCATCGGCGCCGATCGTCAGGCCTGTGATCTTATCGGTCACCTCTCCCTTGGCTGTCAGCATGATAACAGGATAGTTGTACCGTTTTCTAATAGTACGACATAGTGTAAAGCCATCCACATCAGGCAGCATAATATCCAGTATAGCAAGATCGTAACATATACTCTCATCTGTTATTTTCCGCAGTGCCTGTTTCCCGCTATAGCACGGATCTACCATAAATCCCTCGTTCTGAAGGTAAAGGACTACCAGGTTCGTTATTTCCTCCTCATCGTCAACAACAAGAATTCTTTCTTCCATATGTTTTCCTCTCTCCTGCCTGATCCTGCATTATCTGCGCAATACCCACAAGTCTTTTATCTGATCTGCAAACTCCTCATACTTCCAAAGTTTTTTTGAATTTCTGCATGAATTCGGATCGTTTATAATATATTCCCCGTTTCGTTTGCCGGCCAGAACAATAAAATGCCCGGTCGAAGTAAATTTTCCGGGACCCATAATGCAAATAATAGGATTGCCTACATTAAGATTATTATCAATACGTTGTTTGTCAAGCGTGATTTCAGTAACATCAAGTCCAAGTCTCTCCCCGCCTTCTGAAATGAAAGACCACTTTGTTCCGTCGCCGTCAGCAGAATACCCGTTTGCTTCAGAAAAACGCGCCATATATTCGGGTGATTTAGCCGTATCATGTGTAAGATAAATGTATACCATTGACATGCACGTCGGGCCGCATCCTGAAAGGGCAAAATAATCCCCGGCATATTTTTCATAACCCCAGCGTTCATCCCACTGCATGAGCAGCGGTACTGAGGATGATACCGAGTATTCCGAAAGATTTATCTTATGGGATTTATTGTGCTCTTTCTCATAATCAAGAACAAAATCTCTGGCATCCGGATTTCTCTCATATAACGCGGCCAGCTCCGGCGGAACACCTGCGAGTATAGTATGACAATAAATTCTGTTCACTGCAGCTGCCATAGAAATAAACAAAATAATCGCCAGAAACAACACAAAAAAACGCTTCCTGCGTTTTCGCCGTCTGCGCCTTCTATTCAATTTCCCCGACTGATAAACTGATTGTTCCCTTATTCCGCCAGTAATCATTTTGACCTCCATTGTTGACACCTGCTATTGTTTTCAATAACAGCGTATCATCGTAAGGTCCGTGATTTACTAACGCTTCTTAGGGAACAAATGAAGAAATCTTAATAATGTTGCTGCCGCGTTTTATCTATCATACGATACTATACCCGGCATCCGACAGCGCTCTCAGCGCCTTCTCATAATTACCTGCTTTCACCAGAATATAATCTGTGTTGTAAGTTGAAACAGCAAAGATGCCGATCTGCTTCGCAGCAAGAATCTCCGATATCTTAGACAGTATCCCTATCAAAGAGAAATCCAGCACTCCCTGGATACGGAATGCCTTCCAGCCGTCATCCCGCTCGATTGTATCCTGCGGAACATATTCTGTTAAACAAACAAGTGATTTTTCCTCGTCAGTTTTGCCGACAAAGCAGAATTCCTGATTCAAGTCTGCCAGAGTATAAGTTTCGACCTTACAGACCGAAAAATCTGCTTCAATTCTTTTTATTTCCATTTTTCTACTTCTTTTCCGATCTTAAAAAAATCAGTCCATTAATAACATTCCTATACTCTGCCGCAGGGATATGTCCCCATAACACGCAGGCAGCATCCCATAGTTCTTTTTCAAATCTGATGAACCGATATTAAAGAAACGACATGTCAGTTCATATAGAAAAAGTATTGGTGCGACTGGAGGGAGTCGAACCCTCAATCTCTCACGAGCAACGGATTTTAAGTCCGTCTTGTATGTCAGTTCCAACACAGTCGCATATTATTCTAATTCTTCGATTGCTTCTTTAAGCTCCTCTAATGTATCGTAATCCTCAGCATACAGTCCAAGCTCTTCAGCCCGCTGCAAAAGATCTTCTTCATCATCAAACCCGCCCACCCATTAACTCTTCAAAGAAGTCCATTATTTATTCCTCCAAATACTCTTTCCCCTTTATTTTACCATAGTAAAATCCTCCTGGAACAATTTTATTCTATCATTGATCCGGGAGGATTGACATATTACTAAGTCACTATGTTTACACAAAATGGCCTTATGTAATTTTTATTCCGTATGGGCCCCACCCCAACATTTGATATAGAGCCAAAAAAAGCCGTCTCAAAGAGACAGCTTTTCGCAGCAAATTCAGGCCGGCAGACAAATGGCGCCGGACATTTTACTGCCCGGCGCCGTGTTTTGTAATTATATTCTCTTGTATTTAGCTCCGCTTGGAACCCCGCTTTTCTTCAGCATTTTTTTGTATTTATCATATTTTGCCTTCGGGATCTTGAACGTACAGCTCTTTGCGCATGTTTTGAATGCTCCGCTGCTGATCCTGATGACATTCTTTCCCGCAAACCTGACAGTCTTGAGTTTGCTGCATTTGCAGAAGGCTTTCAAACCGATCGTCTTCACATTCTTTCCGACCGTCACTGACGTAATTTTTGTATTACTGTTGAACGCCTTTGACGCGATACCCGTCACGTTGTACCGGTACCCGTTTATCGTTACTGCTGACGGCATTGAAACACTCTTGTATGTCTTCTTTACAGGCTTCAGAACACTAACAGATCCGTATGTCCCTGCCGCTTTCGATGTCGCTGACGCTGAAAGTTTTGAAGATACATCTGTTACCTTGTATATGATGTTTCCGGCTGCTGCCGCAGCGCCTTTGACATTCGTCTCTATTCCTTTTGCAGTAACACTGACTTTCCCTGTCACATACTGTCCGCTCACCGTAAACGCTCCTGTAGATGCGTTATAAGTATACTGACCTTCTGCCAGCACTTTTCCTCCAACTGTCACTGTAATCTCCTTTGGCAGACTGTATCCCGCATCAGGCACTATCCTGCCTGAGAATTTTTTCCCATTCTCCGGCGGATCATTGTAAGTTACGTCCCCGCCTGTTATACCTGATGAAGGTACCTCATATGTGCATACCGCAGTAATAGTTATATCTCCTGTGACCTCTTTTGCAGGTACAGTCACCTTCCCGTCCTTGTATGTAAAATCAGTGATGGCTTTGCCTCCAACAGATACGGTAATATCCTCTGGAAGTTCCGCTCCGTCAGATGGCGTTATTGTTCCTGTAAAGTCCGAACCGACCGCAGCTGCAGAGCCGCTGCCCGATCCTGCTGTGACATTCCACTTCACGCTGTACGATGGAATAACTGTATCAGGAACGACATTGATCTTCGCAGTCATCTCAGTGGACGTACCGGTCAATTTATATGTAACGTTATATGATCCTGTTTTGCCGGCCTCAATCGATGCCCAGTCAGCGTCTGCAATGGTTTGTGTAAGAGTTGCTGCCAGATCACCTGAGCTGACAGGCGCTCCGTTTTTGACCGCAGTCACATTGTTATAGCTACTTCCGAACAGGGCCGCTTTAGTCAGGGTCTTGGCCTGAGTCACTGTTACCGCAGCCTCGCCTGCATAAACTGCAGAAACATTGTTCTGATCGACCGATGAACCGTCAGGCATCACGAAAACATGCACAGTCTGCGAAGCATCTGTCTTTGCAGGATCAGCCTTTGTCCTGACCGCATATGTCACATCATACTGCCCTGCTTTGCCTTCCTGTATTGCTGCCCAGTCTGTTGTTTTTGCAAACGTCTGCGCTGACGCATTCTTGCGAGCCGGAGTCGATGAATCTGTCAGGATGGAATTTGCCTGATCTATAATCACGTGATTGTATCCTGCAGACGAAGTACCATAGAGTATATCAGATGTCTTCCCTGCAAAATCACTCTTTGCTGCGCTCGATGTTGTGATGTATGAGCCGGCCTGCACTGCGTCACCTGTATCGGAAGCGATGGCTGCACTGTCAGGAACGACAGTTACTTTCGCAGTCATCTTGGCAGAAGTGCCCGGCACTGTATATGTAATATCATATGATCCTGCCGTACCCGCCTTTATTGCTGTCCAGTCAGCGTCTGAAATGGTCTGGGTAAGAGTCGATGATATATCACCTGGGCTTACGAGCGATCCGTTTTTGACTGCAGTCACCTTGTTGTAGCTGCTGCCGAACAGAGCCTCTTTAGTCAGTGCCTTTGCATCGGTCGCTGTGAGAGTGATCCCGCTTGCATGAACTGCTGCAACTTTACCATTATCTATATTTGAGCCGTCAGGCATTATGACAACATATGCAGTCTGTGATGCATCGGTCTTTGCAGGATCAGCCTTTGTCCTGACCGCATATTTCACATCATACTGCCCTTCAGTGCCTGCCTGTATAGCAGACCAGTCAGCAGCCGCGATGGTCTGCGTTGAAGCATTCTTACGAGTTGGATCCGAATCTGTCAGGATAATGTTGCTCTGGTCAATGATCACTCGGTTATATTCATTAGATGTTCCTGTAGTCGAAGTGCCATAAAGTATATCAGATGCCTTTCCGGCAAAGTTACTCTTTGCTGCGTCTGATGTAGTTATATACGAGCTGGCATGAACCGCGTCGCCCGTATTGCCGACGATCACAGCATCGTCAGGCATGACCGTCACTGTTGGAGTTATACTAGTACAGCTAGTATCTTTCAGATCCTGGATTTGATACATGACGTCATAAGTGCCTGTGGTACCGGCCTTGATAGCCTTCAGATCGTCATCAACGATCGTCTGCTGAATAAGCGTTTTGATATGAGGATCGTCGTTATCAACTATACCAATATCTGTATCATTAGCCCTGTAGTATCCTGTCACATAGTTGTAACCTGATCCATACAGGGCATCCTCCGTCAGTGTTTTCGCTTCAGAACTTGTAACCGTAACGCTGTCGGCAATAACCGCATCATTCAGCCCTGTTACAGTCGCGGAATCCTTTACAATTATAATGCGTACTTTCTGCGATTTTGCGTCTCCGCAGGCATATGTTACCGAGTAGCTGCCCGCGGTCCCGGCCTTGATATTGTCCCAGTCACCGTTTGTAAAAGTCTGTGTAACATTCGTTTCATCAGTAGACGGATCAGTAATAGTCTCACCATTAAAAACGGCATGGACGTCGTTGTACGTTGAGCTCATAAGACCGCGAGAACTTGTCATTGCCCCAAAAGCATTTTTTGCATCAGCTGATTTCATTATTACAGTCTTTGAATATATCGCATCATCGTCATCGGTCGTAGGACCTGTGACCGAACCGTCCGGCACCACGGCTACTTTAACGGTCGCGGTCGCACTGCTGCCTGCTGAATAAGTGACATCATACGAGCCTATAGTGCCGGCTTTTATCGATGTCCAGTCTGCCGAATTTTGAAATGTCTGAGTGATATTTGACGATGTCCCGGCGGAACCATTTACAGAACCTGACACGTTATTGTAGAGGCGTGTTGCGCTCGCGTTCAAATTCCGACCATACAGCAGTTCTGCACTGCTGAGCGCCTTTGCCTGGGTCACAGTCAGGATCGTATTCTGTGCCGATACATTATCATTTCCTGATGCAGCCAGCGCCGGCACAGTGCCTGTCATGCACATCAGGATACACACTAACGCTGTCATAAGAATACATAAAAGGCGGTGTTTAACTGAAGCTGTTTTTCTCATCTTGATATCCTCCTTATCTCGATTCTGTATATGGATTATTTTCCCCTTATTTTCATCATCTGCTGTAATATTACAATTAACTAAAAATTATATACCCCATATCATCATTTTACAATTTCCATTCGCAAATAACCAGGCAGCCCGTTTTCGGACTGTCTGATATCGATATTGGATTTTCTCACATTCGCTTCTGCACTTTACATCAGAGCCCTTTCTGATCACGACTTTTTTGTAAAATAATAGGCCGGCTAGCCGGCTGGTTGTCTTCTCGGTCGAACATGTATCGCATTCTTTCAAGCAATAGGTGTTCATTATCATCAAATCTGCTCTGCCAAGCATGTCCGAAACGTAACCATACTGTCTACACAACCTTACCTCATAACAATCACGTCAACACAACCCTATCCCTTTAATAAGGCTGTCAACTCAACCTGTCCTCTTGGAGCAGTTCCCGCTAACTCGATTTGGCTAAAAAAATAAGGCTTCCCGCAGATGAATGATATTCCATCACTAACGGATAAGCCTTATTTACTGGGCTTTCAGCCCTTCTTATTTATCATTTCTTGACATCAATGCTACCGTCAGCCGTCCCGTGGTTTCCGGATCACTCCGCGATCCGACCGCTCTGGCAAACGGTGTCTCTAAGTTCAGACTTCGTTACAAGCTCGTCTTCTCTAAGAGACAACACGTCTCCGCAGTCGGCTGCACTCCGCCCATTCTTTGCGGGCAGCCTTTGCATGGGACGTACATCTGCTTCTGCTTCACTGCGTTCGCATAAGCAGTGTTACGACCTCAATCTGCCTCGAGACGACAACAGGCACGTCGTTTAAACTCGGTCGATAATGGTATCTGTTTCTTATCTTTAATTACAATCTGGTCGTTTACAGTAAACTTATTTCTATGATGTATTCCGGTGTTACTGATATTTCTCCTCCGTGCAGTGTGACTATCTTTTTTGCGACCGCAAGCCCGAGCCCTGCACCGCCGGTATCAGATGAACGTGCTTCATCCAGATATGCTCAGGCTATATGCGGAAAAATATCCAAAGGCAAAATCAATCGAAAATGTCTGACCGAAGGTCACAAAAATACCGAAAGCCAGAATAACAATTTCCCATATTTCAGATATTTTTATTTTTGGGAAATAGTCTTTTGGTCTTTTCTCAGCCAATTCGCTACATCGACTATTTTTATTCCTTCATATTGATAATCCTCATGTCTTGTTCTGGCGATCAAAATCTTAGGATAGGCGTCCTTAATCTGTAAAAGAGGAGTTATCTCCCTTTTAAAAGTACTTTCACCGGAAATATCATCTGAAACCTGAACATAAAATTTCTCATCATGCTTCATTGCAACAAAATCGATTTCTTTTTTATAAAGAACACCGGTATAGATTTCATATCCTCTACGCATCAGTTCAATGGCAACTATATTCTCAATCATTCTGCCATAGTCCATATTTCTTGTTCCCAGCTTTGCATAGCGGAATGCATGGTCACTCAGATAATACTTATCGCTTGAGGCAAGATATTTTTTTCCACGAATGTCATATCTTCTGACTTTATAAAAGGCAAAAGCATTACATAAATATTCCAAGTATTTTCCAACCGTCTTATGGTTGATCCTGTCATTGTTTTTCGTCATAGTATCTGCAATCTGACGAATAGAGGACAGATTTGCAACGTTGTCCATCAGGAAATCTGATATATGATCCATCAATACAGTTTTTCTGATTTTGTACTTTTGCCTGATATCACGAATAATCAGCGTATCAAATACATCTTCGATATAGTGATACCGTTCTTCCTGCTCACGGTACACATAAGAGCCTGACAAACCGCCATCTTTTATATATCTGTCGAACGCTTTGTCCATATCTTCAAGCTGATAATATTCCACATACTCTTCAAAGGAAAACGGGAATATCTCTATCTCATAGGTTCTTCCGGTAAACAGCGTCGCCAGATCACTGCTTAATAAAAATGCATTAGATCCTGTAACATAAATATCATATTTTCCAGAAGAATGCAGACTGTTTATCGTAAGTTCAAATTGTGGACACATCTGTACTTCATCCGCAAAGAGATAATTACTCTTTCCCCACTGATAGTGTTCCTCTACATATTTATTAAGAGCATGATATTCTTTTAAATCTTCGAATTGCAAACTGGTATAGTCAATATAGATAATGTTTGCATCTTTATCTGTATTTTCAAGCCATTCAATGTAACTTTCCATCAGCCTTGACTTGCCGCTGCGCCTGACGCCTGTAATTACTTTAATATCCGGAGTGCCTTTCAAACGTTTCAGTTTCTCAAGATAAGTGCTTCGCTCTATTATCTTCATTCATGCCACCTCTTCCGAATTTATTGTATCAGTTCTATTTCCCAATATCAATATTATTTTGATTTTGGGAAATAGGGTCCTATCTTTCTTTTAGTACATTATTGACCAGTATCATATTTTCTCCCCTATCAAATTCTAATTTGTATATTCCCACTTTGACGAGAATTCCTTTGCAAGTGCTATAATCTGATCGTAATTCATAACATTGGACAGGCGTTTCTTTCCATTCAGAGCAAGCAGCCTCATCTGGGTAGTGACACTACCCAGTTCATTATTGATTTTTATAAGTTTCGCTTTCAGATATTTCCAATAAATAGCGCCCAGCTGAAAGCCAGACGCTAAAGTCATTTTCACTTTTCTATCTCAACCTTGATCCCTGATTTGAACTCCACCTCGTAATAACTGTCATAAACAGTGATACGCTCGATATACCTGCGAACCATCTGTTCATCATAGTCAATGAGCATATGATTCATTCCGGACAGGAATTCGGTCATCTCTTTGATCCGCAGCTTATTTCCCTCCTGTTCAGCTTTTTCTGCAAACACTTTCTTCTTCTGATCACGAAGATCTTCAATCGCATCTGCTATGTCATCATACGGTTTCATTTCCTGTGTTGCCTTAAAAAGGTCCTGCTGCCTGGCAGCCATTTTATCATCAATCTCAGCCATCTCTTTTTTCGTACTGTTATCTATCACCGAAGTCAAGTTCTCCTTCAGGATTTTCAGCATTGAATCTGAGCACTGGATCGCTTTGTTAATTGCGCGGACTGTTGCCATTTGCAGATCTACTTCCTGAATGGTCTCAGCATCGCAGGCGGATGGTCCGTGCTCTACACGCGTACAGCATCGCCAGACAACAGAGCGCTTACCGCGGTTGTTCCAAGCGAGCCTGCGGTAGATCTCTCCACATTTTGAGCAGCAAACCATACCGGAAAGCGCGTACTTACTGCTGTAAACCCGTTTCTTTCTGTTCCCCCCGCTGTAAAGGTTAGATCGGCGGACCATCTCTTCCTGTACCTGCATGAAAATATCCTTTGGAATGATAGCTTCATGGCTGTTTTCGACATAGTACTGTGGAACGATGCCGTTGTTCTTTACACGCGTTTTCTCAATGAAATCCGTCGTGTATGTCTTTTGCAGGAGCGCGTCCCCCATGTACTTCTCATTTTTGAGCATCTTCTTAATGGTTTCAGGACGCCATTTCTGTTTACCCGCGCCGGTCAAGATGCCGTCTGCCTCAAGTCCCCTTCCAATCTGCATAAGGCTTTCTCCCTCAAGGTACTCCCGGAAGATTCTCTTGATGGCTTCAGATTCTGTCTTATCAACGATCAAATTTCCGTCCTCATCTTTCGTATAGCCTAAGAAGCGGTTATGATTTACCTGAACTTTTCCGCTCTGATACCGGAACTGAATACCCAGTTTCACGTTCTGTGAAAGTGACTGTGATTCCTGCTGCGCAAGAGATGCCATGATGGTAAGCAGCACTTCGCCCTTAGAGTCCATCGAATTGATATTTTCTTTTTCAAAATAAACCGGGATATTCTTGTCCCGAAGCTGCCTGATAAACTTAAGGCAGTCCAGCGTGTTACGGGCAAACCTTGATATCGACTTTGTAATAACCATATCAATGTTTCCAGACATGCATTCCCCTATCATGCGGTTGAACTCATCACGCTTTTTTACATTCGTTCCCGAAATGCCGTCATCAGCAAAGATGCCGGCAAACTTCCAATCGGGATGCTGCTGTATATACTCCGTGTAATGCTTAACCTGAGTATCATAGCTGGTCTCCTGCTCATCGGTGTCAGTACTGACACGGCAGTAGGCCGTAACTCTGAGCTTTGTATGCTCATCCTGCTCTTTTACTGTATTTCCAATATGCCTTCTTGCAGGGATGACGGTAATGTTACTCTCCATCTTCTTCCTCCGTTTCGATCAAACTGTAAATGAATTCTGCTTGTTTGTATGGGTCCTTATGTTTCTCCGTGACCTCACCCAGCTTGAATTTAATTGTTTTCTTTTCTGTAGGCTCCGAAGTGTCCTCTGTGTAATCACGGATGCGCCCCATGCTTTTTGCATTTTTCATGCGAAGCTGCTGGGCCTTTTCAAAGGTTGACCCATCAATTATCGCTGGGTAGTAATCATCTCCCAGGTACCGTTTATTCTTCAGAATACGTCCTATGCTTGTTGGGTATCCGCTGATCCTGGCTTTCTCTGCAGCATTCTTTATAGAAAGGCTGTCATTGTATGCCTCAAACAATGACCTTACCTTATTTGCACCAGCCTCTTCGATTTTCGCTTCACCATTTTCAATCCGGTAGCCTAATAACACTTGTCTCATTTTCTCACCAACCTTTCCTTTATTTTCAATCCGCATTTTAATTGAAACTCTAACTCGTCTCTCGATAGAACACGGATCTCATTCACATAATCATTAAATACCGAATCATCAAACTCTGTAAGAACACCTGCTTTATCGATAAATCGTATGAGCATCTTTGCTTCTTTTGCATGAACCAATGATCCACTAATGCTTTCAGAAAGCGCTGTTTTTTCATTCTTCAAATAATCGTATTCCGACTGTATTTCATTTCTGATCCTACTAATAAGCTCCGTATCAAGGTAACCGCTGGCCAAAAGTTTTTTAAGGAATTCTTCTTGTTCCTTGTTTTTCTCTAGGCGCTGTTCAAGATTTTGCATACGGCGGATGTTTACTGTTCCATTGGTGCCACTAAGTGCCTCTGCGAATGGTTTCAGCAGTTGCTTCTTTGAAAAGATCAGCTTGTTCATCATTGTAATAAATGCTTCCTCAATCTCACTTTGCTCAATGTACATCATCTCGCAGGCGTTTTTATCAGTAAGGTGCGTGCTGCAGGCCCAGGCGATGTAATTGCCGGATGACTTATAATGCTTTTTCCTCTTAAATTTGGACCCGCAGCTTCCGCACCTGATCTTTCCCGAAAACGCGTATCGTTTCTGGTACTTACCGGTCTCTCCGGTGTTGCTCTTTTCTTTACCACGCTGTGCAAGGACCTGAGCTGTCCGGTCGAAGTCCTCATGGCTGATGATCGCCTCATGATGGTCCTTTACCAGATACTGGTCATATTCTCCGTAGTTGACGTGACGGGTAAAACTGCTGTCCGTATATGTCTTCTGGAAAATAACGTCGCCAGTGTACTTCTCGTTTGTAAGAATCCCCTTCACAGTAGATGAGGTCCAACAGCCGTTTCTTTTCGTTTTCACACCTTTTGCATTCAGTCCCTTCGCGATCTTATAAGTCCCGGTCCCAGAAAGAGAAGCCGAGAAGATTTCTTTTACGATCTCAGCCTCTTCCTCAGCGATGACCATTTTGCCGTCCTCGTTCCTGTAACCGTACGGCGGGTAGCCAATGACGAAGCTGCCGTTTTTAAATCTGCGCTGGATGCTCCATTTCTCGTTTTCGGAAATAGAAACCGACTCGCTTTCGGCAAGGCTTGAAAGGATCGTCAGCATGAGCTCCGACTCCATGCTGCCGGTGTTCAGGTCTTCCTTCTCAAAGTAAATGTAAATTCCAAGTCCCAGGAGCTTACGGACGATCTCCAGGCAGTCCGTCGTGTTACGGGCAAGCCTTGATATCGACTTTGTAATCACCAAATCTATCTTCCCCGACTCGCAGTCAGCGAGCATCCTAAGCAGGCTTTTCCTTTTTTCCTTCTTGGTACCTGTGATGCCTTCGTCGTAATAAAGCCCTGCGTACTCCCATTCTGGATTCTTCTTTATGTAGGTTTCATAGTGGTCTTTCTGCGTAGCAAGGCTGACGAGCTGTTCTTCTGAGTCCGTAGACACCCTGGCGTAAGCTGCAACGCGGATCTTCTTTTTAAGCCCCGGCGTCCCTTCGATTTTTGTTATCCTTTGCATCAACTCACCTCCTTCCATGGTAGTGACATATTGGCTCTGAATGTGATATATAGCAAGTCATTTAAAGCATCAACTCCGCCATGTATGGAAAGAAAGTCTCTTTATTTTTTGCGGTGATTTTGTCGAATTCGCTTTTGGTTATATATCCATTGCCAAGAAGAGCTTGCGTCATTTTCTGTGCCATCATGTAATCAAAATCCTTCTGCATCGTTTCTTTTGTCATGCACCTTGGATCGGTCTTTGAAACAAAGCCTGCGGTTACCTTTTTTACGTGCTCCATAATATGTGCCTCCTTACTATGCGCGACTTCCTCTAACTTACTAAGGAGACTTGTGAGATGCTTTTCCGGCTCATATGCAAAGTTTTTTTCACATGCCTTCCTCTATTCCCTGACGAGAAAATCAACCCCAAATAAAAAAGCAATAAAAAAAAATAGCAGGAGCGTATTTGCTCCTGCCAAAGTGACAGCGTTTTACATCTTATATAGTTCCCACCTGGGATCGTCGATTACGTACTTGAGTTCGTACCTTATATCCCTGCCGCCTATCCTGCTCTGGCATGAATAGTTTATGGTACGGATACCGGCGATCTTCTTTTCTTCGATGTTAATGAATTTATCCACGTAAACATCCTGAGCCGTTCCCTTATCGTCAACGTATCTGAACCGGTACGGCATGGGATATTTTGATTCTTCGAACACAATTATCGTGTTTATTGGTTTTGCTACCTTGAATGCAGAAGTAACTTCTACATTTTCAAACTTATTCCTGCGTGTGACTGTTACTTCAACAATTGGACTTAACAATCACATTACAATGATATATAATTTGCCCATAAGTATGATGCTGTAGGTTTTTGCTGCACGACAAACGGGCATCTGAAAATAGTGTGCGAGACTAGATTCCAGATACCGTCGTGAAAGACTAAGTTCTATACAGTGAAATCTGCCTGTGCTATACTATTTTACTTAAACAAATCTGGCGTTAAATTGACTTCATCAGGCTTGATTTCCATCAGGCCAAGGATATCATGAAGTCTGTTATCCAGAAGGAGCAGAGACAGCTGAAACGGACTATGCCCATTCAGGCTGTCTCTTTTCTCACTATTGATATGATTCGCCATCAACAGTACTTTTTCATCAGTAAGAGCTGTAAACGACGAGCCTTTCGGGCATACATATCGTATATATTCATGGTTCTTTTCCAATGCACCTTTCTGATTCGAACGATACGGATCACAGTAATATATTTTGGTGACTGTCTCTCCTTCATCTGTTAATTCCAACTCGTCCGGATTTTGAAACTCTGCACCGTTATCGGTAAGTATCACTTCGAAAAGCGTACTGAAAAGCTGTGATCCAAGCCCGGCCAGAAGATAATCAAAAACTCTTTTTACTTCGGACTGTGTCTGTGACTGCAGCCTGAATACCAGCATCAGATTGCAGTTTCGGAACAGCATGGTCATAAGACATGTCTTGGTTCCGCGTTTACCTTCAACAGTATCCATTTCCACGATATTGCCGTTGTATCCGTTTCCCAGCAGTGTCTGAAAATCCTTGTAAGTCCGTCCGATCCGGTAGTCTCTATTGTTCAGGCTTGGTTCTGTTGACTTTTTGCGCTTTTTGTACTTGACCTTTCTCCTTAGGTCGATATTTTTGATATCGAATATACCGGCATCGATATACTCATATACCGTGCGCTTTGAACAGTTGAGTTCGTTTGCATGCGTAGCATATATATGTGCTATGGATTGTCCTTTCGCGATAAGAGGTGTCAATATATCGTTCATTTTCTGTATGCTTTCAGGCGTCTGATTGATCCCTTCTCTGCTTCCGGACAAGGTGGCCCTGTAGCAGTCGTCAGCATATTTTGAAGAATAGATCCTTTCCTCCATAAGGCAGTTTATCCTCTTTCCGCAGCCGTTACAAACGTATGGCGCTTTCGTCAAATGTACACATGTCTTCGGAAGATAGTCGGGACAAATATCGACACATCTTTGCCCGGTTTTTCTGCACATCCTGCATAAAATGCTGCAGTTATCCCGGCATAATCCGAATATGCTGCAATGCTCCCTGTTGGCACAAGGGATAGGTGCAAAATCCTTGTTTTTCCTTTCTGTGATTTGAGAATGCTTTCTTACCTCCTTTGAGATCGTACTGATGTCTTTTCCGACAGCAGCGGCGATAGCAGTAAATGAATCTCCATAAAGCAAGCCCTTTTCGATGATGATTCTGTCAGCTAGCGTAAGATGCTTGCGATTGCCTTTAATTCTATTACTCATCTGAGTTCTCCTTCTGCACAGGCAGGCAATCAGCTGCTCCTTAATTGTACAGAATCAATGTGCATGAGTAAATTCCAATGTGTAGAATTTACTTGCGCATATAGAATTAAAAACGGCAATTTACTATTGGTTTTGCTAATATTTTCATACAGATATTATATCGAACGTTTGTTCGCAAGTAAAGATTTTTTTGCAATACATAAGGAGGCAGTTACTGGCTGCCTCCTCGATAGTTATGAGTTTTGATTAATTAACTGTCAGCGTACCTTCGCCGTATGCTGTACTTGTACCATTGCTGACTACGCATCTGTATACGTTGCCGTTATCTGATGTTGTAAGTCCAGTCAGTGAAAGCGTCGCAGCGATAGCACCGGATATATCAGCAAATGTCTTGCCTCCGTCAGTCGACTTCTGCCACTGATATGCCGGCGTTACTCCTGCAGCAACTGCTGCCGTAAACGTTGCTGTTCCGCCGCTTGATGCAGTCTGATCAGCTATCGTTACCGATGTGAAGGCTTTTGTGATATGACCCTGTGTTTCCGATCCTAACGGCCCCCAAGTTGAGATGATCGTATTAACAAAGCGCTCACTTGTGCTTGTGTAATTCACCGTCAGTCCTGCACTGTTTGTCGCGGCGCCGCTGAAACATCCACCAAACTCTAATGGAGTATGTGGATCAGCCTTTATAAGCATCGTTCCTGTGAGCGCACTGCAGCCATTGAATGTATAGTTCATAACCGTCACACTGCTCGGTATCGTTGGTGCTGCAGTAAGCGCGCTGCAGCCAGAAAATGTATATAACATATCCTCTACGCTGTCAGGTATCGTTGGTGCTGTAGTGAGCGCGATGCAGCCAGAGAATGTCTGATACATATTTGTTAATTTCGTACATCCCGAAAGGTCTGGTGCTGACTTAAGCGAGCTACAACCCTGAAATGTACCGTACAAATTCTCTACGCTGCTCGGTATCGTCGGTGCTGTCGTGAGCGCTCTGCAGCCAGAGAATGTACTGCCCATATTCGTCACGCTGCTCGGTATCGTCGGTGCTGTTGTGAGTGCGGAGCAACCTTCGAATGTACTGCCCATATCCGTCACGCTGCTAGGTATCGTCGGTGCTGTTGTGAGCTTGGCGCAGCCTTCGAATGTACTGACCATCTCCGTCACGCTACTCGGTATCGTCGGTGCTGCAGTTAGTGATGTGCAGCCATAGAATGTATCTGCCATACTTTCGACGCTGCTCGGTATCGCAGGTGCTGACGTCAGATTATTACATCCTATATACCAGTACCCCATATTTGCAGGCGTGACATCAGATGCTATAGTCGATGACGTAATGGCAGATGTTTTACCCTCTAATCTCCATGGCGTCTGGTAGCTTGTACCTGATCCTGAAGTAGGTGTCTTATCGCCGAACAACACTGTATCGCCTTTACCTATTACTGCCAGTTCTCCATCGGAATATAAGGTGGCTACTACATTGTCAGCTCCATTAGAGCCGTTATAATTTACAGATGATACTGTCTTATTTCCTATATTCCAGCTATTGGTTACAGTCGCACCTGTTACTGTCAGCGTGCCTGCACCATCAACTGATCCGGCCGAATTGCTAACAACACATTTATACTGAGTGTTGTTATTATGCATAGTGACCTTTCCGGTCGTGCCGATCTGAGGTGAATATGTCGAAGATGTTGCTCCGCTTATCTTGGTGAAATCAGTATTTTCAATAGTTTTCTGATACCACTGGTATGTCAAAGGAGCTGTTCCGCCTGTAACAGTCGCGGTAAAAGTAGCCGTACTGCCTGTAGCCGCTGATTGATCAGCCACAGTAACAGAACTCGGTTTTACTGCCGGATTATATACCGTCACGCTTCCCGCCTCTTCCGAAGTAAGACTCTTCCCGTCAGGGCCTGTGACTTTGCACGTGAACTTGGATCCGCTGTCTGATGAACTGAGCGCTGCCGTATAAGTGCTCTCCGTCGCGCCTTCGATCAGGACGCCGTCTTTGTACCACTGATACTTTAGAGGCTTCGTCCCTCCGGTAACTGTCGCAGTGAACGTGACATTGCTGCCCGCAGATACTGACGATGCTGAGCTTGTGATAGTAACGCCCGTGATCTTCGATGCCGCCGTTGTCACTTTCTTCACTGAAGAATACTTGCCGTAGACTTTCTTGCCGCCGCTCATCCTGTATGCGCGGACTTTGAAGCTGTAGCTCGTGAAGGCCTTTAGCTTCTTTACGGTGTACGTTCTCTTCGTCGTGGTTTTTATCTTCTTGTATTTCCCGCTCTTCTTCTGGTACACCGAGTAGCCTTTGGCCTTCGATGCCTTCTTCCATTTGAGCGTTATTGTTGTCGGTGTTTTAGTGATACTTGACCACTTGACTTTGCCCGGCCTTGTCGCTGCTGATGCACTCTGCGTGAATGCTATCGCAGGTGTGAATGCGATCACTACAGCTATCGCGAGTGCGAAAGCCAGTATTCGCCTGGATATTGCATTGGTCATCTTTCCTCATCCTTTCTATAATAAGCTAATGGGTGTAATACAACATAGCCCTATTAGATTTGCCAATATTCTGATAGCTAATTATACCATACCCAAAGTCCAATGTGGAAAGGATAATATGCTACTTATTTGCTGCCTTAAGTGCTTTTTCGCTCTTCATGACTTCATCGGCCTTTAGCGCCGCCTGCGTGAACGAGTTGTTCTTCCACCAAGACACTACCGCCGCTACGATCACGGCTCCTACAGAGCATGCCTCATATATCACTGATTCGTCTATCTTAAGGGCCGTCTTTCCGAGAAGACCCAGCACCAGGTTAAGAAGCGTTATCATAAGGACGATCGTCCTAGCTATTGTATCAGTTTTAACTTTCATTTTATCTACCTCCGTTATTTCATCGATATGAGTATCTTCGCGATCTGCTCGCGTGTCTTCTTCATATCCTCTTTGTTGTTTCCGTCTATCATGTGATTGATGATGGAAAGTAGCGCGCTGCACTGGGCCTTTGAAAGCTCCCGAAGCGCCTCGATGGTTTCGTAGTCTTTCCGGTCGTGCTCTTCCAGAACTTTCACCCTCTGCGTCAGCTGATATGCAGGCCTCAGCCATTTATATATAAGCGCGGCTGCGTTCCCAATAAGTACTATCCCGCCTGCTATAGCAAGTATCGTCTGCCAGTCCATTTACTCACCTGTGCCTTCCGTAAGATAATCATGGAGCTTCTTCCATGACTTTTTACTGATGTATCCGTTCGGACAGCACTTTCCCGTAACGTCAAAATGTCTTACGACTCTTTCCGCCGGGATGCCGTACTTTTTCATGAGGTGCCGTACAAGAGGCGCAGCAGTCTGTATCGCTTCCTTTGTCGGCACAATCTCACCGCCACTCTTTTCGCAGCAGAGTTCTATGCCGATGCTGTTTCTGTTGGTGCAAATGTAATGAAGCGTCGCGCCTTTATTACCGCCGACCGATGCTCTTCCGTAGTCCTGGAGTCCGCCTCCGCAGTGCCATGCCGCCTTCGAGACTTTGATGCACTGCCATATCTTGTCATCAACGAAATAGTGAGCCGACGCCTGGCGGTCTCCTCCTCCGAAATATATGCAGTTGTTCTTCGCGGACGATACGGCTCCGACATAGTGGATCACTATGTACTTTATCTTTTCGCCGTTTCTTTCTGATGAATTGTATCTGCTTATCTTCTTATGTATTTTCATATTGTTACCTCCAATAAAAAAGCGGCTATACGCCGCATTAAGATATGTTACATTGCAATCGAAGCTGCTCCTATCGATATTGTAAGCTGGCATGTAGGAGCGGACGCTGCATAGAGTTTAAAAGTCGTACTGTCAGATTCGTATATGCACACGATCTTACTGAACTCAGTACGCTCAGTCTCCGTAGGAACGATGCCTGTTGCTGCAAGAAGCCTCATGGAGTGATAACATCCCGAGGCCATCTGATCTACGGTGACCGATGCCTCGTAATATCCTGCCGCTTCTGTCGATGAAGTCCAGCCTGTTGTTTCTATCGTAACGTCTGCAGACGACATAAATATTTCCGTAGTCTTTGCGTTTTCTGCAAGATAACCGAAAGTAGCCGTGCCGCCGGTGTGATCCGGCCCCGTGAGTTCTCCTGTAAGCGTCACTCCGCCGTTTGCATCTATACTGGCAATGACATTGGATGTGCCCATGATGAAGTTGAAGCCGCCTGCTCCGAAGGTCAATGCTGCGGTATCTGATGATCCGCTTGCGCCTCTATTTACGAACTTCGCTGTTCCGTCGGAGTTAACAAAAAAGGCTGCCTGGTGGACATTGCCCGAATCATTCGCGCATTTCCTCCATGTGCAGACCCCTGTGTAAACTGTGGTATCCGTAGTTCCTACGTTTAATGTTCCCGTAAGTGTGCCGCCTGCCAGTCCGAGGTAGGTATCGGTAAGAGTAACCGCTCCCGTCTTTCCATCGACAGATGACACGGCGCCCGATCCTCCGCCTCCCGCGGCCCACGAAGTCCCGCCAGATCCGTCCGCTGTAAGGACCTGGCCGGAAGATGCCGATGCAGGTGACGCAACCGGCACGAGAGCTTTCCCGGTACCGTCGGTCACTGTTCCCGCGGATGTTGTTCCAAGTCCGCCGGCATGAGAGTTTACCCCGCTTGCAGCAGTGCTTTCTCCTTCTGCATGCGCTCTCGCTCCCGGTGCGCTTCCGGTCCCTTTAAGGACTTGCTTTCTTTCTGCTTACAAGAAAAAAGCATCTCCGAAAAGATGCTTAATTTACATGGATTGTTCTTAAATTCTAAATATTTATATTGCTTAAAGTCTTGCAACTTCATAATATGTACTTTTATCAAATATATGAAGCTTCCAACTATTTCCATTACGTGGCAAATATGTAATTCCATCATGATCATGCAGACGATCATTTAAATATTTGATTCTCTGCATATCCTTATCTCGAGTATAACCTCTTACAAATGCCTCTACAGCATCCGCAAACGCTAATTCTTCAATAGGGTTATCTTTCGATGTGCCGCTTTCACCATAGTATTCAAGAAACTTATCACCGTTTTTTCCTCTTAGAATATTTCCCGCACTATCTTGATCTGACGATGTTGGCAAATCTCTTTTCGAATCAAGAAAACCTTCAATCGCATCATCAAGAGAAATGATATCTCGATTTGTAATATTTCGGTTGACCATATGACACATCCTCTCCATGAAATAAATGAGATATTGATATAATACCGTTTTCATCTTTCCAAAGAAGATTATGCTATAGTTCTTATAAAAAGTATTGGTGCGACTGGAGGGAGTCGAACCCTCAATCTCTCACGAGCAACGGATTTTAAGTCCGTCTTGTATGCCAGTTCCAACACAGTCGCATATTATTCCAATTCTTCGATTGCTTCTTTCAGCTACTCTCAGGTGTCGTAATCCTCAGCATCCGCACCGATTTCAACATAATCCTTCGGTTTCGCATTTTTATTGCTCAAGCAAGCTATCGTCAGCCGTCCCGCGGTTCCCGAATCACTTCGCAATCAGACCGCTCTGGCAAACGGTGTTTCTAAGTTCAGACTTCGTTACAAGCTCGTCTTCTCTAAGAAACAACACGTCTCCGCAGTCGGCTGCACTCCGCTCATTCTTTGCGGGCAGCCTTTGCCTGGGACGTACATCTGCTTCTGCTTCACTGCGTTCGCATAAGCAGTGTTACGACCTCAATGTGCTTTGTCATAGGAAAATTATCGAACGGCTTCATATAGACCGCTCTGTAGCCGTATGGTTCCAGATATTTGACATTCTGGCACAGCGTTTTCGGATTGCATGAAATATAGAGTATCTGCGGTACGCCGTAGCCGGCAATCAGATCCAGAGCTTTCGGATGCACTCCTACTCTCGGAGGATCAACCACGATCACATCAGGTGCAGGAATATCTTTTCTCGTGCCGTCTTTTATTCCACGCAGCACCTCAAGAACATCACCGGCTACAAAATCGCAGTTATCGAGATTATTTATTTCAGCATTTTTTCTCGCTGATTCAACAGCATCATCGACTATTTCCACCCCTGTGACATGACGCGCCTTCAGCGCAAGCGTCTGCGTTATAGTCCCGGCGCCGCAGTAAAGATCCATTACTTCCCTGCCGCCGAAATCATCGATAAGACCGAGCGCCTCGGAATACAGCCTTTCAACTGCCTCGACATTTGTCTGGAAAAAAGAAAATGCGCTTACCTTAAAATCGAGGCCCATGATTTTTTCCATATAATAATCGCGCCCGAAAAGTATCCTCATTTCTTCGCACGTTACCTTGTCCGCAATGTGGTCATTTAATGTGTGAATGATGCCGACCAGTTCATTGTCGAGACTGAGCGCGCGGATAGTATTGCAGTAATGCTCTTCGTCGAATGAGCCGTCGGTGCTCGTGACAATATTGATAAGAAGTTCATGTGTGTGATATCCCTTCCTGACGATAAGATGCCTCATGAGCCCCTCATGTGTTTTCTTGTGATATTTTGTGTATCCTTTTTCAAGGCAGAAATCCAGCGTTGCGCGGAGGACTTTATTGAAATCCTCATCCACAAGCTGGCATTCATCGACCGTTATGACCGACATGTATCTTTTTTTCTGATGCATGCCCAGCGTCATTTCGCCGCCTTTTTCCATATCTCCGAAAGTATATTCCATCTTGTTCCGATAACGGTACATTGACGGACTTCCTTCGATCGGATCGATCCTCGGACAAGTAAGCCCATTTTCCTTAAGGCAGGAACGAAGTATCTCTTCCTTCCAGGCCAGCTGGTAATCGTAAGGTTTTCCCTGATGCAGGCACCCGCCGCAAAAATGATTGTGTTTACAGATGTCCATAATATTTCCCGTAGAACTCCTCTTTGTATTCCGCAAAGCGGTCATTTTCAATAGCTTCTCTTATTTTCCTCATTGTCTGTACCAGGAAGTACAGATTGTGATTTGAAAGCAGCATCGAAGATATTATTTCATTCGATTTAAAAACATGACGCAGATATGCTCTCGAATAATGAGTACACGTATAGCAGCCGCACTCATGGTCGAGAGGTGTAAAATCCCGTTCAAATTTTGCATTCTTTATATTCACCGCTCCGTGAGCAGTAAGCGCGGTCCCGTTTCTCGCGATCCGTGTCGGCAGTACGCAGTCGAACATGTCCAGACCTCTTTCTACGCCTTCGAAAAGATAGTCCGGAGTCCCCACTCCCATCAGATAACGCGGTTTGCTGTCTGGCAGATAGCCCACGCACTTATCCAGCACTTCCAGCATCAGCTCTTTCGGCTCGCCTACTGAAAGTCCTCCTATTGCATAACCAGGAAGGTCCAGATCAACTATCTCTCTGGCGCTCTGCTTTCTGAGATCGTCATACATACCTCCCTGCATGATGCCGAAAAGCGACTGTTTTTCAACGTTTTTATGAGCTTTTTTACACCGCTCCAGCCATCTTGTCGTCCTTTCCAGTGAATTTTTCACGTACTCTCTGTCTGCAGGATAAGGAGCACATTCATCGAAGGCCATTATAATATCCGACCCCAGGTCCTCCTGCACCGCCATTGATTTTTCAGGCGTAAACATATGCTTTGATCCATCCAGATAAGATCTGAAACCTACGCCTTCTTCCGTGATATCCCTCAGGTCTGCAAGACTGAATACCTGAAATCCGCCGCTGTCCGTAAGGATCGGTCTGTTCCAGTTCATAAACTTATGCAGACCGCCGGCCTCGCGTATGACATCCGAACCCGGCCTGAGATAAAGATGATATGTATTTGACAGTATGATCTCGGCGCCAAGTTCGGCCACCTGTTCCGGTCTCATGGCCTTGACCGTCGCCTGTGTCCCGACCGGCATGAAAACCGGCGTTTCTATGGTTCCGTGCGGCGTGGTTATCCTTCCGCGCCTTGCGCCTGTTGATCTGTCTTTATGCAACAATTCGTATGTGACTGCATCAGTCATATATGATCTCCAATCTTAATATTATTTTATTCTATAAACATGGCATCGCCGTAACTGAAAAAGCTGTATCTCATATCTATCGCTTCCTGATATGCCGCCAGTATCTTTTCCCGGTCGTAAAGTGCTGATATCAGCATCATCAGCGTCGACTTCGGCAGATGAAAGTTAGTAATAAGGCTGTCTACGATCTTCCATTCATATCCCGGATAAATAAATATCCCGGTGCTGCCGTGCCCCGCCTCGACCTTCCAGGAATCTCCGCAGCGCTTCGCAGCGCTCTCCAGCGTTCTGGTGGACGTTGTGCCTACAGAAATGATCCTGCCGCCCGAGGCCTTGACTTCATTGATGACCGCTGCCGATGCTTCATCGATATAATACTCTTCAAAATGCATCTCATGATCTTCAACGTTGTCGACTTTCACAGGTCTGAACGTACCGATCCCCACATGCAGGGTTACATAAACAAGTTTTACGCCCATGTCTGCTGCCCGCTGCAGAAGATCCTTTGTAAAATGTAATCCTGCCGTCGGGGCCGCCACCGACCCTTCCGGGTCTGCGTAAACAGTCTGATACCTGTCTTTGTCCTCAGCAGTACTAGGTCTTTCTATATAAGGCGGAAGCGGCATTGCGCCCAGTTCCTCCAGCCTTTCCATAAAAACGCCTTCATAATGGAATTCAACTATCCTCGTGCCGTCTTTCCCGTAATCAATTATATCTGCACTGAAATCAGGTGAAAATACCACGGAATCTCCCGGCTTCAGTCTTCTGCCCGGTCTTACCATCGTTTCCCATCTGTCGCCGTCAAGCCGCTTCGTAAGAAGAAACTCTATATGCGCTCCGGTCTCCTTTTTCGTGCCGAAAAGCCTTGCCGGTATGACTTTGGAATTATTCATGACCAGACAGTCCGTCGGTTTGAGATATTTCAATATATCATAAAAATGCTCATGTTCGATCTTTCCTGTGCTGCGGTCGACGACCATGAGCCTGCAGTCGTCTCTCTTATCGCTGGGATGCTGCGCTATGAGCTCCTCGGGGAGATCATAATCAAAATCCGTTACTTTCATATTTCCCTTCCAATAGCCGGACACATACAGAGGCCGTAATCAGTCGATCTCTATCTGTTCCCCGTCATCTTCGCCTTCTTCCGTCATGCTGATATCATCAGGCACAGGAAGTCCCATGTGTTTATAAGCGAGATCTGACACCATCCTTCCCTTCTGCGTCCTGTAAAGGAGCCCGGTCTGGATCAGATACGGTTCATATATGTCTTCCAGCGTTATTCTTTCTTCTCCGATAGCCGCGGCAATTGTATCTATGCCTACCGGCCCGCCGTGGAACCTTTCTATAATAACACGAAGAAGCTCTCTGTCCAAGTGTTCAAGGCCCATTTCATCTACGCCCAGCGCTTCCAGCGCATTTACTGTGATTTCCGGCGTTATTACCCCTTCGCCTTTGACCTGTGAGAAATCCCTCACACGCTTCAGAAGTCTGTTGGCCACACGCGGGGTACCTCTGGAACGCATGGCAAGCTCCCTCTTTGAGTCCTCATCTATCGGCACTCCAAGAATGCCCGAAGAACGATCTATGATTTTCATGAGTTCATCGATCTCGTAGTTTTCGAATTTGCATATAACGCCGAAACGATCCCTTAACGGCGCCGAAAGACTTCCGGCTCTCGTGGTAGCTCCTATCAGCGTGAACTTGGCGAGATCGAGGCGGATAGACCTTGCGGAAGGTCCTTTGCCGATAATGATATCCAGCGCGTAATCCTCCATGGCAGAATACAATACTTCCTCGACAGAACGATTCAGCCTGTGTATCTCATCTATGAACAGGACATCATTCTCATTCAGATTTGTAAGAATCGCAGCCAGGTCACCGGCCCTTCCTATAGCAGGGCCGGAAGTTATCCTGATATCGACGCCCAGCTCGTTGGCGATTATGCCCGCCAGCGTTGTTTTCCCCAGTCCCGGAGGACCGTAAAACAACACATGATCCAGAGGTTCACCTCTCTGCTGTGCTGCTTCAATAAAAACTTTAAGATTATCTGTGGCTTTCTTCTGACCGATATACTGATCAAGCGAATGAGGCCTCAGCGTCACCTCCTGAAGCTCTTCATCTGTATCAGCCTTTGCTGCTGTTATTCTCTCGTTGTCATCCATCGCTGCATGTGCCTTTCGTTATATCTTCTTAAGTGCCAGCTTTATGTAATCCTCAGCTGAAAGGTCCTTTTCCTTTATGCCGATCATAGCCTCCGTAGCCTCGCTGCGCGAATATCCGAGCGAAACAAGAGCATCCACAGCTTCCGCACGCGAATCTCCTTCCGGAATGATTACTTCCCCGCTTTCAAATCCAGCTGCCGACAGTTCCGTCTTATCGAGCTTGTCTTTCAGTTCCAGCACTATTTTCTGAGCCATTTTCCGGCCGACGCCCTTGGCTGCTGTTATGGTATCCACATCCTCAAACAGTATTGCCTTCTTCAGCTGCTCATCCGGAACAGCTGACAATATAGCCATAGCGGCTTTGGCGCCGACGCTGTTTACAGTTATCAGCTTTTTAAACAGGCTGAGACTGCTTTCAGAGGGAAATCCGTACAGGCTGACGTCATCTTCCTTGACGATCATGGAAATAAAAACCTGAACGTCAGTACCCTGTTTTGCAAGATAAAGACTGCTCCCGACCGGAACAAATATCTCATATCCGATACCGCCGGTCTCTACTACTATTCCGTTTTCGAATTTTGCCTCGATAGTACCTTTTATGTAATGGATCATCTGCCTCTGACCTTTCTCATTAACGCTCGTCCGCCCGCTGAATTTCCGTGCGTGATCGCAGCGGCTACTGCATCTGCAGTGTCATCCGGCTTAGGGACTTCATCAAGATTAAGTATCGTCTTGACCATGAACTGCACCTGCTTTTTGTCAGCTCTGCCGTTTCCCGTAAGCGCCTGCTTTATCTGCAGCGGCGTGTATTCTTCTACAGGAACATCCGAGTTGACACAGGCGAGAATGGCCACTCCCCTCGCTTCTCCTACCTTGATGACTGTTTTGGCGTTAGTATTATAAAACAATTCTTCGATAGCCGCCACCTCAGGTTCGTACTCCGCGATGATCTCCATCAAAGAACTGTAAAGATGCTTAAGTCTGTCCGGCATCTCCATGCCTGCGTCAGTTGTAACGCTGCCGTAACTGACTACATCAAAGTGATTGCCTTTCATATCGAGGATCCCGTAACCCATGATAGCATATCCCGGGTCTATGCCCAATATCCTCATACTGTATTCTCCTTCCGAATTTATATCATTATAACACAGGCCGCGCGCACTGTAAAGAACATGTGTTTGCCAATAATGAGTTGAAATAAACATGCATTTAATGTTATAATTATTAGGCATATACCAAGGAGTATATCTACTGAAAGGAGCGATATATGCGTTATTCCAGACAAAACAAAGTATTGGAACTGATCAACACATATGAGATCGAGACGCAGGAGAAACTGTGTCAGATGCTGAAGTCTGCGGGATACGAAGTCACACAGGCCACAGTTTCCCGGGACATAAAAGAATTACAGCTTGTCAAGACACTGTCCTCTTCGGGAAAATACAAGTATGCACCGAGCAACGGCGATGGTCCTATCTCTGACCGTTTTATCAAGATATTCAAGGAGACTATCACATCCGTCGCATCGGCCAAAAATCTCATAATCGTCAAGACACTGTCCGGATGCGGCCCTGCTGCGGGTGAAGCGATCGATTCGATGAGCTTCCCTCACGTCATAGGAAGTATCGCCGGAGATAATACAATAATGATAATCGTCGATGATGACAGCAATACACCTCATCTTGTCGACGAATTCAGCAGTTTATTAAAATAACGAGGTTAAAGTAATGATAAGTCACATTTCAATCAAGGATTTTGCAATAATTGAAGATGCAGATGTAGATTTTCAAAAAGGATTGAACGTAATCACCGGTGAAACCGGTTCCGGTAAATCAGTCCTGGTCGAAGCCATCAGCCTTGCTTTAGGTGCAAGAGCTGATTCCGACTTCGTGCGCACCGGCTGCGATAAAGCAGTTATCCAGATGACCGCGGATCATCATAATAACGAATATGTTATTTCGCGCGAAATATCAAATACCGGTAAAAACCTGTGCCGTATCGACGGAGAGATCGTTCCGCTCGCTCAGCTCAAAGAGCTTTGCGCCAAAATAGCCGATATACACGGGCAATATGACAACCAGTCGCTTCTCAATGTCGACAGTCACATCAAACTGGTTGACAAATACGAGAGCGGCGCCACAAGCAGCACAAAGCAGAGGATATCCGATCTTTACGACCAGTTCAACGAACTATGCGACAGATACGACGAACTGGTGGAAGAAGCCAAGGATAATGAACGAAAAAAAGAATTCCTCAATTACGAAATCAGCGATATCGATATGGCGAATCTCGTACCAGGCGAAGATATCAGACTCGAAGAAGATATCAAAGAACAGACCAACCGTGAAAAGATCTTCACTGCTTTCGAGAATTGCTACAAGGAAGCATTCGAAGACGACAACTCTATACTTGACGGTCTGTCGCGGATCCAGAAAAACCTGCGTGAAATTTCCGATATTTCCAAAGAAGCAGCCCAGCTAGAGGACGAGTTTTCCGACCTTTATTACAGAATCGAAGATGTTTCCGGAAGTCTCAGAAACGCTAAATACAAAATCACCTTTTCCGAAGGAGAAATAGAAGAGATGCGCGACAGGCTCAATTATATCAACGAGCTTAAACGCAAATATGCGGACACGATCGACGGTATACTCGAGCATTCCGAACAAAGAAAAAAAGAGCTCTATGCTCTCGACAATATCGAAACCGATATGGAATCCGCACGTGTGGATAAAATAAGGATGGAAGAACTTCTGGCTGAGGAGACGGAACGTCTGACTGTAATAAGGAAGGCCGCCGCCTCGGATCTCGAGTCCAAGATACAGGCCGAGCTGGAGAATCTGAATTTCAAAGATGCCCAGGTTTCCATCAACTTCAGCAAGCTTCCGCACTACACAAAGGAAGGAATGGACAAAGTCGAATTTCTGATCAGCACCAATAAAGGTGAACCGCTCAAGCCTCTTTCGAAAATTGCTTCCGGCGGCGAAATGTCAAGGATCATGCTGGCGTTCAAGAAAATCATCGGCGAATACGACGGCATTTCAACCATGATATTCGATGAAATAGACAGCGGCATCAGCGGCGAAACCGCAAGTATCGTCGGCAAAGCACTGCAGGTCATGGCCAACAGGCATCAGATCATTACCATTACTCACCTGCCGCAGATCGCAGCCTGTGCCGATCATAACTTCAAGATCGAAAAACGCACCGAGGGCGATCAGACATATATGCAGATCAAGCACCTGAATGATGATGAAAAGGTAGCCGAAATCGCCAAACTGCTCTCCGGCATCAGTGTCTCGGATATCACCATCAAGAGCGCAAAGGAAATGATCGGTCTCGCCAGATAGCTGCAGGATAAGCTTCAGATAAGCAATATAATAATATGAATTTTAAAAGAACGGCTTGCATTACGCAGGCCGTTCCTTGATTCTTGCTTATTCTTCTTCAGGAGCTTCTTCAGCAGCTTCAGCTGTTTCTTCAGCAGGAGCTTCTTCAACTGCTTCTTCAACCACTGGCTCTTCCGCCGGCGCTTCTTCTGCAGGTTCAGCTTCTTCTTCATCCTTTACGAGAGGCTCATCATTTTCGTCGAGCGTCTCCTTGATGCTGAGACTGATTCTTCTTCTGTCCTTGTCGATGTCGAGGATCTTCGTATCTACCTTTTCGCCGATAGAAAGTTCATCGCTGATATTTGCGACTCTCTTATGACGAACTTCCGAGATATGAACAAGTCCGTCAAGTCCCGGTTCGAGTTCTACAAAGCATCCATACTCTTTGATCTGTACAACTTTGCCCTTTACTACATCGCCGACATGATATTTCTCGTCGATGACCGACCAAGGTTCCGGAGTAGTCTGCTTGAGACCGAGAGAAATCTTTCCCTTCTCCGCGTTCATTGATAAGATCTTGACTGAAATCTTCTGTCCGATGCTGAGCACTTCCTGAGGATGCTTGAGCTTGCCCCATGAAATCTCAGAAATGTGAAGGAGTCCGTCAATACCGCCGATGTCTACGAATGCACCGTAGTCAGTAAATCTCATGACTGTACCTTCTACGATATCGTCAACATGGATGTTCTCCCAGATCTGCTTCAGAGCCTTCTGTCTCTCTTCATTCAGATATGCCTTGTGCGAGAAGACAGCTTTGCCCCTTCTCGGATCAACTCTGGAAATCTTGACAGTAAGTGTCTGTCCAACGAACTCAGTCAGATCCTCTACAAATCTGTCTGAAAGCTGCGACAGTGGAATGAATCCCGATACTTCTTTGTAGTTCGCGATCACACCGCCGTTTACCTGTCTGACTACCTGAACTTCAATAGTAGATTTATCTTCAAGAGCCTGGGTGATTTCATTCCAGTGCTCACTTGCTTCTAACTTTTTCTTTGAAAGCAGAATCGTTCCGTCACCGTCATCGGTCTTCAGAACTTTCGCCTGGATCTCATCGCCCTCTTTGAACAGGTCGCTGAGCTTCGTTTCTCCTTCCAATGTTATTTCGTTAATAGGGATGATCCCGTCTTTTTTGCAGCCAAGGTTAACGATGACTTCCTTGTCTGTTACCTGAAGAACTTTTCCGGTCACTAACTCACCGGCGTGCGGCAGTCTCAGAGATTTGTCAATCTCGTCCATGACGTCAGCCATACTCATTTCTTCTTCGTTTGTGTTTTCAGTGATGTTGTCACTCATGTTAGAAATAACCTCCTTAATTGCGTAGTCGGGCGTCGAAGCACCCGCCGCAACTCCTATTTTATTATATTTCATGATTTCTTGCAATGGTAAATCTGCTTTATTCTCAATAAAAAAGGCTTTTTGACAGTATTTTGAGGCAATTTCGAAAAGCTTACCTGTATTTGAGCTTTTTCTGTCTCCGACCACAAGCATCAGATCCACTTTTTCCGCCGTTTCCCGACATCCCGCCTGCCTCTCTTCCGTCGCGCTGCAGATCGTATTTTCGATGCGGTAATGAAAGTCATTTTCATCGAGATACTTTGTGACTTCGTCGAGGGAGCTTTTCCTCAGCGTAGTCTGTGCCACAACGAACAGATCTTTGTCGTGCGGAATGTCCTTTATCGCCGGGTCGCTGCCGTTTTTGACTATTACCGCGCTGTCCCCGCACCAGCCGTTTACTCCGATTATCTCCGGGTGATCCGCCGTACCGACGATCACGATCTGCTCGCCGTTCTCATGCGCGTCGTGCACCAGCTGATGGATACGCGCAACATATGGACAAGTCGCGTCTATGACTTCGAGATGTCTTGCCTCGGCGGCGTCGTAAAAACGCTTCGGTTCGCCGTGTGACCTGACTATCACTACTGAACCTTCCTCTGCTTCCTCGGGTCCGCCGATAATGGTTACGCCTTTCTCTGCCAGACGATCTGTCACCATCGTATTATGTATCAGCTGACCGCACGTATGTATTTTCCTGCCGCTGAACGCCGCAGCTGTCTCTTCTGCTTTGTCTATCGCCTGCTGCACTCCGAAGCAGAAACCCGAATGAGGCGCTCTGATTATTTCTTTTTTCATTTCTTCTTTCCTATCGATTCAAGATATTTTTTAAATGACGCTTCTGTCCCGTTCTCCGACGGATGATAATATTCCACACCTTCTTTATATAAATTGTCCGGCAGATACTGCTGTTCAACATATCCGCCGTAGGCGTGTGGATACTTGTAGCCGTTGCCCCTGCCGAGCTTTCCCGCTCCGCTGTAATGCGAATCCATGAGGTGTGCCGGCACATCATCTATTTCCCTCGATGCCAGATCTGCCTGCGCGGCGTAAAGCGCCTCGACCGCCCGATTCGACTTCGGGCATGATGCCATCAGTATTACTGCTTCGGCAAAATTGATCTGCGCTTCCGGGAACCCTACTGTCAGAGCCGCCTGCACGCAGGCGTTCACTACTGTGATTGCATTCGGATACGCCATGCCGATATCCTCGCTCGCCATTACCAGCAGACGCCTTCCTATCATTTTCTCATCAGCGCCGCCCTGGATGAGTCTCGCGAGATAATGCACCGCAGCATCGGGATCGGACCCGCGCACAGACTTCTGCAGCGCTGACAGCAGATTGTACTTGTCCTCGCTCTTATCGTAGAAAGTCGTCCTCTGCTGCATAGCCTCTCCGACGATAGCGTTGTCTATTTCTCTTCCTTCCGAAAGATTGTCGGCAATAAAACCTAGGGTGTCCAGCGCTACTCTTGCATCGCCGTTCGCCATATCCGCCAGCACCTCGAGCGCTCCGTCGGCGCATTTTATGCCGAGAGATCCGAGTCCCCGGTCCTTATCGTTCAGGGCTTTTGTCAATATCATCAGGACATCGTCTTTTGTAAGACGTTTGAATTCATATATGCTGCCCACGCGGCTCAATATGGCGTTGTTGATGGAGAAATACGGGTTTTCCGTAGTGCTGCCTATGAATCTGATGACGCCGTCCTCCAGCGCCTTGAGCAGTGAATCCTGCTGCAGCTTGTTCCATCTGTGTACCTCGTCGACATAAAGGTATGTCGTCTTTTGTTCAAGGCCGAAAAACTTGACTCTGGCGTTCTCCAGCAGCTCTTTAAGTTCTTTTGTTCCCGTCGTGGAAGCATTGATTTCCACAAATCCCGCATCCATTTCGCGCGCGACAATACGCGCCAGCGTCGTCTTGCCGGTGCCTGACGGTCCGAAAAAAATTGCTGAATCGAAGGTCCTGTTTTTTATGGAATTGTAAAGGAGGGACCCTTTATACATAAAGTGAGTCTGACCGACAAAATCGTCCAGAGACTCGGGCCTCATCCTTGTTGAAAGCGGTATCATAATAATCCTTTCCCTGAAATCATATATCCTTGAACATCGCCGCCGCCAGCGTAATAGTCAGTCCTGCGAACAGCAGATATACTCCGATGAAAACCATGATAAGATCGAGCATCTTAAATGTTGCGAAAATCATCAGGCAGGCAAACACAAGATGAAGCACTCCTGAAATGAATGCCGGCTTGTTGTTGCCGGCCGATTTTTTAACTGACGAAGCGGCAATAAGTCTGTTGATCCCCAGCGCAAACGCCATGACCGCGATCCCTACTCCGATTGCTGTCTTGGTAATTACCTGACACATTATCATGACAACACCCAGTATTACCAGCAATATCCCCGATATCATCCTGCCTGTAGAGCCATCTCCGGCTGCCGCCGCAGATTTTGCCTGAAAAATATATACCACGCCTGTGACTATGACCACAGCACCCATTATCCAGATAATCAGACTTTCCATAACCTGCGGTCTGAAAAGGCACACGGCTCCAAGAACCAGCATTACTATACCAATCAGAACGGCATACGTTTTGAATCCTTTAGCTATATTCATTTTATTCCTCCGTTTACTGACAACTTATCTTATCATTATAGAGCATTGCCGGATTTAACTCAACATCCGTATTTCCGCACTGCCTGCATATCTGCGCCCCGATTGGGAATGATCCGGCAGCCGCCCCGGGAATGTCATGAGTCAAAATTCAGTAAGCACTTAGTACCATATGCAGCTCGATATTCGAAGATGTATGGTACTCACTGCTTACCGGACGCCTGCCTATATGATATCATCATTACGATATCTTGCCGCCGCTGCTCCCCGTATGCATCAATTCAAAAGATTCCCGACAGACGATAAAATTGCTTCCATCCGGATCGATCGCAATTCCCCGGATATTGATATCGTTCAGCATATCTTCTATTGCGTCGCCTAAAGATATTTCCGCAGGAGCAAATCCTTCCGGTGCTGTAATATTTTCGAAGATATCTTCATCTGAGAACAGGAGAAAATAATTACCGTCGTCACTTGCCCCTGAAAAAGGTATGATATTTCCACGATCATCAATATAACCGTAACTGTAAAACAAAATCTCCGGACACTGGCTTATGATATCTATAACAGTTTTATAATTATCTTCCGAATTTGTCTGCGCGAAACCATGCATCGCTGATAACAGCAGCTGCTTTTCATCGGCGAAGTCATCCGCCGCATTCTTCGGATATATGTCCGGCATCCATTCTTCCTCGATCTGTTCCGCTCTTTCCTGAGTTATTTCTCTGCAGGCATCAAAGTAAAAGTCCTTTCTATCCATCTCGATATACTCTGACACACCTTTCATAACGGCGTAACAGTTCAGGTCATCCATCTGATACAGCATATTGCCGTCGCTGGAAATATAATATTTCACAAAAATTTCTTTGTAGAGATTCTGCATGATCCAGTAGTCATCTTTCCACAGTTCATCATCCTGCAAGTCTTCAAATGCGTCAATTAAACAGGACAGATATTCTTCATGGCTGAGCCTTTCCTCATCATCTCCGTATAATATGCCGCCGTTATCCAGAAATTCTTTTTCCAGTTCTCTTAATTCAGTGATCAGCTCGGCCATAATGATCGCTCTGCATTCCCTCGACGATTCTTTCGCGCAAATAAAATCCTCATCCATTTTCTGATGCCAGGTGCGTCCCTTGTCGAAATGCAGTCCGCTGAGGATCGATGTCACACCGTCTTTATAAAAGTTCCATATGCCGGCGATTTCTTCCGGACGGCCATATAGCGAGCTATGAAGAATGGCGGCAATCACCATTTCCTGCGTTGCGCCCCACTCTTTCAGGATAACAGCAGTTTCCGCCGCTTTTGCCAGTTTGTCTATTCCTGCATTTTTTGCCTGCCAAACAGCCTGATGCAGATACAGACCCGGCCATCCTTTTTCGTACAGTCTGACATCTTCCGGCATTTTCTCCGGGATCGACATTCCGCGGTCGTCGTGATTCGCCGGACTGCAGTAATATTCTTTTATCTTGTCGCGGATCCCGAATAATGCATCAGGCGGAAGTCCCCCGCCCATGTTATCCTTCAGATCGCCAATTGAAGCATGACAGCTGATGACTTCTTTTTCAATATGTGTCAGGCCGTACTTTTTCAGAATCGCAATAATTGACTTTTTCATTTGATCGTTCCTGCATACTTCATCCAGAGGCATACCTTCGCTGGCCTCGACCGCAGTAATTTCTTCCATCCGTTCAAGCATGTCTTCGTCGCCGTATCCATACGGATCGTCAGGGTCGGCAGTAGAGTCAAATCCATGCAGCCGATCAGAAATAATATTATCATTATCTTCCTGCCATTGGCCGCCGCGGAAAAGATAATGTTTATGGTCCTCCTCCTTGCCTATCAGATCGTAATCCCGGACCCGGTAAAATTTCATTTTTTCTTTCATTTCAAATGCCTGCCCTTTCTGCTGCATCAGCAGCTGCCCCCAATAACCTATTTTTATTATATAAAAGGGATAAGACAATATATGTACAAAAATCATCATATACTTTGCCTGCCATTATTTCAGGATCGTCGCTGTGACCATGATGCTCTTCACTGCGCCTGCTGCATATATTTGCGGTGTAATGATGATTTTTTGAATTCTATTTCCCGGTTTAAAAAATCAAGTAGACAAATGCGAATAATTGGAATATAATGGAACAGTACTTGAGAAATTTTGATATGCCTATAGATCCATTCGGAACCCAATCGGTCCATCAGGAAAAGAGCAAAGAAAAATTTTTTAGTAAAACGTTATTTTTTTCATGATGGAGGAATAGAAACATGGAAGATAAGACATTAGTATGCGTCGACTGCGGACAGGAATTCGTATTCACAGTAGGAGAGCAGGAATTCTACAAAGAAAAGGGATTTGACAACGAGCCAAAGAGATGCAAGGCATGCAGAGACAGGAAAAAGAACGAGAGAAGATCTCAGAGAGACAGATAGTCTCAGGTACAATTTCCAAAGACAGCATGAACGGGATGCCTCGGCATCCCGTTTTTCATTGCATTTTTTACTGCACTCCGCATATATGCATTTCTCTCTTTATTTCTCCTATGCAGTTTATCACGCCGTCAAGAGATAGATTCCGTTCCGCAGCGGTATCAGCTGTCTTTTCAAGATATCCCCGCGCCTGCCGGTCACAATCCTCAGCAAACGATTTTATGAAACAGGCTATCTTATCATTGAGCAGCGATACATTCCCGGCAACATATGCGATCCTGATGTCAAAATTACGAACATCAATAAAAACTGTATCTCTGCTCAGCACCATCTTCTGCGTATCCAGCAGATATTCCTGTGATTTCTTCAGTACGATCATCGTCATCTCGATAATTTCAAATATGCTGCGGATACCCGCAGGCACTATTTCGCTCAGGGCAGTATATCCGTCGCAGTCATATTTCACGATCTTTCTGTCTCCGTACGAGGTGAAATGCATCGGGATCGAAAAATCGCCTTTCCCTGATGTGAGCATGAGTTCCTCAAACGGCAGGATCATATCCCTTTCATATTCCACTTTATAATTCATTTCCTTCAAATTCATTTCAAACACCTCCGCATTTTGAACATGGAACATACCCTTTGTCTTCGGCCTCGGATCTTTCCATCTGAATATAGTATTTATCGATGCAGGAACAGTTCCCCCTGTGATACATATCTCCGTATCTGGTGAAGCAGTAAACAGCGCAGCCGTTGCTGAGCGAACCCGGGCAGCACAGCGAGCACGGACGGTACTTCGATCTGACATGATCGTTCAGTGTCATCTGAACAGGCTTTGATGAAACATACGTGCATGATTTTTTGTGATAACATTTACCCTCATGAGGAAATACATATACAGTCCTCGAGTCGTATTCGTGCTCCATCGCGGCAAAACTCATCGGCCTGTTCTGCGGTCCGGCGCCGGTGAATCCTCTGCACCTTATCGAAGCACTGTGTTCATTCCCATCTCTGATATGAAGCGGAAGCCTGATCTTTACATCATAGTCAATATCAAACGAAATGAGATCCGTCATATTTTCCGCACTGTACAGATATGCCAGGTTCCTGACATTCACATCCCTTATATCATGGTCCTCTGTCAGTATCCTGTCCTCTGTCAGCAAAGCGAGCGCACTGCCTTCTTTATCTGTATACGACTCCTGTGCAGCATATCTGGCTTCATCTGCCGCGGCATGGATAACATTTTCATCCGCTCCGACCACATTGATGTAACAGCCGATCGTCATTACAGCTATTATAAACACCGGCAGGAACACGGCAGTCTCCACCATATAGTAACCTCTCTTAGTATTTATGCGCATAACTGAACGACCTCCCGTTGACCTTTGCACCGAATGCAAACCCCAGATTGCATTCGCGTATGAGAAAATCCCTGTCGCTTGTTCCCTTCATATTTATCTGAATGAGATCCATGATCCTGGCAATCTTTGTTTCGTCATCCTGGAAAAACAGGAACGTCTGCAGATATCCCTGATATGTAAGACCGTGCTTTGACCCGGTATCAATATATCCGGACGTACCCTTGACAGCGTTTTTCAGCGACACGGCCCAGGTTTCATCTGTTTTCCACAGCGGCACTTTCCCGCCGTGAACCAGTATTTCAATATCGTTCTCGGCTTCTGCAAGAGCCCAGGCCTCAATAAGCACGGCTTCTGTTGCCGCAGCCTCCGGCCCCGGAGTCAGTTTGGCCGCAAGCGATGTGACCTCAGCCATCATTTTCGTATCGGTCAGTATGTAGGGAAGATCGACAGCGTTTCGCAGCAGCATAAGTTCTCTTTTGAAAGCTTTCCTGTTTTTTTCATCGCTGTAATGCCCTTCCAGAATGTACTCGGCCTCGTAATTGAAAAATGTATCTCTGCCTCCGCTGTTATCCTGGGCGTTTTTGAAGGTACTCATAATGTATTTGTTCATCCAGTATTTATCAGTTCCTTTTCTGAACACTTTTCCCGCCTCCGGCATCATCCTCTTGATTTTTTTCCACAGACTTCCCCCTTTCCCCAGTTCCTTCGAAGGCAGCCCGTTTATTATCATACTGTTCCTCAGTACGTAATCACGCGGCGCCCCGTCGCGGCCGTGATGTCCGGTCCCCGATGATACCTCTTTTCCCGCGCCTTTTTCTTCTCCTGACGTACCGTCAGCCAGACCGCGCGCAGCCGCATATTTCGCACAGCCAATGATCTCATGCCGGAACGCTTCCGTATTCATCAGAGTGTATTCGCAGGTATCCGCTCTGACATCCTTCATCCTGAACGAAGGATTTTGAGCCAGAGTATATCCGGCATAAAATGAAACCTTCTCCTCGATCTCCGGAGAGCTGCCTCTGAAAGCGAAAATGCCGAAATCATCTTTGAGATCTCTGTCATATTCGGCAAGCACCGATCTGCCGGCTAATGTAAACACGCTGTCCGCAGCTCCCGCCGAGGCAACAATATTTGTTACTGCAATCAGAGAAATCACCAGGCCCGCCATCGAAGCCATTATCATCATCAGAAAAACTGACGAACTCCCCTTACGGTCCCCGGTCAAAAAAATCGCTGTATCTGATATATTTTTTCTCATCGGTAATATACCCCCGTGTCTCCATCTGCCTGTCTATTGAATGATCCATCATTCCCGCGCGCCTGAAGTGAAGAGTTTCCGTTCCGTATATACATTTTCTCAGCATGTAACGGCTCCCGGCCGTTGAAATATCCCGCGGATGATTTCTGTATGAGTACCACGTTCCGGAAGAAATACCTGCACTCTCACCGA
Organism: Eubacteriaceae bacterium; assembly: GCA_022652985.1. Taxonomy (GTDB): domain Bacteria; phylum Bacillota; class Clostridia; order Peptostreptococcales; family Anaerovoracaceae; genus JALCRY01. The sequence continues at coordinate 47,948 of JALCRY010000003.1, read as the reverse complement.
CCGCGACATGAAGCCGCACATCCGATCTGACGGCGCAGAACATATTCAGAAGCACATAAATCATCGTTATTACTGCCAGGATCACCAGCGGCAGCGCCACGGCCGCTTCCACCACCGCGGACCCTCTTCTATTCCTTATCATCAGAATCCGGCATTGAGATTGTCGAATACTTTATTGACGAATTCCACTATCTCTGATTTGAAAATAAGGCCCAGTATTATGGCGATCGCGACCAGAATAGCAACCTGCACCATCTCCATCCCCTTTTTATTCTTTACAGTTTTCAGCATTGTTTTCTCCTTTCACATGCCGGCGCTACATCTCCATCATAGCCGGCGCAATAGTTATCGTTATCAGCACCAGAAGCAGTATCATCAGCGGCACAGTCAGCTTTGTCTCGGCGATCCTGCCTTTTTCCTCAGACCTCTTCTTTCTCTCGAACCACATGACCTCGCTTTCTCTCCGCAGCTTGGCGACAAGATCAAATCCTTTATTGATATTGTCATTTATGATATTTGAGAGTCTCATGAGCTCCCGCACGCCGCTTCTTTTCGCAAAGGCCGCAAATTCAACATGCATAGGACTGTTGGTATCTCTCATCCGTATCCTCACGGTCCTTAACTGCTCGTAATAATACTTCTGCCCGTCCTCCCTGAGCCTGTCATAGTCGTCCATTATCTGCACGAACGCTTTGCTGAGCACCATGCCGGCTTCAAGAAGCAGCACGATCTTATTGATAAAACCCGGCAGTTCACTGATTATCGAATCCCGGGCGGCCTCCTCCTCTTTCTTCAGTCTGCTGTCCGCTGTTTTATATATCATCAGTACGGACATGAAAAAAGCGAGCAGTATATACGGCAGATCGTTTTCCCTCCGCTCCTTCCAGTAAAGCTTCGTGCCGTCATCTAGTTCCGAAGGCAGTAATATTTCCGGCCCTTCCGTCCCGCTGTTTATGGCGCGCACTTCCGATGATATCTGCCTCTGCAGTTTTTCTTCTGCCGTCTCTGAAGATAGTATGTCTCTCCCCCCGCCGGCGCTTTCTCCTTCCGCCCCTTCGGGCACGATTTTCAGCCTTTCCTTTCCTTCCGCCTTATGCCTGCCGCGCACGGCGGTAACGTCAGCGTCTATGTATATACGGCCGCTGTCTGCAGAAGGTCTGTCGACAGACGTAATATTCCCGTGCCGGTCCAGATGTACACCGCTGCTGCCGGTAAAATACCCGATGATGCTTATCACCGCCGCCGCCGCAAAAATCACCGCGACCGTGATATATAACTTCTTCAGTCTCTGCCGGTCCGCATCTATTCTGCCGCTGAAATCCTTTTCACCGTACAGCTTGTAATATCTGCTGTTCAGCGTTTCCTGCGAGCCGAACAGCCTTTCCGCTTTCATAGCTACACCTCAATTCTCATAAGTTTCTGCGTCATGATATAAGAAACTGCGATGCCGGCCAGGGACAGCGTCATCAGCAGCCGCCCTGTCAGAGTCGAATACATGACTAAAAGATAATCAGGAGACAGGATATTGAGCAGCACCACTACGGCGACCGGCATGACCGTGATTATTTTCCCTTCAAACTGTTTCTGCGCGGTCAGAGCCCGTATTTCTTTTTCAATATCTATTTTATCCATCAGTATCTCCGTCGAATTCCCTATCACGGTTTCCAGATCCGCACCCGTTGTCCGGCAGGCCAGATAAACATCGACAAAATTCTTTATGTCCTCCACCTTGCTCCGTATGGCGAAATCGATCAGCAGCTCTTCTTCACTTTCATGATTTTCTCTGATACTGCGGGCAAAATACCTGAGCTCATTCATCATCGGAGTGTCGCTGTCGTAAATTGCTCCCAGATTTTCATTGGCTTCGATCAGAGCTTCTCCCATCTGTCTCCCCGCAGCCACCGAAGCAGACAGAGAATACAGCAGATCCCGGAACTGAAGCGCCAGTTCGGTTCTTCTCTTTTCCGCCAGATGATCCGCATATATATCCCGGAAAAAATATACCGACAGTCCGCAGACAGCTGACAGAATCAGACTGTGATAGAACAGCATGCAGACTGCAAATACCGCTGCGTAAGACACCGCATAAAAACGCTTCTTTTCACTGCCGGACAGCTCATATTTCCCGTAATCTGTCTCCATCAGCCGCACCTCCTCTCAGCTCCAGCTTCTCTCTGTTGATCAGTCTGTTCCCGGTTCTGGTCAGCCCAGTTTCCGGCCGGTACCCAAACAGTTTATTCACCTTTATCCAGCCGTCTTTCATCCCTTCGATCTCGGAAACATCCAGCACTCTCCGGCCGATCCCGTCGAGCCTTCCGAGATGCACAATTATATCGATTCCTTCAACTATCTGCGACCTTATGGCCTCGATCGGGAAATTTGCTGCCTGCAGATACATGGATTCCAGCCGCCTGAGCATTCCTTCGATCGAGTTTCCGTGCCCGGTGCTGAGACTCCCGTCATGTCCCGTATTCATGGCCGCCAGCATATCGACGATCTCCACGCCCCGCACTTCGCCCACGATGATCCTGTCCGGCCGCATCCGCAGACTGGTTTTTATGAGATCGCGCATCGTGACTCCGCCGCGCCCTGACACATTTGCATTTTTGCATTCAAGCCTGACGATATTATCTATATTCTCAATCTGCAGCTCGAGCGAATCCTCTATCACGATCACCCTTTCGTGCTTCGGAATGTAATTCGAAAGTACGTTCAGCAGCGTGGTCTTTCCCGATGATGTCCCGCCGCTTATGAAAATATTGTGTCCCGTAAGCACGAGCGTATGCAGGTATTCGGCGCATTCGGCAGTAATAGTCCCGAACCGCAGCATATCATCCATCGTGTAGGCTTTTTCCGGGAACTTCCGTATCGTAAATGTCGGCCCCCCGAACGCCACGTTCTTGTATACGGCATTCACACGCGATCCGTCATCAAGTCTGGCGTCCACTATAGGATTCAGTTCATTGATCTCGCGATGCACCTTGGACGCAACTCTGCGGATGACTTCTTCCAGATCCTCCGTTTCTTCGAAATACATATCCGTTTTTTCTATGCGGCCGTTTTTCTCAATGAAAATATTGTCCTTGCCGTTTATCATTATCTCCGTGACTTCCGGATCTTCCGCGTAAGGTTCGATTATATCGAGATCCTTCCTGATAGCGTAAAACGCCCGGCGGACGATCCTGTCGATTTCTCTGTGCGTAAACATCCGGACGGCATCAGATGAGAACACTTTCTTTTCTATCAGTTCCATGACCTCCTGATCGGAAACCTCTCTGTCTTCTGCCGTCACGTCGCGTCTGACTTCGCTTATGATTTTTTTAACATCCATATCCATCACATCGTTTCCTTGATTTATCATTATTACCATATATTTCCATTACGTTTAGTCCATTATAAAAGCGCCTGCGTAATAACGCAAGCGCTTTTTGTAAATTTATGGTAATTATTTTCCGCCTACCATGATTTCAATTATTTCTTCGTTGGTCCCTTCCATTCCTTCTTTGCCGAGCTTGCCTACATTGGCGATAGTCTGTTCGATGTCAGTTCCCACAATACCGTCTCCCGATACGAAATCCTGACCGTTCTTATGCATGTCGGCTCCGAAAATACCGGCCTCGATGCCGTTGACGATCTTCATGGCGCACGAAGCCTTCGCTCCGTCGCAGACAATACCGGATATCGCGGATATGGCATTATTGACCGCTGAGCATACCTCTTCGTAATCCTTATCGAGCAGATATGCTACTCCCGCACCCGCGCCGGCGCCGGCGCTGACCGCACCGCAGTATGCCGACAGGACGCCGATCGGTGTCTTTATATGAACTGAAACCAGATTTGCCAGTGCAAGTGCCCTCAGTTTTTCTTCCTCTGTTTTATGCAGTTCTTCTGCGTATACCACCACCGGCATCGTTACAGTAATGCCCTGGTTTCCGCTGCCCGAGTTTATGACAACAGGGAGTTCGCAGCCGCTCATTCTCGCATCTGACCCCGCCGCGGCGTATGCCTTGGCCCTGGTCCTGACATCGTTTCCATATGTCTTGATCAGTGTCTTGCCGATATTCGCACCCCAGTTGCCGTCCATGCCTTCCTGAGCAATAGCAGTATTATATTTTATCTGTGTTTCCAGTACAGTTCTGATATCATCAAGATCGACGTCGTTGATGAATTCCCAGATGTCTTTCATGCTGAGGAGCGATCTGTCTGTCTGCTGTTCGCTTCCCTCTGCCATAGGATCGCGATCCAGAAGGACCTCTCCGTCTCTTTCTATATGAACAATATTCGTATGATTGTTGGCCGCCCTGACGACGGCATAAGAATCTCCTTTAGATACTTTTACCACAATGTCAAAAACAAGTCCGCTGTTCTGGTGATAAACTTTTATCGGTACAGTGTCAAGGAAATCACGCATCTCCTTTATCTGTTCCTCTGATACATCCGCAATAACTTCCAGCTCGCGGTCCGACTTGCCGGCAACTATGCCTATCGCCGCGGCTGCTTCCATGCCCTTCATCCCTCCGGTGTGGGGCACAATAACGCTCTTAACGTTTTTGATTATACTGCCGCTTCCGCCTACTTCAACGCTGTCAGGCAGGCATCCGAGAACTTCTCTTGCCTTTGCCGCAACGAATGCCAGCGAAATCGGCTCCGTACATCCCATCGCAGGTACGAGCTCTTCGTTAAGAATACTTACGAAAGCATCGTATTTTAGATCTCCTTTTTTCATGTTTCCACCTCTTATCGTAAAAATATTAAAAGAAATATTGATCTGACATACTATGTTATAAAGTTTCGTCCAGTAATCCGTCCTCCAGCATCATCTCCGCCATTTCGGCTGTTCCCAATACCCACATTATATCACCTTTTTCTATGATTGTATTTATGCTGGGATCTATTATCGGCAGATTATTTCTTTCCAGTCCGACAATGAATCCTTTGTATCTGTTTCTGAATCCCGATGATTTGATAGTCTTGTCTGTAAAGAAATATTCCTTCTTGACCGGTACGGCAACGCACATTATCTGATTTTCAGGCGCTACGTGTTCCAGAGTTTCCATTGTCATATATTCGCGCAGCGGCACAAGGCGTCCCGGCGTCGTCAGATGTTCCTGTTTTTCCAGCATGATAACGAATGCTTCCAGCTGATCCCTGCTGCTCACGGCCTGCAGCCTGTCGCCGTCCACGATCATCTGGTCCGGCCCCGGCATATTGATATGCTGTCCGCCGCGTATTATCTTCATGATCATCACATCGAAAAAGCGGTTGTCGAACACATCCGAAATGGCATACCCGCGGCAGCAGTGCGACATCGTGAACTCCGTCACAAACAGCTTGTCTCCCAGCCAGACATGTCTGCCCGTACTGGTATGATCCGCCTTGCGCATGTGAAGCACCCTTTCGTTGATGTTCGCAATGAAACGCGCCTCGAGCTTGATAGACCTTCCGCGCATATAATCCGTCCTGACTATTACTATAAAAAGTATCAGTATCGGCAGCGCCATGATCACAAAGGATGTTCCGAGAAAATGTTTTATAGTAATGCCCACAAAGAACAGCGCGATCATGCTCCTCAGTATTCTCAGCGTCATCAGCGGTATCCTGTTCGCAGGGTTCTTCAGCCACAGCTTGGTGTAAAGATGTCCTCTGCCCGAAAGCATCACTGATATCGGAACGATCATAACCACCAGCACGACAATTGTCTCGACCGCAGGAGTTATTTCGTTGCCGATGACCCTGCTCATGATGCCGAGGAAATTAGCCCCGGTGAAATATATGAAATACAGGGCGGCGCCGCATATCAGCGTCCTTGTCATATACTTTTTCAGATACCTATTCCAGTCGTTATCCTTCTCCGGATTTGCCGGCGCTTCGGACGCATTCCTTGCGATTGCATCCTGCAGCTTCGCCGGTACTACTTTCAGCGCGATCCTGTATATCCTTTCGGATGATTTAATAAATATCGGCGTCGTGAATATAGTAATGACCGATACGCATACGATGATCGGATAGAGGAAGCTGCTGATAACGCCCAGAGACTGCCCGAGAGTCGCCAGAATGAAAGAGAACTCGCCGATCTGTACCATGGCCGAACCGCCGGTAAAAGCAGTATGCATATCCTGTCCCGCCAGCAGCATCCCGATGCTGGCAAAAATCATCTGGCCGAAAATCGTCACCACAGTCAGGATCAATATCTGCAGCCAGTATTCGAGAAGCATTTCCGGCAGAACGAGCATGCCGACCGATACGAAGAATATCGCACCGAACATATTCTTGACCGGCGACACCAGGCCTTCGATCCTTTCCGCGGAAACTGTACCCGCGATGATCGAGCCGGCGAGAAACGCGCCCAGAGCAGACGAAAAGCCTATTTTATCCGCGATCACTACCATCATCAGGCATATCCCCAGCGAAACGATTATAGCCGTTTCATCATTCATGAGTTTCTTTACTTTATTGAGGAATGTCGGTATTATGAATATCCCGGCTGCCAGCCAGATCACCAGGAACAGCATCAGCTTGCCTATTTCGGCAATCATCTGTATCCCCGAAACATTGTTCCCCACTGATATCGTGGAAAGAATTATCATCATAAAAATACCGCAGATATCCTCGATAACAAGCGCCCCGAGGATTATCTGCGACGACTTTTCATTCTTGATATCGTATTCTTCAAAAGCCTTTAATATGATCATTGTGGAAGACATCGACAGCATGCCGCCGAGGAAGATACTGTCCATCCTCGACCATCCCATCAGTACGCCGACGCCGAAACCGACAAAAACCATACATATGACAACTGTCAGCGAGGTTATTATCGGTCCTGCCCCCATGTCTGCTATCTTCTTGAAGGAGAACTCCAGACCGAGCGCGAACATAAGGAAAATAATGCCGATGTTTGCCCAGATATTTATGCTCGAAATACTGGAAACAGAAGGGAACCACGGGAAATGCGGTCCTATCAAAAACCCCGCAATAATATAGCCGAGCACGACCGGCATATTGATCTTCTTGAACACAAGAGTAACTATTCCAGCTGTCACCATTATCATGGCGAGATCGATTATCAAAGGGTCTAAATGTTCCATGAGAATATTATATCATATCGGTTCCATTTCGTCTGCCAGTTCCTTTATGCCCAGTCCAAAACTTTTATCGATCGATATCCTTGTCCGGCCCCTGTGTGCAGTAAAACTCGCAGGATCGTTCTCGATACTGACTGTCCCCTTGCCGCAGGCCTCTTCGCCGGCTCCGCAGAGATTTTTTACAGTGACCGACTTTTCCAGTACATCCTCACCTATCCTGTATTTCAGATACCGTTCATACGACTCCTGCCGGCAGTCGGCAGCCGCTGTTTCCTCATATTCCTCGTTCTCCTCCGACACGAGATCATTACTGCCTTCGAGCAGCCACAATTCGCCGGGGTCTTCACGGCGTCCTGCCCGGTCGGCGGAGATGCAGCATATCGTGTTGCTCCTGTCAACAGCCCTCATGCTGAGCTGATTCAGCGAATTTCCGATATCGACCGCTATGATCATATATCTGCCGCACATGATCAGAAAGTCGAGGAATTTGTCGAATTCTTCTGCTGTAAGATTCCTGAGCGGGTTCAGTCCTTTTCCCGGCCGGAAAGCTTCTGTGCCGTATTCGTCAGAGCAGACAAAATCCTCGATGCACGAACAGATATGTTCTCTGCCGCTGAAAAGGTAGTAAAGGAACTCTGTAATGCCCTTGCCTTCTTCTGCGTACATGTATTGTTCCGTCGATTCTATATCTTCAAGTGAAAGGTAAAGTACTTTCCGCCCTCTGAATCTCACAGATTCCTGCGCATATGCAACGGCGACAGATGTGCATCCTACACCTCCTCTGGCTGAAACGAAAGCATACATCTTCACTCCCGTCTTTTCAGGGATAATAACATTCCTCCCCCGGACAGCACCGTAAACAAAAAGTATCTCATTTGCCAGGATCTTCGAGCTGCCGTATTTAAAAAACCTGAAATGGTTCCGGTCAGCCTGAGATTCTTTCGCGACCAGTTCGATATGATCATCGGGCCTTCCTGTTCCCGGGTGATCGAATATTATGAGATCCGCACCGCAGGCAGTGAAATCGATATGATCATCCGGATCGAACAACTCTACCGAAAACCGTGCCTGAATCGACATCAGCGATTCGGACAGCGCCATAGCGTAATCTATATCTTCAGCAACAAGCGCAAGTTTTATCTTTTCCATCTAAACCTCCTGTTAAGCCTGTAATTACCATATATTTACATTAATGATATGCTAATTTCCATATTTTGTCAACTGGGATATTCGCTTTTTCATATTATTACGTGCTGCTGCAACCCGACTTTTCAGATGCAGAAACCAGTCGACAAATCAGCCTGACAAATCAGGCGCAAAAATCGGCCATGAAAAAAGGGAGCTGCGCACCGCAGGATGTTTTCCTTCAATGCGTCAGCTCTCTGATATGATCTTATTATTTCATTTCGTTTTTCATACGAACTGCAGCCTGTCCGGCCGACAGTCTTGCGGCGGGTACGGTATAGGTGGAGCATGATACATAATCAAACCCCAGTTTCGTGCAGAAAGCTATCGTTTCCGGACTGCCGGCATGGTTGCCGCAAAGGCCGAGATCGAGATTGCTTTTCGCATCTCTTCCCATCTTGACCGCGCTTCTAATAAGGCGTCCGACTCCGGAACTGTCGAGTATTTTGAACGGATCGAAATCCATTATCATTTTTTCTCGGTACTCCTGTATGATATGGTTTGTATCGTCACGGGAAAATCCAAATGTCATCTGAGTAAGATCATTGGTCCCGAAGGAGAAGAAATCGGCTTTTTCGGCGATCCTGTCCGCGACAAGCGCAGCTCTCGGAACTTCTATCATAGCTCCGACTTTGTATCTGAACTTTTTGCCGGTTTTCTCAAAAACCGTTTCTATCGTATTGTCGATCACTCTGCGCGTATACTTGAACTCCTCGCTCATGCTGATCAGCGGTACGAGTATTTCAGGCACGATCTGTATTCCCAGCTCATCCTGGACTTCTATTACTGCTTCCGCAGCAGCATGTGTCTGCATTTCCGCTATTTCAGGGTACTCGACTGCGATCCTGACACCGCGTTCTCCCAGCATAGGATTGAACTCGTGCCTCATTCTGATCTTCGTTCTGACCGCATCTCTGTTCATGCCGAGCTCATCAGCAAGCGCAGTGATTTCTTCTTCCGTCTGCGGGAAGAACTCATGGAAAGGCGGATCGAGTAGTCTGATCGTAACAGGCCTTTCTTTCATCACTCTGAAAAGTTCAATGAATTTTTCTTTCTGGCAGCCGTAAAGCTCATCCAGTACCGCTCGTCTTTCGTTCTGACTGTCGGCTATCAGCACCTTCGCGATCAGCGGCATTTTATCGTCTTCGAGGAACATTCTTTCGGTCCTGCACAGGCCGATCCCTTCAGCTCCGAACTGCAGCGCCTGTTCAGCGTCCTTGGCGGTATCGACGTTCGCTCTGATCTTGATGTCCCGTACTTTGTCAGCCCACTCCATGATCGTTTCGATATCGCCTGTCAGTTTAGGCTGCTCTATTCTGTGCCTGCCTCTGTAAACTAAACCCGTAGTACCGTCTATCGATATGATATCGCCCTCACGGAAAAGCTCGCCCGCTATCATCATAAGCTTCTCTTTTTCATTTACTCTGATATTCGCACCTGAAATACAACTCTTGCCCATGCCTCTGGCAATCATGGCGGCATGAGATGTCATGCCTCCGCGTTCGGTAAGTATTCCTTCCGACACGACCATGCCGGCAAGATCCTCAGGTGAAGTTTCCTGTCTGATGAGGATCACTTTCCGTCCCTCAGCAACTCTTGCCTGCGCGTCGAACGACGAGAAACAGATTTCCCCGCAGGCGGCGCCCGGCGAAGAAGGCAGACCCTTTGTCAGCGGGAGCGTATTGGCGATTTCCATCTTTACAAAAGTCTTTTCCAGCAGCTGTCCTATCTGCATAGGATCGACTCTGGTTATAGCCGTATCTTTCGAAATGAGTCCTTCGTCGACCATGTCTACGGCGATCTTCACAGCGGAAACAGCGGTCCTCTTGGCCGATTTTGTCTGCATGATATACAATCTGCCGTTTTCAACGGTAAACTCAACATCCTGCATATCGGTGTAATGCTTTTCCAGAAGATCGACTATTTTAATGAAATTTTTATATATCCCCGGGAACACTTCAGCCATCTTCTCGATCGGTTCAGGCGTCCGCAGTCCGGACACCAGGTCCTCGCCCTGTGCCTGTGTGAGAAATTCCCCGAACAGTTTTTTATCGCCCGTGATCGGGCTCCTCGTAAAGACGGCGCCGGTGCCGGAATTTGCTCCCAGATTTCCGTATACCATCCTCTGTATAGTCACTGCCGTTCCCATGTCCGATGGAATGCTGTGCAGCCTCCTGTAAAGCATAGCTTTTTCGCTGTACCACGAATCAAAAAGACCCTTCACGGCGCTTCTCAGCTGCGTTCTGGTGCTCTGAGGAAATTCCTTTCCGGTCTTCGCCAGAACAAGTCTTTTATATGCATGCACAACATCCTTCATACCGGCGGTATCGAGATCCACGACATAGGAAAGACCCCTGCTCTGCAGTAATGCATTCAGCACGGCATCAAATTCGGACCGGTCGATCCCCATGACCACTCGGCTGTAAGTCCTGATAAATCTGCGGTAACAGTCATAGGCCATCTTGCTGTCGCCGAATGTCCGCGCCAGTCCGTTGACAGTCTCATCGTTAAGCCCCAGATCAAGAATAGTCGGCATCATTCCCGGCATCGTGACCTTCGCGCCCGACCTTACAGACAAAAGAAGCGGATCTGAAGGGTCGCCGAATTCCCTTCCGGCGATCTTCTCCAGATCCTCTATTTTCTCCATAACAGCGTCCTCGACAGCGGACACTACAGCATCTCCGTCCTCATAATACTGCCTGCATGTTTCTGTCGTAACTATGATGCCGTACGGCACCGGCAGGCCTATTTTATTCATCTCTGCCAGGTTAGCTCCTTTGCTGCCCAGCAGAGATGTCATTTCTTTTGAACCTTCGTTGAATGAATAAACAAGCTTGTCCATATCCACACGTCTTCCTAGAATACCAGTCTTTCCTCGATATAAGATCTGACTTCGGCAACAGGTACTCTGACCTGATCCATAGTATCCCTGTCACGGATAGTAACACACCCGTCATTCTCAGTGTCAAAATCAACACAGATAGAGAACGGCGTTCCCGCCTCATCTTCTCTTCTGTAACGTTTTCCGATCGAACCCGCTTCGTCATAATGTACATTAAAGTACTTCGACAGTTCATCGAATATCGGCTCTGCAGTCTCCGAAAGCTTCTTGGAAAGCGGGAGCACCGCTGCCTTATACGGCGCCAGAGCAGGATGCAGATGAAGCACTATTCTCGTATCATCATTGCCCTTGGCATCTTTGACAGTTTCCTGATCGTAAGCATCAAGCAGGAATGCCAGCGCAGCCCTTCCTACCCCGACCGACGGTTCGATGCAGTAAGGTATGTATTTCTCTTTTGTATCTGCTTCGAGATAGCTCATATCTTCGCCCGAAAAATTCATGTGCTGTGTAAGATCGAAATCCGTTCTGTCGGCAATGCCCCACAGCTCGCCCCATCCGAACGGATAGAGATATTCGATATCTGTCGTCGCCGTGCTGTAATGTGACAGTTCTTCCGGATCGTGATCTCTGAGCCTGATGTTTTCCTCGTGCATTCCCAGTGAAAGGAGGAAATTTTTGCAGAAATCCTTCCAGTAGGCATGCCACTCGAGGTCTGTTCCCGGTTTGCAGAAGAATTCCACCTCCATCTGTTCGAACTCCCTTGTACGGAAGATGAAATTTCCCGGAGTGATTTCGTTTCTGAATGCTTTGCCGACCTGTGCTATGCCGAACGGCAGCTTCTTTCTCGAAGTTCTCTGGACATTTTTGAAATTGACGAATATTCCCTGAGCTGTTTCAGGTCTCAGATATATCTGAGATGCGGTATCATCGGTAACTCCCTGATATGTCTTGTACATCAGGTTGAACTGTCTGATATCCGTGAAATCTGTTTTTCCGCAGTCCGGGCACGTGATTCCGTTCTCTCTGATGAATTCTTCCAGCTTTTCATTTGGCCAGCCGTCAACGATGATTTCCTCGCCTTTTGTGTTCTGTACGAATTCCTCAATGAGTTTGTCTGCTCTGAATCTTGAATGGCAATTTTTGCAGTCTATCAGCGGATCCGAGAACCCTCCGACATGTCCCGATGCTTCCCATGTTTTAGGATTCATCAGTATCGCGGCGTCTATTCCTACATTGTACTTTGATTCCTGTACGAATTTTCTCCACCATGCCTTTTTGATATTGTTATAGAACTCCACACCCAAAGGTCCGAAATCCCAGCTGTTTGCCAATCCTCCGTAAATCTCAGAGCCGGGGAAAACAAATCCCCGGTTCTTCGCAAGAGCGACAATAGCATCCATAGTAACTTCTGTGCTCATCTTATTATGTTCCTTGCCCTTCTATTATTTATCGAATTTATCTTTGATATCGTCTGCGATATCCTCTGCCTTATCCTTGACTTCGTCAACTGCGTCTTTCGCGTCATCTGCTGCATCTTCCGCCTTTTCCTTGACTTCGTCCGCTATGTCTGCCGCTTTGCTGCCGAATTTGTCTTTTGCGCCTGCAGCAAGATCTGCAGCCTTATCTCTTAAATCAGCCGCTTTATCCATAGCATCGCCGCTTCTGACATCTTCATATACCTTGGCGCCCTTTGTTTTGACCTGTCCCGCTATCTCAGAACCCTTTTCAACGCCCTTGTTGATTTTTTCGGTAACTCTTTCGCTGACATCGACAATAGTTCCGTCATCCTTCACTATCTCCACGATGCATTTGAAACCGAACGAGGCGATAACTCCCGCGAGAACTCCCCACGGTGCGATAACAGCGCCGATTATTCCTGCATTGACCGGGATGTTCAGAAGAACTTCTCCGTCCTTGTTCTTGACGACGATCTTTGAAACATTGCCCTTTTTGACAGCATCGCCGATAGCTTCGACGACTGCAGCTCCCTGCTCGCCGACGTTTTTCTTGTCTCTGTTGTCGATATTATCCTCAATATTGATAATAGCGTCAACAACGCTTCCGTCAGCCGCTTCCAATGCGTCTTTCGCCTCTTTATAAGTGACACCTGTTCTGTCTTTCACCAGTTCAATTTTTTCTAATGTGATTTCCATGGTCCTACCTCCTTTGTATCATTCGTCCGCTAAAAAACTTTCGCTCTTTAGATCTCCGAGGTCTAAATAATAAGCGGAATACTGCTTCATGATCTCTCTCATCCGCTTGAGCTTCGACTCTTCGAGTGCGAGCCTTTCAAAGGATTCAAAGGGATTATCAAGAAAGTACCTTAATATACCTACTATACCAAAATCGACCTCGTAAATCAACGATTCTGTATCTTTCTTTTGTCGCAGACAATCTTCACAGATTATCCCTCCGTCCTTTACTGAAAAAGCCGCTGCGGGCTTATCTTTCCCGCAGGAAACGCAGTGCCCGGTCTCGGGCGTATACCCCGCTTCCGCCATCGCCTTTACTATATACGCCAGCAGCAGCGTCCCGAAACTGCTCTTTCTCGTTTCCATGGCATCCAGGAAGCCGGCAGTAATGTCGAAAAGTCCCGGCATGGGCATGTCTTCCAGCGCAAGTTTTCCGGCAAATTCAAGAGCGTATGAGCACATCATGAACTTATCGATATCCTCGCCTATCTTGTAATGACTTCTGATGACTTCCCCGCTGCTGATGTACTTATTGTCCCTTACGTCTCTTATCTCGTATCTGCCGTAAACAAAAGGCCTCATCGCGAGAGCTGATTTGCTTTTGCTCTTTTCGTCTATCCTGGTGCCGGCGCTGATCTTGCCCAGATCGCGCGTAAACAGGAGGATCATTCTGCGTCCTCCCAGAATCTTTGTCTGTCTTAAAATGATCCCGTCGCTGTACGAAAACATTTATCTCTGTTCCTTATATCCGAAATTGGAAAGAGCAATATCCGAATCTCTCCAGTTCTCCTTGACCTTCACCCACAGCTGCAGATACACCTTGCATCCCAGAAGCGCTTCTATCTCCTGCCTGGCGGCCTTGCCGATGCCTTTCAGTTTTCTTCCGCCCTTGCCGATGATTATTCCCTTGTGCGATTTTTTCTCGCAGTAAATAACGGCGCTGATTTTGTCGATCGTTTCCGTCTCCTCGTACTGTTCGATAGCCACCGCAACTCCGTGCGGGACTTCCTCGTCGAGGTACATGAGAGTTTTTTCTCTGATGATCTCGCTTACGAGAAATCTCTCCGGATAGTCCGTCATCATATCGGCCGGGAAAAACATCGGACCCTCCGGCATCAGTCTTTCAGTCTGGGAAATGACATCGCTCACATTGGTGCCTTTCGCCGCCGAAACCCCGAAAATATTTTCAAATATTCCAATCTCCTGATACTCCTCGAAGATCTGTTTATATTTTTCCGGTCCGAGAATGTCGATCTTGTTTATCACCAGGAATTTCGGTGTTTTGACATCTTTCAGCAGATCGACTATATATTTGTCCCCCGGCCCCGCCTCCAGAAGATCATCGACCAGAAAAAGGATCGCATCCACTTCGCTGAAGGTCCCGAGCGCGCTGTCTGTCATAAATTCACCGAGCTTGTTCCTCGGCTTATGTATTCCCGGAGTATCGATGAAGATCATCTGAACTTCATTTTTATCATCCGTATATATTCCTCTTATCGTGTTTCTGGTCGTCTGCGGCTTATTTGTCGCTATGGCGACCTTCTCCCCGATTATCGCATTGAGCAGAGTAGATTTTCCGACATTCGGTCTGCCGATAATGCTTATGAATCCGCTTTTCACAGTGTCCATCCTTTCGGTAATAATTCTGCAAGTCCAAGTATTTCCAGATGCTCCGCATCGCTGCCGGTCACTACTTTCATGTCCGGAGCAAATTCATAGAGGAACTGTCTGCATATCCCGCACGGCCATGCCTCCCCCGCATCCGAGCATATCGCTATCACCCGGAAATCGCGGTGCCCGTGCGTCACCGCCGTTACTGCAGCCGAACGCTCGGCGCATATTCCCGCACCATACGATGCATTCTCCACATTGACTCCCGTGAACACGGTCCCGTCTCCGCACAGAATGGCCGCACCTACATGCAGCTTCGAATAAGGCGCATACGCATTCACATATGCTTCCTTTGCTTTTTCATATAATTCTCTGTACATTATTGCCTCTCGAGTCCTATCTTAGACATGATATCTTCTTCCGCCGCGCGCATCTCAGCCTTGTCATCGTCGTTCATGTGATCATATCCGAGCAGATGGAAAATGCTGTGCACGAACAGATAAACGAGTTCTCGGTCCTCCGAATGGCCGAATTCCTCAGCCTGCAGTAATGCCTGTTCCGTGCAGATCACGACATCTCCGATGCTGATCCTGCCTTCCGCGGGGATTTCCTGCGGATCGTTGAACTGCGGAAAAGAAAGCACATCCGTAGAACTGTCGATATTCCTGAATTCCTTATTGATCTCTTTGATTTCTTCCAGTCCGACAAAGGTTACGCTGACTTCCGTGTCCTCCGATCTTACGCCTTCGCGTTCAAGACACATTTCAGCGGCCTCTTTCATTAGATCAGCTGCTTTCCCGGACGGAGCCGCTCCGTCAAATATCAGTTCCATTCATCTTCTCCCGGATTTTCTCTGTAATATCTTTCATATGCACCGATTATCTTTCTGACCAGCTGATGCCTCACAACGTCGACATCTTTCAGATAGCAGAAACCTATATCGTCGATATTCTTCAGCACCTTCGCCGCCTCCACGAGACCGGATCTCTTCCCTCGCGGAAGGTCTATCTGCGTTATGTCACCGGTAACGATAAGTTTGGAGCCGAAGCCCATACGCGTAAGCGACATCTTCATCTGTTCCTTCGTCGTATTCTGCGCTTCATCCAGAATAATGAACGAATTGTCCAGAGTACGCCCTCTCATATATGCGAGCGGAACGATTTCGATGACTTCCTTTTCCTTGAGCCTCATTGCACTGTCGCGTCCGAGCACATCATAAAGCGCATCATAAAGCGGGCGAAGGTATGGATCCACTTTCTCCTGAAGATCTCCGGGCAGGAACCCGAGTCTTTCCCCTGCTTCCACCGCAGGCCTCGTCAGTATGATTTTCTGTACTTGTTTTTTCTTATATGCTGTAACAGCCATCGCGACCGCGATGTATGTTTTGCCGGTGCCCGCAGGCCCGATACCGAATACGATATCCTTGTTCCTGATGGCATTCACATATGCCTTCTGTCCGAGCGTTTTAGGCTTCAGCGGCTTGCCCATATGTGTATAACAGATGATATCCCTGTCGATATTTCCGTCTTTGTATGAAAGGCCCTTCTCCACCAGAGAAATGACATAACTCACTTTCTGACTGTCCAGATTCTCGCCGGAATCTATTATGCCGATGAGTTCGTTTATGACAGTCTCTGCCTTTCCTGTGTCTTCTCCTTTGATCACCAGCTCATTGTCACGCTGGATGATATCGACTTTAAGAGCGTCCTTCAACGATATCAGATTCTTGTCCATATTTCCGAAAAGCTCCGCTCTGTCGAGCCCCTCGTGCAGTCTGATCTTGATGATGTTCTCCAATAAACGCGGTCCTCCTGTTTATAGATATGATTCATTATACCACTAAAGAATATACTGTCGCATTAAGAAATGCATTTTTTTACGCCGGACGTATGATAAAAACTGCCGGCAGTATATTCGCTGCCGGCAGAGAAAATCTTGTTTTTCAATTGTTTTAAATTCTATCCGAGAAAATTTTCGATGATCTTTCTGACCGCGTTTCCGTCGGCTTTGCCTTTGACCTTCGGCATGACAGTTCCCATGAGTTTCCCCATATTGTTTTTCCCGCTGTCGATACCGAGATCAGCTGCCGTTTCTTTCACGATCTTCGTGATATCCTCTTCCGAAAGCTGTTCGGGAAGATATTCCGCCAGAACACCGATCTCCGCTTTATAGGCATCCGCTAAGTCAGTACGCCCTGCTTTTTCAAAGTCCGGCAGCGCGTCTTTTCTCATCTTGACCTGCTTAGTCAGGATAGCGACAACATCATCATCGCTGAGTTCTCTTCTTTCGTCCACCTCGACCTGCTTCACTGCAGCCCTGGCGGCACTGATAGTTCTTTTTCTGAGTTCATCATGACTTTTGAGTGCACTCTTGTACTCATCCATCAGTCTTTCGCTTAATGTCAAGCTTTACACTTCCTATCCGATTTGATCTGAATTAATATTTTCTGGCCTTTTTTCTAGCTGCTTCAGATTTCTTCTTTCTCTTAACACTCGGCTTTTCATAATGCTCTCTT
The DNA here is from genome assembly GCA_022652985.1 of Eubacteriaceae bacterium. Taxonomy (GTDB): domain Bacteria; phylum Bacillota; class Clostridia; order Peptostreptococcales; family Anaerovoracaceae; genus JALCRY01. Next base: position 30,521 of record JALCRY010000003.1, on the reverse strand, counting down.
TTTCTGACTTCCGCCATAACGCCGTCTCTTGCGCATGAACGCTTGAATCTCTTAAGAGCACTTTCCAAGCTTTCGTTTTCTTTTACAATTACCTGTGCCATTCTTTTTTCACCTCCTGACATTACGAAATAATGCCTATAGCGCCTAGATATTATACTATCAACCCGGCGGCCATGTCAACTTTCTCTTGCCTAAAAGATGGATATGCAGGTGTTTTACTGTCTGGAATCCATCTTCGCCGCAGTTGATAACGATCCTGTATCCATTGACGAGATCCAGCTCTTTTGCAATATCTTTGACTTTGCAGAGCATATATCCCATCAGTTTCTGATCTTCGTCTGTAAGATCATCCGTTGAAGCGATATGCTTCTTCGGGATTATCAGTACATGAACAGGAGCCTGCGGCTCAAGATCATAGAAACTGTAAATTTTATCGTCTTCATATACCGTTTTCGAAGGTATTTCCTTATTGGCGATCTTGCAGAATATGCAGTCTTCCATTTGCTGTCCCCCCTATCTTAATTGTCTGATTGTTTTAAGTGTTTCATTCATTCTACATCATCCGGCGATATGCCGCAAGGATAATCAGCGCTTTATTTCTCCGAGCATTCCGTCTCTGAACGGCCGTATCAGCACTGTATCGCGGAAATCATTCAGCGCTTTATCATCATAAACGGCATATACACGGATGAAATTTCCCGTATATCCCGTCATGTATCCGCCGCTGCTGCCTTCCTCCTCGAACAGCACTTTTTCGGTCCTGCCTGCATTCCCGGCAAAGAAAGCCTCAGCCGTCTCTTTTCCGGCCTCAATAAGCCTTTCCGACCTTGATTTTTTGACCTGCGGAGGCACCTGTCCGGTCATTTCCGCCGCTGCCGTGCCTGCCCTCTGCGAATATTTAAAGACGTGCACCTTGCAGAATCCGGCTTTTTCGACCAGCGACAGGCTGTCCCGGAAATTTTCTTCGCTCTCTCCCGGAAAACCGGTTATTATATCTGTGCTGATGCCGTAATACGGATCGAATTCCCGCAGAGCTTCGACTATCCGCAGATATCCCTCTCTGTCGTACCGGCGGTTCATCGACGCGAGGATCTCACTGCTGCCGCTCTGCAGCGAAAGGTGCATTGAATGACAAAGTCTGCTGAATCTGAACAGCTTCCTGACATAATTCTCATCTATAACGGTAGGCTCCAGAGAACTGAGGCGGATCCTGAAATCGCCTGCAAGATTTTCCAGACACGCAAGCAGCTCCTCCAGCATGAGCTTTCCCGTACCGGCACCACCGCCAAAATCCGAGCCGTAGAGCGCCGTATTTATCCCGGTGAGGATAATTTCCCTGAAACCGTTTTCGGAAAGCCTGCGGGCTTCCTCGGCGATCTCGGCAATACTTCTGCTTCTTACAGGACCGCGCGCGTATGGAATGACGCAGTACGAACAGAAGCGGTTGCACCCTTCTTCGATTTTGATATAGGCCCTCGTCCGCGACTCCATGGACGTGATTATCCCCGTCTCTTCGTATTCCGCCAGTTCATCATATTCCCGCACATGCTTTTCCGGGGCATTCCCGTGGTATTCACTTATGTATTTCAGCAGATTATGCTTCTCGTTCGTACCGGCGACGACATTCACGCCGGGAATATCCATTACTTCATCGGGACTCACCTGTACATAACACCCCGTCACAGCGATGCAGCTGTCCGGATTTATCTTCTTCATGCGCCTGATATACTGGCGCGACTTTCTGTCCGCCAGTCCGGTCACAGTGCAGGTGTTTATCACATAGACATCGGCGAAATCATTTTCGTCCACGATATCATAACCGGCGGCCCTGAAGTTTTCCTTCAGAGCCTCCGTTTCATACTGGTTCACTTTGCATCCTAAAGTATGGAATGCTGCTTTCATTTTTTCTCCTGTTCCGCGCTTTCCTTATCTGAGTCATCATCGGTTTTCTTTTCGCCGATATGCATCTTCACACGCGCAATACGTCTGTCGTGCACCGAAAGGATAGTGAAAGTGTAATTGTCAATCTCCACTATGCGCTGTTCGCTGTCGTCCTCGTCCGGGATCTCTCCCAGTACATCTATCAGAAGACCGCCGATCGTTTCACTGTTGTCGGATTCCAGATCAGTTCCCAGCTCTTCATTGATGTCGTCGATGTACATCGTTCCATCAACATAAAATGTATTATCGTCAATCATTTCTATTTCAGGTTCTTCTTTGTCGTACTCATCGTCGATATCGCCTACGATTTCTTCAATGATGTCCTCCATAGTGACTACGCCTGAAAATCCTCCGTATTCGTCAATCAGAATAGCTATATGCTGCGAAATATTCTGCAGTTCGAAAAACAGCGAATCGATATTCTTGGTTTCCGGAACGAATACAGGCTTACGCAGGAATTCCTTGATCCTGACATTTTCAAATCCTTCATCATATGCGTGGACAAGATAATCCTTGATATTGAGAATACCGATGATATTATCCTGGTCTCCCTCGTAAACAGGTATTCTGGAATATCTCATCTCCATGAACTGTTCCATATAGTTCGCGGGATCGTCATTGATATCTATCGTAAAAACATCGGTACGCGGAGTCATTATCTCATACGCGAGCTTGTCATCGAAAGCAAAAATACTGTCTATCATCTTTTTGCCTTCTTCTTTTATGTCGCCCTGTTCCTGCCCGACTTCGAGCATCGACATGACTTCTTCTTCAGAGAACTGTTCGTCGCTCACCAGCTGTCCCTGCCTCGTCAGCTTCAGTATTACCGCCGTCACCGCCCTGGCGAATGCCGAAAAAGGCGTACATATGCGCGCAAAGAAAACCGCATACCCCGAAAGCTTCAGTGCAGTGTTTTCAATGTGTTTAAGCGCTATCTGTCTCGGCAGAAATACTGCGAAAACGAGGAAAATACACGATACGATCATTATCAGCAGCAGATCGGCAATATATGTGCCGCACTTAAGGCCGCTGAACAGACCATGCAGTGAAAACTGTTTCATGCTGATTGCCACCGCACTCGTGAGGAAAGCGAAAAATATCGTAGTCACCGTTGTGGCCGACATGAACCTCTTGGAATCATCGAATATTTTTACAAGGCGTACGGCTCTCTTGCTGCCGTCTGACGCCATTTCTCTGATATTGTTTCTGTTTACCGATTCGATTGCCTTGTCGACTGCCGTCAGCAGTCCGTTGATCAGTAATATAAGTAATAACAGTGCAATTTCTATTTCCGGCAATAACCCGGGGTCAGGACTTGCGTCCATATGATTATCTCCTTTCGTAACTCTGACATCATATTTATACGAATAGTATATATTAAATTTATATATCTGTCTTTCTTTTTCTGAGCAGGAAATTATATCCTGCAGGTTTTTCGAGTTTTATTCTTACTATCTGCTGCGGATGAGGCGCCGATCCGATAGGCGTTCCCTCCTCGTCATACATTTCGCTCAGAGTCTGCGTGAAGAAATCAGTACCGGGTCCGAACACCTCTATTTCCTCGCCTGTGCTCATCTTGTTCCGCTGCTCCACGACCGCCATTCCGGTTTCTTCGTCATATGAAAGTACTTTTCCGATAAACGAATAGTCCCTGGTATATGCGCTGGTAAGATAGTTCTGATCTTCATTCGTCGGTTTGTTGTAATAAAAGCCTGTAGTAAATTCCCTGTGGCTCGCTTTCCTTACTTCTGTCATCCATGACGGATCAGGCGTATAGTTTTCCGGATCATCGTAATATGCATCTATGGCTTTCCGGTACGCGCCCACTGTTGTCGCCACATAAAACATGCTTTTCATCCTGCCCTCTATCTTGACAGATCTGAGACCCGCTCCGATAAGATCATCCATATGCTCTATCATGCACAGATCGCGCGAGTTCAGGATATATGTTCCGCGGTCGTCTTCTTCTACCGGATAATACTCTCCCGGGCGTTTTTCTTCTTCCAGACGGTACTTCCACCTGCACGGATGCGCGCACATCCCGCGGTTGGCGTCTCTTTCGATCATGAAATTCGACAGCAGACATCTGCCCGAATAAGATATGCACATTGCGCCGTGTACAAACGACTCTGTTTCCATTCCCGGCAGTTTCCTGTTGATCTCCGTTATTTCTTTCAGTGTCAGCTCTCTCGCCAGCACGAGTCTCTTGACACCCATATCCTGCCAGAACTTTCCCGTCTTCCAGTTCGTCACATTGGCCTGTGTCGAAAGATGCACCTCCGCATCCGGAACCAGTTCCATAACAGTCGCTATCGTACCCGGATCGGAAACAATAAATGCATCAAGTCCGAATCCGGCGATCCTTTTAAGATACTCCTCTATCGGCTCAACGTCCTCGTTATGCGGAAAAATATTGAGCGTCAGATGACATTTTACACCGCGCTCATGCGCGTATGCTATGCCCTCGAGCATATCCTCTTCGCTGAAATTTCCCGCTCCGGCCCGCAGACTGAACATTTCTCCGCCGAAATAGACGGCATCCGCCCCATAATCAACAGCAGTTTTCAGTTTTTCAAGATCTCCCGCAGGAGCAAGCAATTCTATCTTATTCATCATTATCCTATCTGATATAACTTATGCTGAGACCGTCGCCGGCTTCAGTCACTATTGTTTTGACATTTTCCAGATTTGTAATGTATTCGAGGAAGTTCCTCATGTTCCTTATATTCGTTCTGTGCTTGTGTTCGGCCTCGTCCGGCGGTATGACCGTCATAGACCTCATGAGGACATTATCGCATACAATGATGCTGCCCCTGTGCACCATCTTGACCGCCTCGTCCCAGAATTCGCTGTAATGGCTTTTAGCCGCATCGATGAACACAAAGTCGAACATTCTCCCGCTGTCGTGCAGCTGCTTCAGTGCATGCACTGCATCGTCACAGATAAGATTAACTGTTTCGGAACATTTCTGCCTGGACACATTTTCATTGGCCTGCATGAATCTGTCGTAATCATTTTCTATAGTCGTTACTTTAACGTCCCCTCCCAGGTGCTTCGACATAAAACATGCCGAATAACCTACGGCGGTCCCGACTTCCAGAATCGTATGCGGCTGTGCGATATCAAGCAGCATCCCCATTATCATCTCAGTCTCGCGCCATATGAGAGGAATATTCTCTTTTTCATTCAATTCTCTCAGTGCCGCCATATCGTCATCTTCAGGTACATAAAACCCGCCGATATACTCCAGCACATCATCTTTGCTTATTTCCAATTATCAGCCTTTCTACTTGTTTTCCTGTGATTTTTTATAGGCTTTTTCAAAAGCCGCCTTGTCTTTGTAAAACTGCTTCTCGTTGTCTGAGAAATTCAGTGTGCCGTCCAGCTTCTCGCTGTCCACAAAATACAAGTATTTTGTATCTGCCGGTTTCAAAGATGCTTCTATGGCATCTATTCCCGGCGAACATATCGGTCCCGGAGGAAGTCCTTTATTTTTGTATGGATTATACGCTGAATCTATTTTCGTATCTCCATATGATGCTATGACCTTGTCTTCATTCGTGATATACGAAAGTATCGAGTCCATCTGCAGGTACATATCGGCATCGAGTCTGTTATATATCACGCTGGCTACTTTAGGCATGTCGTCCGTCACACCGGCCTCGCGCTGTATTATGGAAGCTGCAGTAACGATCTTGAATATGTTGGTCCCCTGTTTTTTCGCCTCTTTGTAGTACTTGTCCGTCACGTGCGCGTCGAAATTCTTCAGCATCACATCCAGCACTTCTTTCGGCGATGCGCCTATAGCCACCTCGTAAGTGTCGGGATACAGAAATCCTTCGAGTCTGTTTGCGGCCTTATCGTCAGAAAGATATTTCGAGAACTTATAACCCTCAAAATTCTTTTTTTCAGCTGCAGCGTAGAAAGCCTTCTTGGTACATATGCCCTGCTTCGCCAGCATAACAGCGATTTTTTCCATGCTCATGCCTTCAGTGACAGTGAAAGTCTGCCCCGCAGTGTCCCCGCTGACCATATCGTCTATCATCTCGGACATGCTCATCGATTTGGAAAATGCATAAGAACCGGCCTGCATCCTGCTTATGCTGCCGCTGAATTTCGCCTGCAGCATAAAAGCTCTGTAGCTTCTTATCAGCCCTCTGGTCTTAAGCGATGATCCTATCTGGGCCGCGCCGGTACCCTGCTCCACAGTAAATATCTGCGTTGCCTTTGATGTGCTGTCTACCGCTCTGCCTTCGATACGCACGTATCCGAAAAGTCCGCCGACGATGACGACAGCCAGTATCAGTACGCCGATAACTGCTTTCTTGGCCATAAATTATCTCCCTCTGTACAAAAACTAGGGGACGCATTATTCATACGTCCCGGTTTTTTTCGATTTCGATTTTTATTTTGATCTTCCGAGGTATTCGCCTGTCCTCGTATCTATCTGTATGCGTTCGCCTTCTTCGATAAAAATCGGTACCTGGACATCGGTGCCGGTCTCAACTGTCGCCGTTTTGGTAACGTTTGTTGCAGTATCGCCCTTTACGCCCGGTTCTGTCTCCGTAACAACGAGATCAACGAAGTTCGGTGCTTCAACCATAAATGCTTGGTCTTTATAGAATTTGATCGTGGCTTCATCATTTTCTCTGAGCCACTTCATAGCTTCTTCTACCTGTTCCTGCATGAGCGGTATCTGCTCGTATGTCTCCTGATCCATAAAGTAATAAAGATCTCCGTCTGCATACAGATACTGCATCTGCTTTGTTTCGATGTGAGCCTTCGGGAACTTGTCGTTCGGATTGAAAGCTTCTTCTCTTGTTGCTCCTGTAAGAATGTTTCTATACTTGGTTCTTACAAAAGCCGCTCCCTTGCCCGGCTTAACGTGCTGGAAGTCGATGACGACATTCGGCTCTCCGTCCATTTCGAACGTCATACCCTTTCTGAATTCTCCTGCGCTTATCATTATATATCTCTCCGTTTCTTTATAAAATTATTTACTTATTTCATCTGCGGCTCCGCCATTGCAAAGACCGCGATATATTATAACAAAAAATGCCGCTTATAACAAGTATCCGCTATGCCTGCGGTATTCCGACTACTTCGGACAGTATCTCGTAGACATCTTTCATCATGACCGAAAATCTCATTTCGCACTGCAGGTACTCCGCTGCCGCAGGATCCTGTGCAATAATGCCGTAGAGCTGCTGAACAGCTCCCATGAGTTCTTCTCCTACTTCTTCACCGATAAGCTGCTTGGCCTGAACCGCCATCTGTTTCTCCCTGAAGTCCTTCAGCATGCCGCTCAGCTGAGGGTTCTCGTCGATTTTTCTTCTTGCAGCATCAAACTGCTTGAATTCTTCCGATTCCTTTATAGCCGTCTGCAAATTGTGAGCTTCATCATATACGTTCATAATTTCCTCCTGTTCCGGTTGTTATACTTCCATGAATATCGGCAATATGATCGGATTTCTCTCAGTTCGGTTATATATGAACTTTCTCAGATCATCCCTGACCGCGCCCTTCATTGAATTCCAGTCTCTGTTATTGTTTTTTGAACATCTTTCCAGTGATTTTTCAACCACTTTCTTGGCTTCTCCCATAAGGTCTTCGTTTTCTCTGACATATACAAATCCTCGGGAAATGAGGTCAGGCCCGGATACGATCTCGCCTGTTCCCTTCTGTATCGAACACACGACGATTATCAATCCGGATTCCGAGAGAAGTCTTCTGTCTCTCATGACTATATTCCCGACATCGCCGACCCCGAGGCCGTCGACCATTACTCCGTCAGCCTGCGTCACGTTCGGTATGACACGCGCCCTGTTGTGCGTAAGCTGCAGACAGTCGCCGTTCTGCATGATAAAGATGTCTTTTTCTTTCATCCCCAGTTCCTGCGCCAGATCAGCGTGTGCCTTGAGATGTCTGTATTCTCCGTGCACAGGCATGAAGAACCTCGGCTTTATCAGCGAGTGGATCAGCTTGAGCTCCTCCTGGCAGGCGTGTCCCGAAACATGCGTCTCGGCAATGTCCGAATATATGACATCTGCGCCGAGTTCGAACAGTTCGTTCACGATATTCGAAACCAGCTTTTCGTTGCCCGGTATAGGATTCGACGAAAGTATTACTGTATCGCCCTTCTTTATCTTTATAGCTTTATGCTCGTTTGATGCCATCCTGGCCAGCGCACTCATCGGTTCACCCTGGCTTCCTGTTGTGATGATCACCAGCTCTTTATCCGAAATGTTCTTTGTCTTGTTGACATCTATCAGTACGCCTTTTGGTATCTTCAGATATCCCAGCTCTATTGCGAGCGTCACGACATTGATCATGCTTCTGCCTGATATCGCCACTTTCCGGTGACACATCACCGCAATATCTATCATCTTCTGTATTCTATGCACATTGGATGAAAATGTTGCTACGATTATCCTGTCTTTAGCGGCGCGGAAGATATCTTCAAGCGCGTCTCCGACAAATTTTTCCGACCTTGTGAAGCCGCTCCTTACTGCGTTTGTACTGTCGCACATCATCAGCAGGACGCCTTCTCTGCCGATCTCAGCGAGTTTTCCGAGATCTATAGGTTCACCGTCGACAGGCGTAAAATCGACTTTGAAATCGCCGGAATGGAATATCTTTCCGACAGGTGTATCTATGCAGAGACATATGGAATCCGCGATCGAATGCGTCGTCCGTATCGTCTCCACTTTAAATACTCCCAGCTTGATCTTGTCTCCCGCCTCGACCGCATGCAGTCTGCATTTAAGACCGTGCTCGTCAAGCTTGTTTTTGATCAGCCCAAGAGGAAGCTTGGTAGCCCATATCGGGACATTGAGCTTCTTCTCGAGATACGGTATTGCACCGATGTGATCCTCATGTCCGTGAGTGATCACGATTCCCCTTATCTTTTTGGCGTTCTCGATAAGGTAGGTGAAATCGGGGATGACGACGTCAATTCCGTACATGTCGTCATCAGGAAAAGACATTCCGCAGTCTATTATCATGATATCATTGCCGTATTCCAGGGCCGTCAGATTTTTTCCGATCTCTTCCAGACCGCCCAGCGGTATTATCTTCAGACTTCCGCTTTTCCCCGACTTTATTTTATTGTTGCTGTTGTTCATTCATACCTTCCGTTCAATTTATTTAACTACTATATTCACGAGTTTATCCGGTACGGCGATTACTTTTACTACGTTCCTGTCGCCTACCAGTTCTTTGACCTCGTCGCTTGCCATGACTTCTTCTTCGAGTCCGTCCCTGTCAAGATTTGTTTTAACGTTCATCTTCTTTTTGATTTTGCCGTTCAGCTGAATAACGATTTCGACTTCGTCTCTCTCCATTGCATCAGCTTCCCATACAGGCCATTTTTCCTTGTGCACTGATTCGGTCTTGCCGAGATGCTGCCACATTTCTTCGCAGACATGCGGTGTGAAAGGCGACATCATAGTAACAAGATTTTCAATTGCGCATCTGAACAGCTCTTCATTGAAACCGTCTTCATCCTTATACTTATACATGGCATTTACCAGTTCCATGATCGAGCTTATCGCCGTATTGAAACTGAATCTCTTGTCTATGTCATCTCCGACCTTCTTGCAGGTCGCATTGAGCCTGAATCTGAGTTCCTTGTCATGTGCGTCTTTTACAGTATACGAAGAGGAACCGCTGCCGTACTTCTCGACGAAATCGTAAACCAGTCTGTAAACTCTGTTTATAAAACGGTAGCTGCCTTCCACCCCGGCATCCGACCAGTCGAGCTCTCTGTCAGGCGGTGCTGCAAAAAGGATAAACAATCTTGCAGTATCAGCGCCGTATTTATCTATGATGTCGAGCGGAGTGACAATGTTGCCGATCGATTTCGACATCTTCTTGCCGTCTTTTATTACCATTCCCTGTGTCAGGAGGTTTTCGAAAGGCTCGGTCGCTTCGATAAGTCCGCAGTCATGCAGAGCCATTTCGAAGAATCTGGCATAAAGCAGATGCATGATAGCGTGCTCAACGCCGCCGATATACTGATCGACGTTCATCCAGTAATCTGCAGTTTCCTTGTCCCAGCACTTTTCATCGTTCCGCGGATCGCAGTATCTGATCTGATACCATGATGAATCAAGGAATGTATCCATAGTATCTACTTCCCTCTTCGCAGGTTTCCCGCACTTCGGGCAGACAGTATCGACGAATGTCTTGCTTGTCGCCACAGGTGATTCACCCTTGCCGGTAAACTCTACATCTTCCGGCAGAAGGACAGGAAGGTTTTCCTCGTTTTCAGGCACCCATCCGCAGTCGTCGCACCATATCATAGGAATAGGCGTACCCCAGTATCTCTGTCTGGAAATTATCCAGTCGCGGAGTTTGTATGTGGTCGCTTTTTTACCGATACCCTTTTCCTCGAGCCATGTGAACATCTTCTGGATGGCATCGCGGTTGTTCATTCCATCGAACTCGCCGGAGTTGATCATTCTGCCTTCCGCAGCGAAGGCCTCCTTGAGGTCATTCACATCGATGGAAGGATCATCCGAATCGACTACCGGAATAATGTCTATGCCGAATTTCTTCGCGAAATCGAAGTCTCTCTGGTCGTGTGCCGGAACACCCATGATCGCGCCGGTTCCGTAGCCCATCATGACATAGTCAGCAATATATATAGGAACTATCGCTCCGTTTACAGGATCTACTGCGTAACGTCCTGTGAACACACCTGTCTTCGGTTTGTTCGCTGCGCCTCTTTCGATTTCAGTCATGTGCTGGGCGTCATCGATATACTTTTCCACGGCAGCTCTGTATTCGCTGCCTTCCGGAATAAGATCGTCGATATAAGGATGCTCAGGAGCGAGTACCATGAATGTCGTTCCGAACAGTGTATCCGGACGTGTCGTAAATACCGTCAGGCCTTTGTCATATCCCTGGATCTCAAACGTTACTTCCGCGCCTGTGCTCTTGCCTATCCAGTTTTTCTGCATGATCTTTACTTTTTCAGGCCAGCCCGGCAGATTGTCCAGATCCGCGAGAAGCTTATCTGCATAATCTGTGATCTTGAAGCACCACTGCGACAATGTTTTCTTGCCGACCAGCGATTTGCATCTCTCACACTTGCCGTCAACTACCTGCTCGTTTGCCAGTACTGTCTGGCAGCCCGGGCACCAGTTGACCTGGGTCTCTTTCTTGTATGCGAGTCCCTTTTTATAAAACTGGATGAAAATATACTGCATCCACTTGTAATAACTCGGATCACATGTCTGTACTTCTCTGTCCCAGTCATATGAAAGGCCGAGCTGGCGGAGCTGCACTTCCATCTCATGGATGTTGTCCCATGTCCATTTGGCAGGAGGAATATTATGCTGTATAGCCGCATTCTCAGCAGGCAGGCCAAAAGAGTCAAAGCCCATCGGATGCAGTACATTGTATCCCTGCATTCTCTTGAATCTGGCGACCACATCACCTATTGAATAGTTCCTGACATGACCCATGTGAAGTTTTCCCGAAGGATACGGGAACATCTCCAGTACATAATACTTCTTCTTGTCGTGATCTACTTCAACTTTATCCGGTTTTGTGGCTTCCCAGATATCCTGCCACTTTTTTTCTACGGCTGCGTGATTATATTTATTCTCCATGACTACTCCTCCATCGTGATCATTTTACAATCTGCCCACACTTTTTCAATGTTGTATCTTTCTCTCATTTCAGCTGTCAGCACGTTTACTATGATATCACCGTAATCCATCAGTATCCATCCCGACTCTTTTCTGCCTTCTATATTCTTCGCAAAAACATCTTTCTGCGCCAATGCGTCTTCAACATCTTCCTGCAGTGCGCCTATCTGTCTTTCATTTGCGCCCGACGCAAGGACAAAATAGTCCGCAAACGAAGATTTTGAGGCAATGTCAATGATCATTATATCAAAACCCTTGTTTTTGTCGATCGCTTCCGCTGCAAGCTGTGCGATGTCCTTTGTTTCCATTCGTTTATCTCCTTCCGAAGCAGTGAACCATTCCATTGCATCTACAGTATCATGGTCAATGAAACTCCCCTGCTCCTCTAAAAAACTTATTGTTCCTCTCAGGCTGGCCAGACACGCGCCGTCCAGGTCCTCTGCTGCCAGTTTCCGCAGACCGTCCACTCCCGGATAATCCCGGTTCGGTTCTATGGCATCCGCCAGGAAAACCACTTTTTCAAGCTGCGACATGCCTGCTCTTCCCGTCGTATGGAATGAAACTGCATTCAGGATATCCCGGTCGGTTATTCCCCAGTCACGCTCCATGACGGCGGCCGCGAGCTTGCCGTGTGCCAGATTGGCATTGCCCTTGTATCTTTCGGGTATGCCCGTCTCATCGATCAATCTGTTCAGATCCTCAACAGGCGTACCGCGGAACATATCATGAAAAAGCGATGCTGTTTCAGCCTTTTCCGGATCCGCTCCGAAACGTTTTGCCATTTCTATGGCTGTAGTCCGGACACCTTCCGTATGAACTCTCCGCTTTTCCGAGTAATGTTCTTTTATATAATCATTTATAGATTCCGTGTTCATCAATATAATCTCTTACTTCCTGCGGGAGAAGCCCCTCTGTGCTCTCCCCTTTTCTTACCCTTTCTCTTATTTCCGTCGATGATATATCCAGCCTTCTGTTCTCGATTATCATGACCTCCGTACCGAATGCGGTCCTGTATAATGCCGATTTCTGCTCCACCTCGTCCTCACGGTATCCCGGCCTTATCCCGACCACGATTCCGTTATGCGCAAGGATCTCATCGGCCCTGTACCATGTTCCCAGAGCAATAAACGAATCTGTCCCGGTGATAAAATACAATTTATCTCCGTCATCGAGTTCCTGTCTCAGCTCATCCAGCGTCGTTGCCGTGTATGAGATCCTGTCCGAATCCAGTTCCCGGGAAGATACCGAAATGTTTTCCAGCCTCATCGCCGCGATCTTCAGCATCGTCAGCCTGTCCGCAGGCTCTGTCAGACGCTTGTCCAACTTGAACGGCTGCAGCTTTGCCGGCATCAGTATTACTTCATCAAGTCCGGCCAGATCTCTTGCATCCTGCGCGAGGCATAAATGTCCGTAATGCACAGGATCGAACGATCCGCCCAGCACTCCTACTCTTTTCACTGTACTATTCCTGTTTCTCAAGTTCTATCCCGAGTTCGTCGAGATCTTCTTCGGCCGCCGGTCCCGGCGCTCCGGATACCATGCACTGCGCAGCCTGATTCTTCGGGAATGCTATGACATCCCTGATCGTTTCTTCTCCCAGCATCAGCATGACCAGTCTGTCAAGACCGTAGGCCAGACCGCCGTGAGGAGGTGCTCCGTATTTGAATGCTTCGACCAGGAATCCGAATTTTTCCTCGATCGTCCGGTCGTCCATTCCCAGAACTTTGAACATCTTGTCCTGCAGATCCTTGTCATGTATCCTTATACTTCCGCCGCCTGCTTCGACGCCGTTGATTACGATATCATACGCTCTCGCATGGCACAGTTCCGGATGCTCTTCCAGCTTGTCTATATCTTCGATATTCGGATGTGTGAACGGATGATGTTCCGCCACATATCTCTGCTCTTCCTCGCTGTACTCGAACAACGGGAAATCCACGACCCATAACATGTTAAATACTTCAGGGTCCAGCAGCCCCATCTCATCAGCGATCGCGCGTCTCAGATAGCCGAGACTGTCAAATACGACTTTCGGCTTGTCGGCAACGATGAGAATAAGGTCATTGTCTCCGGCCTCAAATTCAGCCGCGATCTGCGACAGCATTTCTTCATCAAAGAACTTATTGACAGACGAAGTGATCCCGTCAGCGGTCTTTTTGATCCAGACCATACCTTTTGCTCCGAAACTCTTAATGTGATCTGTCATCTTGTCGATCTGTTTTCTGCTGTATTTATCCGCTCCGTCAGTTATGCATATCCCTCTGACGCTTCCGCCGCCTGCCAGTGCATCGGCAAAAACTTTGAATTCAGTATTTCTGATAATATCCATCTGTGCCAGATCATGAAGCTCGAATCCGAATCTCGTATCAGGCTTGTCGCTTCCGTATCTCGTCATAGCCTCATCCCACTTCATGCGCGGCAGAGGTATCTGTATATCGATATTCATTGTTTCCTTGAAAAGCATCTTCAAAAAGCCCTCGTTTACGGCAATGATATCGTCCTCGTCAATAAAAGACATCTCCATGTCTATCTGCGTGAATTCCGGCTGTCTGTCAGCACGGAGGTCCTCATCACGGAAGCATCTGGCGATCTGTATATATCTGTCAGTACCTCCGACCATCAGCAGCTGTTTGAAAAGCTGAGGCGACTGAGGCAGAGAATAGAAGCATCCCTTCTGAACTCTGCTCGGGACCAGATAATCTCTCGACCCTTCCGGAGTCGGCTTCTGCAGATCAGGCGTTTCCACTTCTGTGAATCCGTTTTCATAGAAATAGTCTCTGGCGATCTTGCATACTTTGCCTCTGAAAGCAAGGTTGTCCTGCATTTTCTTCTTTCTGAGATCAAGATATCTATATTTCAGTCTCAGATTCATATCGACCTTGTCATCATCCTTGATATAGATCGGCGGCGTTTCCGATTTTGCGTACAGAATAAGATCATTAGCAAAGATCTCGACATCTCCGGTCGGAAGATCGGGATTTGCTGACTCTCTTTCTCTGACTTTTCCTTTGACGCCCACGACATATTCGCTTCGAAGCGAATCCGCTTTCTCAAAAAGTTCCTTAGGGATCTTATCGTCAAATACTACCTGCGTGATGCCTGTTTTATCCCTGATATCACAGAATATAAGCCCTCCGAGGTCCCTTCTCTTTGCCACCCATCCGTTGAGGACAACGTCTTTTCCGATATCTCCTGCGCGGAGCTGACCGCACATATGCGTTCTTTTAAAAATGCTTTCCATTGTTCCACCTTCAGTAATCATCTATTTAAGTAATGCTGTGATATCCTCAAATGCCACAGTCTGCTGTTCTCCGCTCATCATATCCTTGACAGTCGCCCTGCCGGAATCCAGTTCGTCATCTCCGATCACGATCGTCCTCCTGGCTCTGACTCTGTCCGCGTACTTGAACTGGCCTTTCAGATTTCTCGCCAGCGAATCCATCTCAATCGAGAAACCGGCTTTCCTGAGTTCCGATACAAGTTTTATGACATATTTTTTTGCCCTGTCACCCATAAAGGCGATAAATGCATCCGGCCCCTCTGGCTCGGGAATAACAAAACCGTTTTCCTCCATGGTGATGAGAAGCCTCTCTATCCCCAGTCCGAATCCGACACCCGGCATATGAGGTCCGCCGATCTCTTCGGTCAGGTAATCATATCTGCCGCCGCCGCAGACGGTACTCTGCGCTCCTATGTTTTCCGAAATGAATTCGAACGCTGTCTTTGTATAATAATCCAGGCCTCTGACGATCCCCGGATCTACAGTATACGCGATATCCATAGCCTCCAGATCGGATTTGAGTTCCTCAAACGCCTCCCGGCAGTCATCGCACAAATAATCAAGCATTACCGGCGCGCCTTCGACCAGCTTCTGATCTTCCGGCGATTTGCAGTCGAGTATCCTCATCGGATTCGTTTCATATCTGCTCTTGCAGGTATCGCACAGCTGATCGTATTTAGGCGCCAGCCATTCCTTAAGCACCTTTCTGTAGTTTTCCCTGCACTCCGGGCAGCCGATGCTGTTGATCCTGAGTTTGACATCGGTTATCCCCATCATCTTCAGGAACTCATCCGCCATAGCGATTATTTCCGCATCAGCCATCATGTCATCCGTCCCGAATGTCTCGATGCCGAACTGATGGAATTCTCTCAGTCTGCCGGACTGAGGCTTCTCATAACGGAAACAAGATATGTTGTAATAAACCTTGGTAGGCTGCACTTCCGCATACAGCTTGTTTTCGACCAGCGCTCTGACCACGGGCGATGTTCCCTCAGGTCTGAGGCTCAGGCTTCTTTTTGCCTGTTCCCACGTATACATTTCCTTCTGGACAACATCCGTCGTACCGCCGACTCCGCGTACAAAAAGCTCTGTATGCTCAAAGACAGGCGTCCGTATTTCCCTGAATCCGTAACGTCTGCAGAGCTCCTCAAAAGCTTTTTCCACATAGTGCCATTTGTATGCGTCCTTCGGCAGCATATCCTTGGTGCCTTTAGGTGCGTTCGTAAGCATTGAATAATCCTTCTTTCTTTCTGTTTATCATCTCATCGATCCTCTCGATGTATATTTCATAATTCGACACGTTCGGCACGCGTTCAAGCCTGTTCTCCTCCGGGAAATACACTTTTGTCATCCCGGAAGCGCCCATGGCGATTATAGTCTGCGTCTCATCCATGATCCTGACATTGTACAGTCCTTCAGTTCCCGGAAGCGCATATCCCGTATTTTCCTGAGCTCCAGACATATGCTTCTGCCTGTAGAGATAATACGGTCTGTATCCGCATCCCGCAAGATATGACCTCGCCTGTTCAAGCATCTCCGTTACGAGACCCGCCTGTTTATAATGAAAATCCTTATCGATCTCCACGAGCTTCGAAGCTCTTTTCACAGACAGCGAATGCACAGTTATGTTCTGCGGTCCGAGCTGCCTGACTTCCTTCAGAGTATTGTCGAAATCCTCCGCAGTTTCCAGCGGAAGTCCCGCGATCAGATCCGCGTTTATGACCCTGATACCTGCGTTCTGCGCTTCTGCGAAAGCCTCTCTGACAGCTGTGCTGTCATGCTTTCTGCCGATCAGTTCCAGCGTTTCGTCCTTCATAGTCTGAGGATTGATGCTTATTCTTTGCGCCCCCGCTTCTTTCACAGCTTCGAGCTTCTCGGCAGTAATAGTATCCGGCCGTCCCATTTCTACGGTAAATTCGGCCAGTTGCGGTCCTCCGAACATATCCTTTACTTTCAGAAGAAACTTTCGAAAATCCGCTGCTTCCAGCGTGGATGGTGTTCCTCCCCCAATATATATCGACTCGGCTGACCAGCCTTTTTCCTTCATTCCGTCAGCCACGAAATTCATTTCTCTGTAAAGGGCTTCCATATACCTGAGCGTCTCGCTGTAGTCCGTCTGATTTGAGGCAAAACTGCAGTAAAGACACCTTGTCGGACAGAAAGGAATATCTATATACACCCCGACAGTTTTATCCGGCGGGACCCCGAATGTTTCCTGCTGGAGCCTGTACATATCCAGCGCCAGGTCCGCCTTCTCGCCGCTCGTGCGATAATAAGACACCATTTTCCGGCGCGCCGCAGCATATGCATCTCTCTCATAATGCCTTTCCGCATCTCTCACGAGTTCTCCCGCCAGCTTGACAGGCCTGATGCCTGTCAGTATCCCCCATACCGGCCGGATACCTGTAAGCTGCGTGAGCTCATCATATATCTCACTCTTAACGATGTTCTTATCGCCCTGATCAACAAATACAAAATCCGCATCGGAAGCGTCTCCCGCCCCGCAGATCTCATATTCGTCCGGACGAAGGAACAGCTTTATCAGTTCCTCATATTCATGATTGTTGCTTACACCCTGCAGTACTATCTTATACAAAAGGATTATGCTCCTTTTCAAATCCGATAGTCGTCGGGCCCATATGCCCCGGAAGCACCTTCGTTTCATCCGGAAGCACGAACAGCTTCTCACGTACCGACTTTGCCAGATCGTCAAATGATCCGCCGGCGAAATCCGTCCTGCCTACAGAAGCGCAGAAAAGCGTATCGCCGCTGAAAACAACACCGTCTGTAATAATGCACATTCCGCCCTTTGTATGGCCGGGAGTCATCGTAAATCTGAGTCTGATGCCGCCCACATCAAGAGTATCCCCCTCATCGACTGTAATATCAGCCTGCACAGCGACCGCGACACCGGTCCACATTTTGGACTGGTTAATGTCAGGATCACCGAGCATCTCGGTTTCATATTTCGACGCAACGACTTTCACATCCGGAAATTCCTTCTGATATTCCGCGACACCGCCTATATGGTCAGAGTGCCCGTGTGTCAGTATTATATATTCAAGATCGATTTTTCCATCTCTGATCTTTTTTGTCATATTCGTATCATATCCGCCAGGATCGACTATAAAGCCCTTATTTGTCTTCTCATCCGTAACGAGATATGTGTTGACCATAAGAAATCCGCTCGGCATGTTTTCGATATTCATTTCTATTCTCCTATGCGTTCGTTCTGTACACTTCCAGAACGCTCGGCACGCTCTTGAGATTCAAAAGCAGCTTCGCCATCTGTGCAGTATCCGAAATCGACAGTGTCAGTATTATCGTGACGACCTGATCCGGATCCATTTTGGTATTGACGCCTACGATACGTACATCCATACTTTCGCATACTTTCGAGATATCCGAAAATAATCCTTTTCTGTCATCGCAAACTACCGTAACATCAGCATCATATTCCTTGCCCCGGCTGAGATCCCATTCAACCTCAATGAATCTCGCTCTCTCATCCGGAGGCATAGCCTGTATATTGACACAGTCTTTTCTGTGTACGGAAATGCCCCGTCCTTTGGTTATGAATCCTACGATATCATCACCCGGGACAGGATTGCAGCAATGCGCCATCCTGATCAGCAGGTTGTCCATGCCCTTGACGATGACGCCCGGATTGTCGCGCTTCGCTTTCGCGCGCTCTTTGGCCCGGTTCCTTACTTTTTCCTCGTTTACTAAAACATCTTCTGTGTTTTCTTCTTTTTTCTTAGCCTCGGCATTTTCCTGCTCGTAATATCCTATGAGTATCTTGCCTGTCTTGGCAACGAAAGTGCCTCCGTTGGACAACTGATTGTACAGCTCGTCCGGGCTGTTGAAATTCATTTCCTTGGTACATTTCAGGATATAGGCATTCTTTATGATGTCTCTGACATCATATCCTCTTTTCCTGATGTATTTGTCAAGAGCGTCCTTGCCTCTTTCGACGTTGTCGGATTTCGACTCCTTCTTGAGCCACTGACGTATCTTGTTTCTGGCCGTGGTAGATTTGGCAATATTCAGCCAGTCTATCGACGGCCCGCCGGAATTCGGGTTTGTCAGTATCTCAACGATGTCTCCGTTTTCCAGCTTATGATCAATAGTGACCATTTTCCCGTTTACTTTTGCACCTATGCACTTCACGCCGACATCCGTATGGACTTTAAACGCAAAATCCAGCGGTGTCGCCCCCGCCGGCAGTTCCATGACGTCACCTGCCGGTGTGAATACAAATACCTGAGACGCAAAAAGATCGACCTTCAGAGTATCCATGAACTCTTTCGGATCTTTGGTGTCGGCCTGCCACTCCAGCGCCTGCCTGAGCCACGCCAGCTTGACTTCTTCCTTGTCTTTGGAAATGCCCTCTTTATATTTCCAGTGCGCGGCGATGCCGTATTCAGCGATGCGGTGCATCTCGTAAGTACGTATCTGCACTTCGAACGGTCTTCCGCTGTCTCCCATAACAGTTGTATGAAGAGACTGGTACATATTAGGCTTTGGCATAGCTATGTAATCTTTGAATCGTCCCGGTATCGGCGTCCACATAGTGTGTACTGTACCGAGAACGGCATAGCAGTCCTTGATGTTTTCTACTATGACTCTGACAGCCATCAGGTCGAAAATCTCATCGATGTCCTTTTTCTGATAAACCATTTTGCGGTATATGCTGTAGAAATGCTTTGAACGCCCGTATATTTCAAACTTGATGTCCGTCTTTTCCAGCGCGCCCTTTATTTCCGCAATCACATGATCGAGAGCAGCCTGCCGCTCGTCTTTCTTTGCATTGAGCTTCGTCTCAATATCCCGGTAAGCTTCGGGATAAAGATGTTTCATCGCAATATCTTCAAGTTCGAACTTCATGGCGAAGATCCCGAGACGGCTGGCCAGCGGTGCATATATATCCAGCGTCTCCTGACATTTGTCATGGATCTTCTTCTCGCTCATGTAGTTTATCGTTCTGAGATTATGCAGTCTGTCGGCGAGTTTGATTATCAGTACTCTGATGTCCTTGCTCATGGCCAGGAACATCTTTCTCATGCTCTCTGCCTGCCTTATTTCCTTGCTGTCGGCCACCAGAGAACTGAGTTTTGTCACGCCGTCGACCAGAAGAGCGATCTCTTCTCCGAAATCAGCTGTAAGCTGTTCTTTGGAATAATCTGTATCTTCCACTATATCGTGAAGGAGTCCGGCAGCGACCGTTGCTTCATCCATCCCAAGGTCAGCCAGTATTTTCGCGACTGCCATGGGATGTATGATATACGGTTCTCCGGATTTTCTGAGCTGACCTGTATGCATTTTTTCCGCGACATCATAAGCCCGTGATATAAAATCTATATCATAGTTCGGATTTATTGCTGTGATGCTGTCCAGAAATTCCTGCCTGGTCTCCATTAACTCTTTCCCTTCAAAATAATATTACTTCTTCTTTCCTTTTTTCTTTCCGTTCTTGGACTTTTTCTTTTTATTCGAATTGCCGCTGTTATTGTTCTGATTCTGGCCGGAAGGTGCCTGTTTGATCTCCGGTTCAGCAGTCTCCTGCCCCTCGATCTTCACTTTTTCAGCTTTGACTTCTATTGCATCGGCTGCCTTTTCTTTTTTAGGCGCGCCCTGATATTTGCTCTTTTTCTTTTTGGAAGAATCGGAGATCTGCTTCTGATACGATGATTCTTCACTTGCCCGCGACATCTGATAATACAATGGTGAGCACAGGCATATCGATGAATATGTTCCCGTTATTACACCTACCATCAGAGGAAGAATAAATTCTCTGATCGTTGCATTCGTCATAACCAGAAGCGGAACCATGACTATCAATGTCGTGAATGATGTCATGACCGATCTTGTCAGAGTCTGGTTTATACTCTTGTTTATCAGGTCGATCTGACTGATCCGTTTCATGAATCTGTTATTTTCCCTGATCCTGTCAAATATTACGATCGTATCATTGATCGAATATCCTACAACCGTCAGGATGGCGGCAATGAACGGGTTGTTCACTGTGATCCTGAACACGGCGTAGAACGAACACACGACAAGCACATCGTGCAGAAGTCCCGCCAGTGCGGCAGCTCCGAATTTCCATTCCCGGAATCGCAGCCGTATATAGATCAGCATACCGAGGGCTGCCAGGAGCAGTGCCTCGATCGCATTATGCCGCAGTTCTTTTCCTATAGTCGCACCGAAGTTTTCTATTTCGAGTATATCGGAATTCTTGATCCCGAACTCGCCCTTCATATCTTTGATGATCTTGTCTCTTGCTACGTTGTCAAGGGAAGTCGTCGTTTTGATGATGACCTCTTTATTTCCTGTGCCGGAGAATACAATAGACATCTGCGTAGTATTGACTCCGTTGTCCTTCATGACATTCTTGATCTCTGCTGTTGAGACCTGTTTATGCATATTTATATGCATCATCGTACCGCCGGTAAAATCGATTCCGTAATTGAAGCCGCCGACGATGAACGCGATCAGTCCGATACCGATGACGACCGCAGAACAGCAATAGAATATCTTTCTGCGTCCGATGAAGTTGAACTCGCGTTTTATATCAAATGCAGGCCTGCCGTCGGCACCCACTCCGAACATTTTCGGCGTTCCGAATTTCGGACTGTTCGCCAGCAGATTCAGGAATATCTGCGTAATGAATACTGCCGTGAAAATACTTGCGATAACGGAGAGCATCAGTGTCCAGGCGAAGCCTTTGACTGCGCTCGTACCTATCTGATACAGGATCACCGTAGCGATCAGTGTCGTTACCTGCGAGTCGATGATTGTAGTAAGTGCCCGTTTATAACCGGTCTGGACAGCGACCCTCACGGTCTTGCCGGCTACTATCTCCTCGGTTATTCGCGAGAATATGATTACATTTCCGTCTACGGCCATTCCGATACCCAGGATGATACCTGCAATACCCGGCAGCGTGAGAACGCTCCCCATCACTGCCATGGCTATGACGATAAGCAATACATACAATGTCAATGCCAGGTCTGCAGCGACGCCCATGATTCTGTATCCGAATAACATAATGAGGTATATGATGATGAGACCGACTATACCTGCTTCTATGCTCTTAGTAAGTGCGTTGTATCCTATTTCCGCAGTCTGAGATGAAGATGTTACTTCATGCAGTGAAACAGGAAGCGAACCGCCCCTTATGAGAGCTGCGAGATTTGATGCTGAAGCTTTTGTGAAGTTTCCGGAGATCTCGCACTTTCCTCCCGAAATGACTTCACTAGGAACCGGTGCGGAAATAACGTCACCGTCAAGCGTAATGACGATGCTCGTCTTCTTAGCACTGTCTCCGTAAATATTCTTCGATGTTCCGCCGTTCATGCACTTTTCAGTCGCCTTGGCAAAGGCCTTGGCTCCCTTATTGCTCATTTCGACGTTTACGACATATCCGCTGTTCTGTGAACTCTGCCCGGATTCAGCTTTTTTGATATCTCCTCCGTCGAGCACGTGCGTCCCGTCAGCCATTGTAAACTCGAGCTTGGCTGTTTTACCGATCTGCTTGATAGCGTCCTGAGTATTTGTAACGCCAGGCAGTTCGACTCTGATCCTCTTGCTGCCTTCTATAGCAACAGTAGGATTCGCAATGCCCATCTCATCTACACGGTTATTAATAACCTCTTTTGTCTGTTCCATGAGTTTTGTCAGTTCAGATCCGGTCTTGTTCGTATCCGCCTGCAAAACTACGTAAACTCCGCCCTTGATATCCAGGCCCAGCTTTATACTGTCCTTGACAGCTTTTATACTGCCGATACCGAAGAGCGTTACGTACCAGCCTAATACCGTAACCACTACGATAAGTATGGCCAGAACTTTTCTGGTTCTGTCTTTCATTTTAGCACCCGCCTTTAAATTATTTTTGCATACCTTATATTTTACACTTTTTGGTACTTGTATACAACCCTCGACATTTCGCAGGCCGCATTTCTCCCATTCGTAATAAATAGGCTATCCTGCTGGATAGCCTATGAGCTGCAAATAAAATATTCTTACTTGTTATCTGCGTTTTCTTCTGCAGGCTCCGCGTTTTCTTCCGCCGGCTCTGCATTTTCTTCTGCAGGTTCTTTATCTGCTTCTTCAGCTGCCTTCTCTTCAGCCAGTCTCGCATTTTCAGCTTCAAGGTCTGCCTTTGTTTTTAATCTCTTAGGCATAGGGCGTTTAACTTCTTCTTCTTCAGGCTCCTCCTCAGGTTTCTCAGGAGCTCTCTCAGCCGGATTAACGACTTTCGATACTGCCCATCTCATCATTTCAAACTTGATTTTGTCAGCACCGACCTGAATCACGATCGACTCGTCCTTGGTTTTTACGATCTTTCCGCAAATGCCCCCTATCGTGATGATCTGATCACCGACACGAAGCGCGCTTCTCATCGAATTGACTGCTTTTTCCTTCTTTTTCTGAGGTCTGATCATCAAGAAATACATGACTGCGATCATCAAAACCAGAAATATAAGCCCAGCATAACTACTCATTATTATTTCCTCCTTTGGAATATACCTTTTCTATCATGGTGCCGGCGATGGGGATCGAACCCATACGGTGTTGCCACCACAGGATTTTGAATCCTGCACGTCTGCCAGTTCCATCACGCCGGCCTGAATCGCCTAAAAATAAACTAGAACGGCACATTGAGATATTATATATTATGCATCCGTCATCGTCAACTCCTCCTCCGAAATAATGCGCAATTTTTTGCGCCCCATAATATCGTACATTACCGGAATTACAACTAGCGTCATAAGCGTAGCATAGAGCAGTCCGCCTATGCATACGATAGCTACCGGCTGCATCATTTCAGACCCGTTCCCTATCCCCGCAGCGAGAGGTATCAGCCCGAGTACCGTCGTCAGCGCCGTCATCAGCACCGGCCTTATTCTGGCCGCACCGGCCTCTATGATGGCCTGCCGTTTCTCCATGCCGCCCATCCTCAGCTGATTGAGATAATCTATCAGAACGATAGCATTGTTGACGACAACGCCCTGCAGCATAATGAAGCCGATCATAGACACCACGCTTATCTCATATCCCGTGATGATCAGACCTATCATGCCGCCTGTGAACGCCAGCGGAACAGTAAACATTACTATGAACGGAGCCCTCAGCGACTGGAACTGCGCGACCATGATCAGATAAATCATCAGCATGCCGAGCAGAAGCATTTCGCCCAGCTGGCGCATGGCATCCATTATAGTGTCATACTCGCCGCTGAATTCCACCGTAACAGACGACGGCAGATCCATCTTTTCGACCGCTGATTTTATTCTGTCTGTAGTCTTCGTTATATTATATCCGTCGCCGGCATTAGCGGTGACATTGACCATTCTCTTCTGATTCTCTCTGTATATGACGTTCAGCGACTCGCTCTTCGAAATATCCGCAACGTCCTTCAGTCTGACAGAAGACGCCGCAGCAGAAGAAGAGGCAGCTGACGAACTGCTGCCGGCTGCAGAACTGCTGCCGGCCGTAAGTTTGAAATTGCCGAGGCTTTTCTCTGTCATGCCTGCACCGATGCCGCCCTCTATTATCACGTCGCGTGATGCACCGTCATACTGAACGGATGTCGCCGTCACCTTTTTCTGCAGCGCGGCCGAGAGCTGAGAATATATCTGCGCGGCCGTCAGTCCTTTTTTCATAGCTGCGTTCTTATTTATCGAAACTTTAAGTTCCGGCGTGGACTTGTCGCTGATGTTGGAAACATCCTTTACGCCCTTCATCATTCTCATTTTGTTCTCGATCTTCACGGCCGCGTTCCTGAGGTCGCCGAGATCGTCCGAATACACGTACATGCTGATACTGTTCCCGCCGAGTGATGATGAATATGACGAAATATCCATCGCTCCCACCGCAGTAATGTCGCAGTTGTACTTCTTCGACATCGCTTCTATCCTGCGCGCCGTCGCCGGTGCATCTTTGACATGTTCATCGTCCATCAGTATATACATCGAAACGTCATGATAATCGCTGTCGCCCGCATCGAGCCCCAGCATCGAAGTTGTCGTGCTCGAAAGCATCACTCCCACGGTATCAACTCCCGTCATTCCCTGCACTTTCGAACTGATGCTGTCGCAGGTCTTCTCGGCCTGAGTCCTCGTAGTCTCCTCAGGCATGGTTATCTGCACCGAGATCTGCTGAGTCGCCATGCTCGGCATAAAGACGAATCCCCTCGTGAGAAGAACGACGCCGGAAAGAACAAGCAGCGCGCATGAAACTATCAGCACGGCAGCTTTGTGGCCGAGTGCCCATTCCACAGCTTTTTTATATTTCTGCATCGTTTTGCTGTCATGTGACAGAACAGTATTTTCTTTGGGCTGTTTCAGCATGACCGACCCCATCACAGGCACCATGGTCAGCGCTATGAAAAGGCTTGCCAGCAGCGAATACGCTACGGTGAGAGCCATATCGACAAAGAGTTCCCTGGTAAGGCCCTGCACAAAAACGATCGGTATGAAAACACATATAGTCGTCAGCGTAGACGCCGTGATCGCACCTGCAACCTGTGACGCGCCAGAAACCGCGGCCTTTATCATGCCATATCCCAGCGCCCTGAGCCTGTAGATATTCTCTATTACTACTATCGAATTATCAACCAGCATGCCGACGCCTACCGCAAGCCCCGCCAGCGAGATAACATTCACAGTGACACCCGTAAAATACATCAGCGCTATGGCGAATGTAACGCTTATCGGTATCGACAGCGCTGTTATCAGTGTCGGTCTCCAGTCTCTCAGGAAGAATATGAGTATGAGTACCGCCAGGAGCGCGCCCAGCAGAATATTATTCAGGACCGAACGTATGACCATGTGTATATACTGTCCCTGATCTGAAAGTGTATCGAACTTAAGCCCCTTGTATTCTTTTTCGAGTTTTTTGAATTCAGTCTGCACATTGTCAGCGGCTTCCGCCGTCGAATAATCTGACTGTTTGTTGAAAGTCAGAAGTATCCCGTCCTTGCCGTTGACTTTCGCGTATACTTCATTGCCGTTGTTCATATATCTGACTGACGCGACATCGCCGAGCCTCACCGGCTCAACGCCCGATATGCCGCTGTCTGCGATGATCAGATTCTTCAGTGTATCGACAGAATCGATCTTGTCGCCGATGCTTACCATAAGATCAGAGCCGCTGTCCGATATGTATCCCGCCGGCATATCTATATTCTGCGCCGCTAAAAGCTGCGCGATGTTGGCCTTTGTCAGCGAACCGGCAAGATTTACGGCATTGACTGCCGTGCTGCTGCTGCTTTTAAGCTGTGCGAGAGATGATTTCAGCTGTGAAATCGCCGAAGATATAGAACTTTGTCCCGACGTCACTTCCGACATCGAATTCGCTAATTTCTGCAGCGCAGTATCACAGCCGACAGCAAGCCTGGCTTTGGCCGCGCTGACTGAGGCAAGACTGCTGTCAATAGTGTCGAGGTCGATCCCCATGCTTTTCAGCTGCCCGTTATAGGCGGTCAGACTGTTCTTCATCGCATCTATCTGCTTCTGAACTGCTGCCGCTGCCGCGGTATTCCCGGAAGCTTTCAGATCATCCCTCTTCGACACCAGGATCCTTATCGAGTCGATCGTTTCGCCCGCCGTCCCCTTTAAAGCCGCCAGCTGCGTCTGTTGCGCTTCTATTTGTTTTTTGGACTTTGCCAGCAGGCTCTGCTTTTTCTCCGCGGCGGCAATATTCTTTTTCAGTCCGGATTCACTGCTGCCGTATTGTCCGGAAACAGCCGCTTTCATCCTCTTGTTCGCTTTGTCGATTTTCTTCTGACTGAGTCTGACATTTATCGTTTGCTCCACAAGACCTGATTCTGTAACGCTTGCGATCCCTTCAGTTCCCTGCAGCTTTCTGCTGAGAGTATTTTCGACCAGCGAGGAAAGCTCCGGAGTCTTCGTGTCTTCTTTGCTGACAGCCGCGATCGTGACAGGTATCATATTCGGATTAAGCTTATATATGATCGGCTTTTCTACCGAATCGCCGAACTTGCCCGAGACCATATCTATCTTGTCCCTGATATCTACCGACACAGTATTAAGATCTGCTCCACTGTTGAACTCGAGCATTATCATAGAATAATTTTCCGCCGATATGGAATTGATGCTTTTCAGATTTTCCAGAGTTGCCATCTGCTCTTCCATAGGTGATGTGACAGTCTTCTCCACCTCTTCCGGAGCAGCGCCGCTGTCTGTAGTTATGACCGCGACATAAGGAAGATCGAACGCAGGAAACAGATCCGGCGTCATTTTGCTGAACGCAACAAAACCGAATACTATTATCAGCACTATTACCACAAGAACTGTGAATGGTTTTTTGACGCTTAATCCTGCCAGCATATTCTCCCCCTGTAGATCTTTAATTATATCAAGAAACAGGGCCTTTTGTATATAAAAAAATCAGGAAGCCTCAGCTTCCTGATCAATATGGTGCGCCTGATCGGATTTGAACCGATACGGTCTCCCACACGCCCCTCAAGCGTGCGCGTCTGCCGATTCCGCCACAGGCGCATATATAGCCGTTCACCCGAACAGCTATTATAATATAACACTCTTCAAGTGCATTTTCAACACCTTTTTTATCTTTTTTTTAATTATTATCTGCAGCCGACTTTGTTTTGTTCGCAGCTGCATTATCAGTCGCATTTGTACTGGTGCTGCTCGAGCCCGTGACCTCGTATCTGCACTTCCAGTTCCCGCATCCGTAATAATAATTATTGAACGCAGGCGAAACTGTTCCCTCAAGCGCAGGTGCCTTGATCGCGCCGTAAGTCTTGTACAGTACGCAGTAATACGGCAGGTCGCTGTTTATTACCTGCTTTATCTGTTTATACTTATTGACGGCGGCATCCTCTTCAATGCCGTAGCCCATCTGATTCAGATATCTGTCCAGTTTCGTATTCGAATATCCGATAAAGTTCGATGTCCCGTCAGTCGACAGAATATCTCGCAGATCGCTCAGCTCGTTCATGCTGTATCCGCCGTAGAACAGATCATAGTCTCCCTTCTTCAGAGCTTTGAGATAAGCTTTCTCCGAAGTGCTCCTGACCACATTGACATGTATGCCGAGACTTTTCAGCGATCGGCTGATGATCTTAACGGCAGAATATCTGGTGCTGCTGTTATTGACCAGGATCGTAAGCGTAAGCTCCTTGCCCTCTTCATCTTCGAGCATATCATCATGATCGTCATCGGCATATCCGGCGTCCTCGAAAAGCACAGCCGCTTTGTCCAGATCATAGGCATAGCGGTCTCCCGTGCTCTTTACTCCGAGATATCCCGGATAATACAGATTGTCGTTGCGCATGCCGCTGCCGGAATAGCAGTTCTGGATAATTGCCTTATTGTTGACCGCGGTCGCAATAGCCTGCCTTATTGTCTTGTTTTCCATCTCCGTCTTTTTGATATTGAATCCTATCATCTCCATCTGAGAAGACGCGAAATTCTTTATCTTCACAGCCGATTTCTCTATGCTGCCCTCACGGGTCGGACTTTTCGATATCAGCAGCGATATCGTGCTCGACTGGATCAGATTAAAAGCAGAAGCTGCGTTCTTGTTCGGTATTACGGATATTTTAACCGTATTCACAGCCGCTTCGCCGTGATAATCCGCATATGCCTTCAGTGTCAGCAGTCTCGTCGTGTCGAATGAAGAATATTTATACTGGCCGGTCCCTACAGGCCGGAAATTATTTTTCGCCGCCAGAAGCGTCGATACACTGTAGTCATATCTGTGAGCCGGCAGTATCGGGAACGTCAGATGTGCGACCGACATGTCGCTGGCTGAATCGAAATATATCCTGCAGGTCCTGCTGTTGATTTTCCTTACTGATGTAATATCTTTAACAAGATCGTAATATCTGCATTTCGAACCCTCGGCCTTATATGCTTCCACTGAAAATTTCACATCTGATGCCGTCAGCTGTCTGCCGTCCTGGAAGTTTGTTTTGACCAGAACTACAGTAATGCTTTTCGCCGCCTGATTAACGGCAGTTCTCTTGGCCAGGTTTTTCGCCGGCGTCAGCTTGTTGTCCAGCGAATACAGTCCGTCATATATGAGCTTTGAAATGTAATATGTATCCTCATCCGTGGATATTGCCGGGTTCAGAGTTTTCACGCTGTTCATGGCCAGCAGGACTTCATTTTTGGTCTGATACTCGGTACCGCCCGATGAAGTCGTCGTGCTGCTTCCTGTCCCGCATCCCGTGAGACATACCGCGATCAGCACCGCCGCCGCGGCAGTAATGATCCATTTTATTTTCTTTTTGCTTATAGTACTATCCATCTGTTTCTTCCAATAATCTGTCTATCTGCGCATACAGCTCTTCGAGAGAGCCGTCGTTGTTGATAATATTGTCTGCCAGAGCGCGTTTTTCCGCTTCCGGCATCTGACTGCCTATCCTTGCCCTTACCTCTTCAGCCGAAGCTCCGTCACGCTCCGATACCCTTCTGATCCTGGTCTTTTCCGAAGCTGTCACCAGCCACACGCGGTCGACCTCTTTATAAAATCCGCTCTCAAAAAGCAGCGGTACATCCGCAAACACCGGATCGCTTTGCGGATTTTCCAGGCCTGCCAGGATTATATCTCGTATCTCTGAGTGTGTTATCTCATTGAGTATCTTTCTCTTTTCCTCGTCATTGAATACTATCTCAGCAAGCGCCTTCCTGTCAAGATTTCCGTCTTTCATGACAATATCTTCACCGAAAGCCGCAGCCAGTTTCCCCAGCGCGCTGCCGTCCGGCATAACGATATCACGGGCGATTTTATCGGCATCAAGCACCTGATAACCCTGCTCAGTAATATAATCCGTTACCGTCGACTTCCCGCTGCCTATGCCTCCTGTTATTCCTATCTTCAAACCGTTCCTCCCGAATCAGCCGCATTACTTCATTTCATACCAGGTGCTGCCTTCGCTCAGATCCACTTTCAGAGCAACTCTGAGTTCGACCGCATGCTCCATGCAGTTCCGCAGTATCCTCTTCACATCTTCCTCTTCGTCCTTATGCGTTTCAATTATCAGTTCGTCGTGCACCTGAAGAAGCAGATGTGATTTCCTGCCGCGAAGCGCATCCTGCACCCGGATCATCGCGATCTTGATGATGTCCGCGGCGCTGCCCTGGATCGGACTGTTCATAGCCAGCCTTTCGCCCAGCTGTCTTACCATATACTGCGAGGCATTGATCTCTTTTATTATCCTCTTCCTCCCCAGAATGGTAGTGACATATCCGTTCTCCCGGCAGAACTCTACGCTCCCGTCCATGAACTTCTTGACCGCCTGATGCTTTTCAAAATACTGTTTTATATACTCATCCGCCTCTTTCCGGCTCACATGAATATTCGAGGAAAGACCGAACGCGCTCATCCCGTAAATCACGCCGAAATTGACGGCCTTGGCTCTGCTTCTCTGCTGAGGAGTGATCTCATCTTCCGGTATCCCCAGCACCCTCGCTGCAGTCGCTCTGTGTATATCTTCTCCGTTGTTGAACGAAGCAATAAGCTCGCTGTCCTCACTCATATGCGCCAGCACACGCAGCTCTATCTGCGAGTAATCAGCTCCTACCAGTTTGTATTCTTCCGACTGCGGCACAAACGCCTTCCTGATCGTGCGTCCCAGCTCCTGCCTGATC